>CBIGSA010000167.1:0-7644 GCA_966192215.1 uncultured Devosia sp. | reverse complement strand
TCGTCGAGGCGATCGGTCAGCGTCATGTGGAAGCGGAATTCCTCGAACACATAGGGATAGCCATAGGCATCGAGCAGTTCGATCTGCCTCTCGCTGAGCCCCTTGCCGGCGCGAGCGGCGCGATCCTTGATGCTCATGGGTGCGCGGAACGGATCGAAATCCTCCACCACACGGGCCGCGAAATCCTGCAGCGCCTCGTTTTCGCCATCGACCATGAGGGCAAGGAAACCCTGCAACGAAGCCAGTTGCAGCCGGCCCAGGTCGATCGGCTGGTGCTTGGGCGCGAATTCGGCCAGCGCGGCGCGCAGGTCGGCTTCAGTGGCGCCATCGGCTAGCGCCATGGGTGCCTTGATCGTGGCGTGGAATCCGTAGCGATTGGCCGACTGGGTGAGATTGAGCAGCCGATTGCGATCGATGCCGGCCACCGGACCATGGAACAGGTCGCCATCATTGGCGTCGCGCCCCAGCCATGTCGCAGCGCGCTCCCACAGGTTGCTGGTGGCAGCGGGGGCAAAATAGATGGCGAATCGTTCAGTCATCGGCGCTCCTTGCCCAGCCCGCTATTCGGACTCTGTGTCGGCTGTTTGACAATTGTCCCGGCAGTCCATTGCTGGCTACCCTTGCCGGCATCGAATCGCAAGCCGAGAGACATGATGGACCGCGCCCTGCTCGAACAGATGTTTCGCCAAGCCGTGGCGCAGGCGCAACCGGCTTTGGCAGTGAGCCGGCACGTGCCGGAAAGGCCGAAAGGGCGCACGATCGTCATTGGCGCCGGCAAGGCTTCGGCGCAGATGGCGCGGGCCTTCGAGCAGGCCTGGCCCGGGCCGCTGAGCGGACTCGTGGTGACGCGCTATGGCTATGGGGAGGCCTGCGAGCGGATTGAGATCGTTGAGGCGGCCCACCCCGTGCCCGACGAGGCAGGGTTCCTCGCGGCGCGGCGCATGCTCGAAACCGTGTCGGGCCTTGGCCCGGATGACCTAGTCGTGGCGCTGATCTCGGGCGGCGGCTCGGCCTTGCTGCCGGCCCCGGCGCCGGGGCTGACGCTGGATGACGAGCAGGCCATCAATCGGGCTTTGCTCGCTTCGGGGGCGCCCATTGCGGTGATGAACCTCATCCGCAATCAGTTTTCAACCATCAAGGGCGGCCGGTTGGCCGCCCATTGCGCCCCGGCCCGGGTGGCAACGCTGGTCGTGTCCGACGTGCCGGGGGACGATCCGGCTCTGGTGGCCTCGGGGCCAACCATCCCCCTGGCGGGCACGCGCGAACTGGCGCGCAAATATGCCAACCTCTATCGGCTCGACCTTCCACCGCATGCCCACGCCCTGCTGGCAGGCGAGGACAACCTTGCGCCCATGCCTGGTGATGCGGCCTTTGCCCGCAACAGTGTCGCCACCATTGCCTCGGCGGCCCTGTCGCTGGAAGCGGCGGCGGAACTGGCGCGGGGGCAAGGGATCGAGGCGGCCATTCTCTCCGATTCCATCGAGGGGGAATCGCGCGATGTGGCGCAGGTCCATGCCGCCATGGCGCGCGAAATCGCCCAGCGCAACCGGCCGTTCAGGAAGCCCGTCGTGCTGTTGTCGGGCGGGGAAACCACGGTGACCCTGCGCGGCAAGGGCGGGCGCGGCGGGCGCAATGCCGAATTCCTGCTGGCCCTGGCCATCGCCATTGACGGGGTCGAGGGTATTTCCGCCCTCGCCGCCGATACCGATGGTATAGATGGTTCCGAGGACAATGCCGGGGCCTTTGCCGATGGCAGCACCGCCACGCGCCTGCGCAAGGCGGGAATCGACCCGCTGGCGGCCCTGGCCGGCAACGACGCCTGGGGTGCCTTCAACGCGATAGGCGACCTGCTGGTGACCGGCCCGACCGGCACCAATGTCAATGACTTCAGGGCGATACTCATCCGATGAGGAGATTGGACAATGGCGAAGGTACTGGGCATTGGCGGCATCTTCTTCCGCTCCCGCGACACCAAGGCGCTGGCCGCCTGGTATGAGCAGCACCTGGGTATTGCCGAACTGTGGGAGCAGGAGCAGGGGCTGACCGTCTTCGCGCCGTTCAAGCAGACAACCGAGTATTTTCCGGCGAGCAAGGAGTGGATGATCAATTTTCGCGTCGACGATCTCGACGGGATGATGAGCCAGCTCAACGCGGCCGGTATTGCCACCGAAACCCGGCCCGATGAATGGGACACGCCGGAGACCGGCCGGTTCTGCCGCCTGCACGACCCTGAGGGCAACCAGATCGAACTGTGGCAGCCGGCAAAATAATCATACAATTCCCCCTTGGCAGGCAGGGGGTGGCTCTGTTCTATACGCCCGACTTTCGGGAAGGAGCCGTTTCATGGCCAAACGCAGGATCGCCGTCATCGGCGTGGGCAAGATCGCGCAGGACCAGCACCTGCCGGTCATCGATGCGTCGGATGATTTCGAACTGGCCGCGACTGTCTCAACGCGCGGGTTGAGCCATAACGGTCTGCCGGCTTTCCGCACGCCGGCCGAGCTCTACGCCGCCATGCCCGATGTGTCGCTGGTCTCGATCTGCACCCCGCCCGGTATCCGCCATCAATATGTCCGCGAGGCGCTCGACGCCGGCAAGGATGTGATGATGGAAAAGCCGCCCACCACCACGATTTCAGAGCTGGACGACCTGATCGCCCATGCAAAGCGGCTCGATCGCGTGCTGTATCAGACCTGGCACAGCCAGTGGAATCCGGCGGTGGACCGGACCAAGGCCATTCTTACCCAGGATGGCGTGCGCTCGGTGCGCATCGACTGGCGCGAAAGCGTGCGCAAGTGGCATCCTGGCCAGGACTGGGTATGGGAGCCAGGCGGATTCGGTGTCTGCGATCCGGGTATCAACGCCCTCTCGATCTTCACCAAGATCATGCCCTTCCCGGTCTTCGTTGAAAGCGCGAAGCTCACCTTCCCGGCCAACCGGCAGACGCCCGTCGATGTCGAGATCGCCTTCAAGTCGGGCCAGTTGCACCAGCCGAAACTCTCGGCTGGCTTCAACTGGCTCGAGGAGAGCGGGGAAATCTGGAGCTTCAATATCGAGACCGGTGCTGGCGACGTCATAAGGCTCGAAGGCGGCGGGCGTTCGCTCACCATCAATGACGAATTGGTGCTGAGGCATGGCGATGGCGAATATGCCGCCATGTACGACCATTTCGCGGGCTTGCTGGAACGCCACGAAAGCGATGTCGACGCCGCCCCGCTGCGACTGATGAGCGACGTGTTCCTGCTGGGCGCGCGGGAGAACGGGCCGGATTTCGAGTGGTAGGGGTACCCTTACTGCCCGGCCACCGTGAGCAGCCCCAAATCCTCCTCGCTTAGCTTGAGCCGCACGCCCTTGGCGAGGCTCCTCACCTGTTCAACCGACGTTGCCGAGGCAATCGGCGCGGTGACGCCGGGCTGGGCGACGAGCCAGGCGAGGGAAACTTCGGCCGGGGTGGCGTCATTGGCCTTGGCGACCTGGTCGAGCGCGGCCAGAATAGCCTCGCCCTTCTCGTTCATATAGCGCTCGATGCCGCCGCCGCGTGCCGATTTGCCGAGATCGGCCTTGCTCCGGTATTTGCCGGTGAGGAAGCCCGAGGCGAGGCTGTAATAAACCACAGTGCCCATTTCGTATTCGGCCACGGTATCGCGCAGGGCATCGAATTCGGCGCGATCATAGAGATTGAAGCGCGGCTGCAGCACCTCGTAGCGCGGCAATGACTTGATGACCGAGACCTCCTGCGCCTCCTTCACCATTTCGGCGGTGTAGTTGGAGGCCCCCACGGCCCGCACCTTGCCCGCGCGGACCATGGGGTCATAGGCGCCCAGGGTTTCCTCGTGGCTGGCCTCGGCATCGGGCCAGTGGCTGAAATAGACATCGACATAGTCGGTCTGCAGGCGTTTGAGCGACGCATCGAAACTGGCCGCGATATTGTCCGGCTTGAGCCCGCCGGGTTTCTTGCCGGAATTGACCTTGGTGAAGATGTGCACGGCGTCCCGGTTGCCGCGCGCCTTCATCCACTTGCCGATAATGGTCTCGCTCATGCCGGGCGGGTTGCCCGGAACCCAGTTGGGATAGCCCTCGGCCGTGTCGATGGCGGAAAAGCCCTCCTCGACGAAAGCGTCGAGAATGGCGAAGCCGGCTTTCTCATCGACGGTCCAGCCGAAGACATTGCCACCCAGCACCAGCGGCTCGATGACGATTTCACTGCGTCCCAGCGGGCGGCGATTCATTGTTCTTCTCCATTGCTGTTCGATGGGTCAACGCCCGCATCCGGCTTCGGTTCGACCGGAACGCGCGGCGCGCAGAAGGCGAGAGCCGCATTGATGGCATAGAGCGAGCCATCGAGCGGAATGTGATTGGCCGGCATGGACGAGCCGTCCTCCGGCGCGAGATAGGCAACCGCGCCATGGGCCAGGTTATGCAGCACCCAGGAAAAGTCGCCAGTGAGCCGCGCGCCATAGGGCTCGGCCGCCTCGGCGGTGAAGGTGCGGGTTTCCTTGTCCACGGTAATGGCCCAGAGGCCGGCATCGCCTTGCGAACGGCTGGTATGGATATGGACGCCGGTGGAGAAATCGTCCTCGCAGCGCACGGCAATGCAGGCATAGGTCTCAGGCGTCGAATTGAGGGCACAACCCAGCGCCGCGCGGTCACCCTCGCCGGGCAGGGGCGAATAATGCCAGCCGGCTTCCTGCGCCACCGCCGGCAGGCAGAAGGCCAGGGCGGCGATCAGCGCTTGGGCTGGATGAGGTCCCATTTGTTTCCGTAGAGGTCCTGGAACACAGCCACCGAACCATAGGCCTCGTTGCGCGGCTCTTCGAGGAATTTGACGCCCTGTTCGATCATGGCAGCGTGATCCCTGGGGAAATTGTTGGTCTCGAGGAAGAACATCACCCTGCCGCCGCCCTGATTGCCCACCGCCGCCCGCTGGGCCTCGCCATCGGCCCTGGCCAGCAGCAATTGCGCCCCGGTGCGGCCGGGCGGCGCCACCAGCACCCAGCGCTTGCCGCCGCCCATATCCGTGTCCTCGACAAGGTCGAAGCGGAGGATGTCGCAATAGAATGAAATGGCTTCGTCATAATCGGCGACGAGCAGCGAGACGGTGGCAATGGATTGGCTCATGGCTCCATGGATCACCAGCGCTGTGGCCGGGTCAAGCCTCTGCTTGCCTGCCGAACGGTTCGTTCCAAAACCGTCCAATCCTGTGGAAGGACGTTTCTCGTGTCATCAGATTGACCAAATGGTCAAACTGCCTGCTTGCGCTCCCTTGGATTCTAGGCTTTGTTGACGCCCAAGCCCCGGTCGGCAAGCCGGGTGCGTATAATAGTTTCGGGAGACAACAATCATGAAATTGATGAAAACGCTGCTGGCGGCGTCCGCGGTACTCGCGCTGACCGTCGGCGCGGCCCAGGCCAAGACGCTGGTCTACTGCTCGGAAGGCTCGCCTGAGGGCTTCGACCCGGCGCCGTACACCGCCGGCACCACCTTCGACGCCTCCTCGCGTCCGATCTACAACCGCCTGGTGCAGTTCACCAAGGGCGCCTCGACCACCGAGCCCGGCCTGGCCGAAAGCTATGACGTGTCCGAAGATGGCCTGGAATATACCTTCCATCTGCGCAAGGGCGTGAAGTTCCACACCACCGACTGGTTCACCCCGACCCGCGATTTCAACGCTGACGACGTGCTGTTCAGCTTCGAACGCCAGTGGAAGACCGATCACCCATGGCATGCCTATTCGACCGGCATCACCTGGGAGTATTTCAACTCCATGTCGATGGGCGAGCTGATCGCCTCGATCGAAAAGGTTGACGACTACACCGTCAAGTTCGTGCTGACCCGTCCCGAAGCCCCGTTCATCGCCAACATGGCCATGGACTTCGCCTCGATCATGTCGGCCGAATATGCCGCCCAGCTCGAAGCTGCCGGCACCATGGACATGCTGAACCAGCAGCCGGTCGGCACCGGC
This sequence comes from uncultured Devosia sp., assembly GCA_966192215.1. Classification (GTDB taxonomy): domain Bacteria; phylum Pseudomonadota; class Alphaproteobacteria; order Rhizobiales; family Devosiaceae; genus Devosia. The sequence continues at coordinate 1,682 of CBIGSA010000167.1, read as the reverse complement.
CCATTCCAGTTCGTCAACTACCAGCAGGACGCGGCCATCCGCTATGCCAGCTTCGACGACTACTGGGGCGGCGTGCAGCCGATCGACGACCTGGTCTTCGCCATCACCACCGACCCGGCTGTCCGCCTGCAGAAGCTGCAGGCCGGCGAATGCCATGTGATGCCCTATCCGAACCCGGCTGACCTGCAGGTCATCCAGAACGATCCGAACCTGCAGATGCTGGTGCAGGAAGGCCTCAATATCGGCTTCCTCGCCTACAACACCCAGCAGCCGCCCTTCGACAACGCTGCCGTCCGCAAGGCGCTCAACATGGCGATCGACAAGAACGCCATCATCGAGGCTGTCTTCGCCGGCCAGGCCAGCGTCGCCAAGAATCCGATCCCGCCGACCATGTGGTCCTATGACGAAGCCACCGTCGACGATCCCTATGATCCGGAAGCCGCCAAGGCTGCCCTGGCCGAGGCCGGTGTCGAGAACCTCTCGATGAAGGTCTGGGCGATGCCCGTGTCGCGTCCGTATAACCCCGATGCCCGCCGCATGGCCGAACTGATCCAGGCCGACTTCGCCGAAGTGGGCGTGACGGTCGAGATCGTGTCGATGGAATGGGCCGAATATCTCGAGCAGTCGTCCAATGTCGACCGTGACGGTGCCGTGCTGCTGGGCTGGACCGGTGACAATGGCGATCCGGACAACTTCCTGGCCGTGCTGCTGGGCTGTGACGCCGTTGGCGGCGCCAACCGCGCCCAGTGGTGCAACGAGGAATTCGATGCCCTCGTGCAGGAAGCCAAGACCATTTCCGACCAGGCCGCTCGTACCGAGCTCTACATAAAGGCCCAGGAAGTGTTCAAGCGTGAAGCCCCCTGGGCGACCATTGCCCACTCGCTGGTCTTCATGCCGATGAGCACCAAGGTCACCGGCTATGTCATGGACCCCAAGGGCACCCACGCCTTTGACGGCGTCGACATCACCGAGTAATCGGGACTAAGCCCGGGGGCGGTTCGCCGCCCCCGGCATCCCGGCACAGACATGATCCGTTTCATACTCAATCGCCTGCTGCTGATCATACCGACCTTCATCGGTATCACGATCGTGGCCTTCGCTTTCGTCCGCGTGCTGCCGGGCGACCCCATTCTCCTCATTGCCGGCGAACGCAGCGTTTCGCCCGAGCGCTATCAGGCGCTCCTCGTCCAGTTCGGCTACGACCGGCCGATCTGGGTGCAGTATTGGGACTACCTGCTCGGCATCTTCCAGGGCGATTTCGGCACGTCCATTTCCACCAAGCGCCCGGTGGTCCGCGATTTCCTGACCCTGTTCCCCGCCACGGTGGAACTGTCCTTCTGCGCCACGCTGTTTGCCGTCATCCTGGGCATCCCGGCCGGCGTCATCGCCGCGGTCAAGCGCGGCTCCTGGTATGACCAGACGCTGATGGGCACCGCACTGGTCGGCTATTCCATGCCGATCTTCTGGCTGGGCCTGCTGCTGATCATCTTCTTTTCCGGCTATCTCGGCTGGACCCCGGTCTCGGGCCGTATAGACCTGCTTTACTTCTTCCCCACGGTCACCGGCTTCATGACCATCGACTCCCTGCTTTCCGGGCAGGATGGCGCCTTCGTCTCGGCTTTGCGGCACCTCATCCTGCCAACCATTACGCTGGGCACGATCCCGCTGGCGGTGATCGCGCG
>CBIGSA010000166.1:0-7703 GCA_966192215.1 uncultured Devosia sp. | reverse complement strand
TCCAGGAGCGCACCATGGCCGACAAGATCGACCGGCAGATGGTGTCGCGCGGCGCGGCGCGCTCGGTGACGGGCCTGGCCTCAATGCTGGCGCATGAGATCAAGAATCCGCTGTCGGGCATTCGCGGCGCGGCGCAATTGCTGGAGCAGACGGTCAGCAGTGATGAAATCCCGCTGGCAAGGCTGATCCGCGAGGAGACCGATCGCATTGTCGGACTGATCGACCGGGTGGAAGTGTTCGGCGACGAGCGCCCGATGGAGCGCGAACCGATCAACATCCATGTCGTGCTGGACCGGGTGAAGCTGCTAGCACGCAATGGCGTGGCGCGGGGCGTGTCCTTTTCCGAGGAATATGACCCATCGCTGCCGCCGGTCTTCGGCAACCGCGACCAGCTTATCCAAGTGTTCCTCAATCTGGTGAAGAATGCCTCGGAAGCCCTTGAAAGAACACAGAAACCCGAGATCAAGTTTTCAACTGCCTTCCGGCCCGGCATCCGCATCAGCGTGACCGGGGTTTCCGAGCGCATTTCGCTGCCGCTGGAAATCGTCATCGAGGACAATGGCCCGGGCGTGCCGCCCGATATCCTGCCGTTCCTGTTTGATCCCTTCGTCACCACCAAGACCAACGGGTCGGGCCTCGGCCTGGCCCTGGTGGCCAAGATCGTGGGCGACCATGGCGGCGTCATCGACTGCGACAGCCGGCCGGGCCGCACACGGTTCCGCATTCTGCTTCCCGTTGCGAGCGGGGCATTCCAGGCCAATCTTGAAGAGGAAGTGGCACAATGAGCCATGTCGTCCTGCTCGCCGATGACGATGCCGCCATCCGCATGGTGCTCAACCAGGCGTTGACCAGGGCCGGATACGAGGTTCGCCCCACGGGCAATATCTCGACCATGTGGAACTGGGTGAGCCGGGGCGAGGGGGATATCCTCATCACCGACGTGGCCATGCCCGACGGCAATGCCTTCGAGGTGATGCCCAAGATCAAGAAGCTGCGCCCCGATCTGCCGATGATCGTGATGAGCGCGCAGAACACGTTCATGACCGCCATCCGTGCTTCGGAAGTCGGCGCCTATGAATACCTGCCGAAGCCCTTCGACATCACCGAAGTGCTGTCGGTGGTGGCGCGGGCACTGGCTGACGCCAAGAAGCCCTCGGCGGGCGACCGCAAGACGGAAGAGCCGGGCGAGACCATGCCGCTGGTGGGCCGTTCCACCGCGATGCAGGACATCTATCGCGCGCTGGCGCGGCTCATGCAAACCGACCTGACGGTAATGATCACCGGCGAGAGCGGCACAGGCAAGGAGCTGGTGGCGCGGGCTCTGCATGACTTCGGCAAGCGCCGCAATGGCCCGTTCGTCGCCATCAACATGGCGGCCATTCCGCGCGACCTGATCGAGGCCGAACTGTTCGGCCATGAGAAGGGGGCCTTTACCGGGGCCAATACGCGCTCGTCGGGCCGGTTTGAGCAGGCCGAGGGTGGCACACTGTTCCTGGACGAAATCGGCGACATGCCGATGGACGCCCAGACGCGCTTGCTGCGCGTGCTGCAGGAAGGCGAATATACGATGGTCGGGGGCCGCTCCTCGATCAAGACCAATGTGCGCATCGTCGCCGCCACGCATCGCGACCTCAGCCAGATGATCCGGCAGGGCCTGTTCCGCGAAGACCTCTACTACCGCCTCAATGTCGTGCCGATCCGCCTGCCGCCTCTGCGCGAGCGTGTGGACGACGTGGGAGACCTCGCGGTGCATTTCCTCAAGGCGGCGCAGCGCGACGGCGAGCCGATCAAGTCGATCTCGCCCGAAGCCATCAAGCTGATGCAGAACTATTCCTGGCCGGGCAATGTGCGCGAGCTGGAAAACCTGGTGCGGCGCCTCTCGGCGCTCTATGCCGATGAGTCGATTTCGGCCGAGATCGTGCAGAACGAGCTCAATATCGCCGAGCGACCCAGCGCGCCGGGCGCTGCCGGTCCGGTTGACGTGTCGATGGCGGTGGAAACCCATGTCGGACAGTTGCTGCGCGAATACGAGCCCAACCTGCCGCCGGCCGGGCTCTACCAGCGCGTGATCGACCGGGTGGAGGCGCCGCTGATCGCCATGGCACTCAATGCCTGCGGCGGCAACCAGATCAAGGCGGCAGACCTGCTGGGGCTCAACCGCAACACGTTGCGCAAGAAGATCCGCACGCACAGTATCGAAATCGTCAAGCACAGCCGGCGGAACGGCTAGGGCGCGATAGGGACCGACAAGATCGAGTTTGTGGGGCATCCGAACCCTGCGAGCGTAGCTCTTCAGGCCTGACGACCTCAAATCTCTCCACCGGAGCGACTTGGCGCGCCGTAGGCGCGCCGATTTGGCCCTACGAGCATAGCTCTCCGGGCGTCCGGCTCTGAAAACGCGCCACTGGCGCGTTTACGCGGCGAAGCCGCCGAGCCGGACTGTCACATTTTGGCAACAATTGTCTTGAAGGGTCGGACGAATTGGGTCAGACTCCGCCTCCTTGCGGCAGATACGGAGTGCTTTCGGGCATTTATGAGCGATGTGACGACGACAGGTGAGGGGGCCCCGCAGGGTGTCGTCAGCGATGTGGCCCGGCCGGCCAGGTCGCCGTTCGCGTCTGCGCGGAACAACCGCTCGCTGCGCATCCTCGGCTTCGTGGTGGTTTTCGCCTCGGTGCTGATGTCGTCGATCTCGTTCCTGATTCTCTCGGGCACGACCAATATCGAGCCATCGACCACCGTCTGGACCGTGATCTGGATCGTGACCGGCATCCTGGTGCTGCTGGTGATCGCCCTTGTGGTGACCGAGGCGGTGCTGCTGATCCAGGCGCGCATGCAGGGGCAAGCTGGCGCCGGGTTGCAGATCCGCATGGTGACCATGTTCGCGCTGGTGGCGGCGATTCCCGCCGCCATCGTGGCCGTGGTGGCCACCATCGCCCTCAATCAGGGGTTGGACCAGTGGTTCTCCGAGCGTACCAGAGCCATGGTGGAGAGTTCCCGGCTGGTGGCGCGGTCCTACATGCTCGAACATGCGCAGGTGCTGCGGGACGACGTCATCTGGGTGGCCGAGGAACTGGAGCAGGCCCATGCCACGTTCGACGAGGACAAGGAGCGGTTCCAGCGTATCCTGACCGCTTTGGCGGTGACGCGGTCGCTGCCTTTCACCTCGCTGGTCAACGCCCAGGGCGACACGCTGATGCGGGCCCAGATCGCGGTGCAGGGGGCTTATCCGCAATTGCCCGAAGGCATTACCGAGGGGCTGGTGGAGGGGATACCGGCGGCCATTGCGCCGGGGCGGATCAACCTGGTCGGTTCTGTCATCAAGCTGCGTGGCTATCAGGATACCTACCTGTTCGTGGCCCGGCCGGTGGAGGCCGAGGTGCTCGAATATATGCAGCTCACTGACGAGAATATCACGGAATACCGCGAATATGCCTCCAACCGGCTGGTGTTCCAAATCACCTTCACCATCATGTATGTGGGCTTGGCCGTGGTGCTGCTGCTGGCGGCCTTGTGGATCGGCATCGCCCTGGCCAACCGCTTCGTCGACCCGATCCGGAACCTGATGATCGCCTCGAACCGCGTGAGCCGCGGGGATCTGGATGTACAGGTGCCGGTGCAGGAGGGCCGTGGCGATTTGCGCGATCTTTCCAACGGCTTCAACCGCATGACCGAGCAGCTCAAGAGTCAGCGTGAGGCGCTGCTAACGGCCAGCGAGATGAATGAGAAGCGCCGGCAATTCACCGAAGCCGTGGTGGAAGGCGTGTCGGCCGGCATTATCGGCCTCGACCCGTTCGGGGCTGTAACCCTGGTCAATGCGCGCGCCTGCGAAATGCTCGATCGTGACGAAATCGACCTGATGGGTGAGCCGATCGAGAAGGTCATGCCGCAACTGGCGCCGACGCTGGAGCGGGCGCGCTCGGCCCGGCGCGGCCAGGTGCGTGACCAGATTCAGCTCGGCAATGAAACCGACCGGCGCACCTACCAGGTGCAGCTCACCCGGGAAGGCTCGATCACCGAATCCAAGGGTTATGTGCTGACCTTCGACGACATTACCGACCTTGAATCCGCCCAGCGCACCAGTGCCTGGGCCGACGTGGCGCGGCGCATTGCCCATGAGATCAAGAATCCGCTGACACCGATCCAGCTCTCGGCGGAGCGGCTGCGTCGGCGCTATGGCAGCAAGCTCGAGGACGACCGCGAGGTCTTCGACAAATGTATCAACACCATCGTGCGGCAGGTGGGCGATATCGGGCGCATGGTCGATGAATTCTCCGCCTTTGCCCGTATGCCCGAGGCGGCGCCGGAGCGCACCGATCTTAGCGATACCGTGCGGCAGGCGGTGTTCCTCGAAAGCGTGCGGCTGCCCGAGATCACCATCACCACCATCCTGCCGGAAGAGGCGATCTATGCCTGGTTCGACAGCCGGCTCATCGCGCAGACGCTCACCAATCTTATCAAGAATGCCGTGGAAGCATTTGAAAATGTTGAAATGTCCTCGGAATGGAAGCCGACGATCACGGTCGAGGCGCAGGTGGAAGGGAGCCATGCGCGCATCGCCGTTTCCGACAATGGCAAGGGCTGGCCGAAGGACAATCGCCAGCGCCTGCTCGAGCCCTATATGACGACACGCGAGAAGGGCACCGGGCTGGGCCTGGCGATTGTCGCCAGGATCATCGAACAGCATGGCGGCATCGTTGAACTGATTGATGCCGAGCCCGATCCGACAGGCAGGGTTGGCGCCTGCGTGACCTTCACGCTTCCCCTGCAATCTCCAAGCAAATCTTCAGAGGCGGACGGTTCCAGCCACTCGGAACCCGCATCTGCCCAACAGGAGGAACCGCTTATTCCAGCGGTGGTTCACAAGTAATGGCACTTGATATTCTCATCATTGACGACGAAGACGACATCCGCGACCTGATCGCCGGCATCCTCGAGGACGAGGGATTTGAGACGCGGCAGGCGCATGACGCCGATAGCGGACTCAACGAGATCGCAAGGCGGCGGCCAAGCCTGGTCTTCCTCGACATCTGGATGCAGGGGTCGCGGCTCGATGGGCTGCAATTGCTGGATGTGTTCCAGAGCCAGCACCCGGACATGCCCGTTGTGATGATCTCGGGGCACGGCAATGTGGAAACGGCCGTTTCGGCCATCCGCCGCGGCGCCTATGACTATATCGAGAAGCCGTTCAAGATCGACCGGTTGCTGCATATAACCCAGCGGGCGATGGAGGCGACGCGCCTGCGGAGTGAAGTGGCCGAGCTCAAGGAGCGGTCGGCCGCCAAGAGCGCCGACATGGTCGGCACGTCACCGGCTTTGCAGCAGGTGCGCGGCATTATCGAGAAATCGGCGCCGACCAATTCGCGCATCTTCATTTCCGGCCCATCGGGGGCGGGCAAGGGCCTCGTCGCCCGGCTGATCCATCAGCGCAGCCCGCGGGCCGAGGCGCCCTTCGTCGAGATCAACGCCTCGCTCTATGCGCCCGAGGAAGTGCCGGTGGTGCTGTTCGGCCGCGAAGCGCGGGAGAAGACCGGCATCCTCAAGGTCGAGGTCGGTGCGCTGGAAAAGGCACATGGCGGCACGCTCTACCTCTCCGAGGTGACGACCTTGCCGGCCCAGACCCAGGCGGCCCTGCTGCGCACGCTGGTGGAGAACCGCTTCAACCGCGTCGGCGGCACGCAAGCCGTGCCGATCGACGTGCGCATCATCTCGTCGAGCTCGCAGAATGTGGCCGCGCAGATCGAGGCAGGGGAGTTCCGCTCGGACCTGTTCCACCGGCTTTCCATCGTGCCGCTGCCGCTGACCCCCCTCAAGGAGCGACGCGAGGACGTGCCGCCGCTGGTCTCGGTGTTTATCGAGCAGGTATGCCGCATGCACAATCTGCAGCGCATGACGGTGGGCGACGACGCCATTGCCGTGCTGCAGGCCCAGGAATGGCCGGGCAATGCGCGGCAATTGCGCAATTCCATCGAGCGCCTGCTGATCCTGATGAAGGACCAGCAGCCCGAGGATGGCGTGATTACCGCCGCCATGCTGCCATCTGACATCGGCGAAGTGCTCCCCACAGTGGGCGATACGGATGCCTCGGCGCATCTGATGAGCCTGCCGCTGCGCGATGCGCGCGAAGTGTTCGAGCGGCAGTATCTGCTGGCGCAGATCGAGCGGTTCGGCGGCAACATCTCCAAGACCGCCGAGTTCGTCGGCATGGAGCGCAGCGCCCTGCACCGCAAGATCAAGTCACTCGGTCTTTGAAAATGCGCTGAAAATTCCCACATGCCATGCAATTGGCGCGGTAGGCATGAAAAATGATCTGTGCCATAGTGTTTGATGTGTGGTGAATTCATCCGCGGCAGGGACTGGGCGGCAGTCCCAAAGCCGGACTGGCAGGTAGTTGCAACGACAACAGCGACAAGCAATGCCGCGAAAAGAGGCCTCTATGGCGAACGAAAAACAACAAAATCTCCAGGATTCCTTTCTCAACCACGTTCGCAAGCAGAAAGTGCCGGTCACGATCTTTCTCGTGAACGGCGTGAAATTGCAGGGCGTGATCACCTGGTTCGACAATTTCTGCCTGCTGCTGCGCCGCGATGCGCAGTCGCAGCTGGTTTATAAGCATGCCATCTCGACCATCATGCCGGGCGCGCCGATCCAGTTGTTCGATCCCGAGCAGAACCACGACAGCGACTGATAGGCTTTATGACGGAATTTGACGACGACGAGGCCGCCCAGCGGGGCGGCCCGCAGGCGTTTATCGATCAACGTGCGCAACCGACGCGCGCGGGCCTCGTCGTGCCCGACGTGCGGGGTGCCTTGTCGCGTCATTCGATCGAGGCCCGCAAGGCCGAGTTCGAAGGGCTGGCGGGGGCGATCCGGCTCGAGGTGGTGTTTTCCGAGGTCTTCAAGGTCCGCGAGATCAAGCCGGCAACCTTCATTGGCGGTGGTCACACCGAAGCGCTGGCGGCGCGGGTCAAGGCGGACAAGATCGACCTGTTGCTGGTCGATGCGGCGCTGACGGCCATCCAGCAGCGCAATCTCGAAACCGAAACCGGCGCCAAGGTGCTCGACCGGACGGCACTGATCCTCGAAATCTTCGGCGAGCGCGCCGCGACACGCGAAGGCGTGTTGCAGGTGGAACTGGCGCATCTGAACTATCAGAAGGGGCGGCTGGTCCGCTCGTGGACACACCTGGAGCGGCAGCGCGGCAGCGGCGGCACCGGCTTCATGGGCGGCCCGGGCGAAACGCAGATCGAAAGCGACCGGCGGCAGATCACCGACCGCATCGTGCTGCTGGAAGACCGGCTGGAGAAGGTGAAGAAGACCCGCGCGCAACAGCGGCAGCAGCGCGAAGGCACGCCGATCGTGGCGCTGGTCGGTTATACCAATGCCGGCAAGTCCAGCCTGTTCAATGCCCTGACCGGGTCGGAAGTGTTCGCCAAGGACCTGCTGTTTGCCACGCTGGATACGACAGTGCGGAAGCTGGCCCTGCCGCATGGGCGCGAGGTGATGTTGAGCGACACGGTGGGTTTTGTCGCCGACCTGCCGACGGACCTGGTGGCGGCATTCCGCGCCACGCTGGAAGAAGTGCTGGATGCCGACGTGATCCTGCATGCCCGGGACATCGCCAACCCCGATCATGTGGCGCAGGCGCATGACGTGCTCAAGGTCCTGGCGGAGCTGGGTGTTTCACCCGAGACGACGCCCAT
>CBIGSA010000165.1:0-7720 GCA_966192215.1 uncultured Devosia sp. | reverse complement strand
TTCTGCTGCGCATCGGCAAACTTGAGGTCGATGCCCAGGGCTTCGGCCTGCTGCTTGGTCACCGAGGTTTCGGCGGCGCGCCAGCCCGATTCCGAGCCGATCTGGCTGAAACCGACGACCAGGCCCTGCAGGTTGTCCTGCGCAATGCTGACAGAAGTCAAAGCGGTAGCGAGGCTCGCCGCGACGGCGAGCTTGGTGATGATGTTCACGATGTCCTCCCAATTGTGGCCCGTCGCGGCGTGTTCACCTGCGACGATGGGAGGACGCTACATAAAGTACTATTATATGTAAATAGCAAAAAGTATGACTAAGCCGACTCGCGCCATGCGCCGAAAACGGATGATTTTTCAATCATTTATCTGCTACGGCACTGTGCGTTCCAAGTTATCGCCCGACGCCGCCACCGCAGGTGCCCCCGCGCGAGCGACGATAAAAACGGCCTTCCCTCTGCCCGGCTGCCACTGGTGCTCGATGGAAAAACCGGCGCCGATCAGACTGCGCACCAGATCCTGCGTCGTCATCACGTCGAGCTGGGGCAGAAGGCCCAGTGCCTTGCCCAGCGGCGCGATGAGCTTGAACATGCCCATCGTGTCGCCAAGGCAGGTCGTGCTGCTGATAAAGAGACCACCGGGCTTGAGCAGGCGGAATACCTTGGCGATGACCGCATCCTTGTCGGCCAGCAGATGCAAAATGCTCATCCCCATGACGACGTCGAAACGGCCATCGGGCGCGGCGAAGCTGGTGATGTCGGCGCGCTCGAAAGTCAGGTTGCCAACGCCGGCTGCCGCGGCCTTTTCCCGAGCAATGGCCAGCATGGCCTCGGAGAAGTCGATGGCCTTGATATGCCGCACATGGGGCGCATGGAGGATCGCCGTGCCACCCGTACCGCAGCCGAATTCCAGCACATCCATGTCCGGACGAAAGTAGGTGCGCGTCACTGCCAGCTTGGTTTGGTAGGCCGCTTCGTCGGCAATCGGCTGACGCGCATAGCTGTCGGCCATCTTGTCCCAGAATCTGTCTTCGCCCATGGCCTGCCTCATCTGTTCGCTACGACGATAGCAAGTCGGCCCTTATGACAAAATTGCAGAATTTCGCACGAGCGATATACATATCTGCATGAAACAGCCGGACTGGAACCATCTTCGCGCCTTTCTCGCCACGGTCGAGACCGGCTCGCTCTCGGCCGCGGCGCGGAGCCTGGGCCTTACGCAGCCCACTTTGGGCCGGCAGGTTGCGGCGCTTGAGCAGGAACTGGGCGTGCTGCTGTTCGAGCGGCTCGGGCGCTCGCTGGTGCCCACCCTGGCCGGGCGGGAACTGTTCGAGTCGGCCCGCTCGATGGGTGAGGCGGCAAGCCGGCTGTCCATCATCGCCTCGGGCCAGTCGCAATCCATCGAAGGGCTGGTGCGCATCACCGCCAGCGATATCATCGCCGCTCATATCCTGCCGCCGATCCTCAAGCGGTTGCATGAGGTGGCGCCGGGCATCGAGGTGGATGTGGTGGCGGCCAATGAAGTGCGCGACCTGATGCGGCGCGAGGCCGACATCGCCATCAGGCATGTGCGGCCCGAGCAACCCGATCTTATCGCCCGGCGCTGCCGCGGCACCACCGCCCATCTTTACGCTGCCAGCGCCTATCTCGATGCGCATGGCCGGGCCGCCAGCGCCCTCGATCTCGCCGGCGCGCACTTCATCGGCTATTCGGAGACCGATGGCCTGGTGGCAGAGCTCAATGCGCGCGGCGTGCCGGTCACCCGCCGCAATTTCCAGTGGACCACCGGCAGCGTGGTCACGGCCTGGGAAATGATCCGGCAGGGGCTGGGCATCGGCGTCATGTTCCGCAATGTCGCCGAGGGTGCAGCAGGGGTCGAATCGATCCTGCCCGAATTGACGCCGTTCGACGTGCCGATCTGGCTGGCGGTGCATCGGGAGCTGCATACCAGCCGCCGCATCAGGCTGGTTTTCGACCTGCTGGCGGAGGCGCTGGGCTAGCGCTTGAGCATGGTGCTGCCCCGGTGCCGAACCACGGGGGTGGTGACGAAATGCTCGGCTGTCGTGCGCCCGTCGATACGCTCGAGCAGCAGGCGGACCGATTGGCGGCCGATTTCCCGCCCGGACTGGTCGACGCTGGTCAGGTCGTTCTGGGTGAAGGCGCAGGGCTCCGAATTGTCGTAGCCGATGACGCCGATATCATCGGGAATGCGGTAGCCCAGCGTGCGCACGGCGCTGAGCACTTCGAGCGCATAATAGTCGGCCCAGCCGAAGATGGCATCGGGCGGCTCCGGGCTATCGAGCAGTGCCCGTACCGTGGCGGTCACGTCGTCGAGCTCGGCCTCCGCCGCCTCGATATGCAGGTAGTGGCCCAGGCCCGCCGCTTGCATGGCCTTGGCGAAGCCGAGTTCGCGCCGGTTGGACACATCCACCCGGCCCAGCAGCGTCCGGCTCAGCGTGATCATCGCCGGCCGCTTGTAGCCCTGTTGCAGCAGATGCTCGACCACGAGGCGCCCGCCCAGTTCGTCGTCATTGTTCACGGTGTCGAATGATGTCGCCGTCGGCTCGTGATGGGCGATGACGACGATCGGCAGGCTTTTGGCGACCTCGTTGAGGCCGGGCGTATCCAGGCGCTGCCCAACCATGATGATGCCGTCCATCTGCCGGTCGATCATGGCATTGACGATGGTGGTCTCGATGGCGGCGATGCTGCGACCCAATCCCAGCAGGGGGATATATTGCGTGCCGGTCAGTCCATCATTGATGCCTTCGAGAATCTCCGGATAGAACGGGTTCTTGCTGTCGGCCATCAATATGCCGATCGTGTAGGTCTTGCCGCGCATGCCGCGCGCAGCGGCGCTGGGGCGATAGTTGAGCGCGGCAATCGAGGCCTCCACCTTGGCGCGCAAGGCGGTGCTGACCCCGTAGGCGTCGCGCAGCACCTTGGACACGGCGGCGACCGACACACCGGCGTGTTCCGCCACGGTGCGGATCGTCACCCGCCCGCTCCTGGTCGCTGGTATGCCGCTGTCCTGGCTCACGAATTACCCGAAATTCTGTTCCGCCTGATCTAGGCCAGCCTCGCCTGCTCCGCAAGCCGCGTTCGCTGCCCCATAGACCGGCTTTACAAAGTTTGTGTAACGATCTACAGAGAACGTTATACGAAATGGCGCGCCGAGACGCCAGACCTATTGGAGGACTTTTCGTGAATCACGTTTTGCCGCGCGCGGCGGCCCTGGCCGCAACCTCCCATGCCGGGCGCAATTGGGTCGCGCAGATGGTTCGGCCGCTGGCCGACAAGGGTGTCGGCACGCCGTCCAGTTTCCTCGCCAGGTCGTTCATGCTCGCCAGCGTCGGCGGGAGCGAAGTGCTCCACATCTCCGCCCTCGGCCTCTATCGCTGCTTCATCAATGGCAAGCGCGTCGGCAATGATCTGCTGACCCCCGGCTGGACCAGCTATGACGTCCGGCTGAGTTATCAGAGCTACGCCGTGGGCGACCTGCTGGTGCCGGGCGAGAATCGCATCGAAATCTGGCTGGCCGATGGCTGGCTGCGCTCGCAGATGATGTGGGGCGGAGCCCCCATCTTCAACGCCTGGGGCAGCGAGATCGCCGCCATTGCCGAACTGCAATCCGGGCAGGGCGACAGCGCGCCGCTGCTGATTACCGATGCAAGCTGGGAAAGCGGCGAATTGCCGGTGCGCAAGTCGGGCATCTATTTCGGCGAAATCTTCGACGCGCGCATCACGCCCAAGGTGACGGCCGGCAGCGGCGTCCTGCCCTTCGATACGAGCAGGCTGGTTGCCCATGAAACGACCCCGGTGCGCGAGCTCGCGCCGCTGCCCGCGGTCAAGAGCTGGGCCGATGCCGAAGGCCGCACGATCTATGATTTCGGCCAGAACAGTGGCGGCTATGTCGCCTTCGACGTCAGTGGCGAAGCCGGGGCCACGGTCACCGTGGAACATGCCGAAATCCTCGACCAGCACGGCGAATTCTACAACGGCAACTTCCGTACCGCCGCGGCCCGGCTGGAATATACGCTGGCTGGGACCGGTACCGAACATTATCGGCCCTGTTTCACCTTCCAGGGCTTCCGCTATGCCCGCGTGACCATCAGCGGCCAGGCGAAGCTGGGCAGCATCGTTTCGGTGCCGATCAGCTCGGTCACCGAAGCCAGGGCCGCCTTCACATCCGGCAATGCGCTGGTCAATCGGCTGGTGCTCAATACGCTCTGGTCGCAGCGCGCCAATTTCATTGAAGTGCCCACCGATTGTCCGCAGCGCGATGAGCGCCTGGGCTGGACCGGCGATGCGCAGGTCTTTGCCGGCACCGCTGCCTATTTCGGGGAGGTGCAGGGTTTCTTCCGCAAATGGATGCGCGACCTGATGGCCGACCAGCGTCCCGACGGCGCCGTGCCCCATGTCGTGCCCGACCCGACCAAGCTCAATCCCAGGGATTATCCGGGCTTTTACGGCAGCACCGGCTGGGGCGATGCCGTCGCCGTCATCCCGTGGCAGCTTTATCTGCATTATGGCGACAAGGCCTTCCTCGGCGAGGCCCTGCCTTCCATGGTCAAATGGGTCGATTTCGTCTGGTCGATCAGCGATGGCCCGGTGGTATCACCCCCGCGCGAATGGGGCGCACGCGGCTTCTCCTTCGGGGACTGGCTGCAGCCGAGCGGGCCGTCGGCCAAGCCGCTGCCCACCATCGGCGACGATGCCGCCGCCACCATCTATCTCTTCATCACCTCAACGCTTGTGGCCCGCATTGCGCGCATCACCGGCAATGCCGAGATCGCCACGCGGCTCGAAAAGATGGCCAGCGAAGTCAAGGCCGCCTTCGCCTGCGAATTCATCACGCCATCGGGGCGGCTGGCCTATGACGACCAGACCTCCTATGCCCTGGCCTTCCTCCATGACCTCATTCCCGAGGACAAGCGCGAAGCCGCCAGGCACTACTTCAAGGCCACCATTGCCCGCGCCGATGGCCGGATCGGCACCGGCTTCATCGGCACGCCGGCTTTGCTGCCGGCTTTGGTCAAGATCGGGGAGATCGGCCTCGCCGCCGACGTGTTCCTGCAGGAAGAGGTTCCCGGCTGGCTCTACCAGGTCAAGATGGGCGCCACGACGATCTGGGAGCGCTGGGACGCCATCCAGGCCGATGGTTCGATCTACAATCCGCAGATGAATTCCTACAACCACTACGCCTATGGCGCGGTATGCCAGTGGCTGCTCGAAGGCGTGGCCGGCTTCCGGCCGGACGAGGCCGATCCGGGCTTTGCCACCATCATCTTCGAGCCGACCATCATTGCCGAGCTGTCGCCGGTCAAGGCGAGCCATGCGAGCCCCCGCGGCGATATCCGTGCCGAATGGACCGCAGAAGGCGACAAGGTGCGCTATGTCGTCGAGGTGCCCGCAGGCTCACGCGGCCTGCTGCGGCTGCGGCAGGACTATCGCAACGCCCAGGTCGATGGCGCCGCATGGGGTGGCAAGGGCGACTACGCCCTCACGCCGGGTCTGCACACCATCACCTTCACCTACACCCCGGTCGCCCGCAAAGCGCGCGCCGAACACAGCATCAATGCCCGCACGCCCTGATCGAACAGGCGGCGGCATGAACGGCCCGCATGGTGCGGGCACAAAAGGGAGAGAGACCAATGACCAAGACTTCCCGCAGGACTGCGCTGGCTGGCCTGTCCGCCGGCCTCATGGCAATGACGGCACTGACCGGCACCGCCTTCGCGCAGACGACGCTGACTTTCCTCATCGACAATGCGTCCAATACCGTGGCGCAGTCGGAGGCCGTGGTGGCAGCCTTCGAAGCCGCCAACCCCGATATCAATGTCGAGATCGAAACGCGTCCGGGCGGCGCCGAGGGCGACAATATCATCAAGACGCGCCTGGCCACGGGCGTCATGGCCGATATTTTCCTCTACAATTCCGGCTCGCTATTCCAGGCCATCAATCCGCAGCAGTTTCTGGTCGATCTCACCAACGAGCCCTGGCAGGCCGATGTGCAGGCCTCGTTCAAGCAGGTGGTAACGGCCCCGGACGGCACAGTTCGCGGCGTGCCCTATGGCGCGGCCATGGGCGGCGGCATCTACTACAACAAGCCCATCTATGAGGAACTCGGCCTCAGCGTTCCCAAGAGCTGGGACGAGTTCATGGCCAATAACGAGAAGATCAAGGCTGCCGGCAAGGTCGCCGTGATCCAGACCTACAATGCCACCTGGACCAGCCAGTTGTTCGTGCTGGCCGACTTCTACAACGTCTCGGCCAAGGATCCGAGCTTTGCCAGCCGCTATACCGCCGGCGAGGCCAAGTTCGCGACCGATGCGCCTGCCCTGCGCGGCTTCGAGAAGCTGCAGGAAGTCCATGATGCGGGCTATCTCAACGAGGATTTCGGCGCGGCCACCTATGAGGATGGCGTGCGCATGGTGGCGACCGGCGAAGGTGCGCATTATCCCATGCTGACCTTTGCCACCGGCGCCATTTCCGAGACCTATCCGGACAATCTCGCCGATGTCGGCTTCTTCGCTCAGCCGGGCGATGATGCCAGCCTTAACGGCCTCACCGTCTGGATGCCCGGCGCGCTCTACATTCCGCAGTCGACCGCCAATCTCGATGCCGCCAAGAAGTTCGCCGCCTTCGTGGCGAGCCCGGCCGGCTGTGACGCGCTGACTTCGGCGGGCGGCGCCACCGGCCCGTACCTCATCAATGGCTGCACGCTGCCGGCAGACGTGCCGCCGGCCGTGTCCGACCTGTTGCCCTATTTCGCCGAGGGCGGACAGAACGGGCCGGCGCTCGAATTCCTGTCGCCCATCAAGGGTCCGGCGCTCGAGCAGATCACGGTCGAAGTCGGTTCGGGCATCCGCACCGCAGCCGATGGTGCGGCCCTCTATGACGAGGACGTGCGCAAGCAGGCCCAGCAGCTTGGCCTCCCGGGCTGGTAAGCTCTTGCACATGGGCGGCTTCGGGTGCCTGGTCTCACCCGGAGCCGCCACCATCCGAGGAGTTGCCGCATGGCTGTGATGACTGAGACCGGAACGGCCACAGCCGCTTCCACCCCGGCGCTCAAACGCCGCTCGCCCTATCCGGGCTGGTTCTTCCTGCCGGCCGCCATCATCTACGGCGTGCTGTTCCTGCTGCCGACCTTCGCCTCACTCTATTTCAGCCTCACGCGCTGGAACCTCTTCAGCTCCACCTTCATCGGCTTCGACAATTTCGCGCAATTCCTGCGCGAACCCTTCCTCATCAAGGGCCTCGTCAACACCGTAATCTATGCGGTGGTGACATCGGGCCTCAAGGTCGTGCTCGGCCTGCTGCTGGCCGTGCTGCTCACCAGCCAGATCGCAGCGCGCGGCTATCTGCGCTCGGTCGTCTTCTTCCCGGTCCTGGTCTCGACGGTCGGCGTCGGCATTACGTTCACGGTGCTGATGCACCCCACCAATGGCATGATCAACGAGGGCCTGGCCCTGCTCGGCATCAAGGGGCCGGGCTGGCTGGTCGATCCCAACCTGGCGCTGTTCTCTGTCGCCCTGGTCGATGTGTGGAAGGGCGTGGGCCTGGCTACCGTCATCTACATTGCCGGTATCGTCGCCATCCCCAAGGATTACTACGAAGCCGCCCGCATTGACGGTGCGACCAAACTGCAGAACTTCTTCTACGTCACCCTGCCACTCTGCCGCCCGGCCACGGTCACCGTCATCACGCTGAGCTTCATCGGCGGGTTGC
>CBIGSA010000164.1:0-7792 GCA_966192215.1 uncultured Devosia sp. | reverse complement strand
GAGCTTGAAGGTCAGCGTCAGCCCGTCCTCGGAGAATTCCCAGCTCTCGGCAATGGCAGGGACCACGTCGAGCGCCGCGTTGTGCCGCACTAGCGGTTCGTAGATCAGCTCGAGCAGGCGGAGCGAGGAGAAGGCCGTCTGCGCATGGGGGTCGAGGCCGGTGGCATCCTGCGACCAGGCCATGCGCAGATTGGCCGCCTGGGCTGGCATGGCGAGGCCGGCGGTAGCGAGGAGGCCTGCGGCCAGGCCGGCAAAGGCGATCCGGGAAAATTTCTTGTGCAATTTCAACTCCCTGAGGTGCCTGTTTGTTTGCGCCGGGCCGCACCTCCGGACCATTGGCGTCATTTGGCTGCCGGCCTGATTGGGAGCAGGCGGCAGCCATCTGCGACGAGCTTAGGAGGGTTCGCCCCGCCTTGTCGAGGGTGGTATTACAATGGTCTGGAATTGGGTGCCGGAAGCGGGCGAAAGCTCTTCGCATCGGGCGGGAATTGGCTAACAGACTGTTAGCATCGAGCGCGCGGATGCGTGAATCGCGGTCCGCGCACTCGAATGGTATTATTTGGCCGGATCGACGCCGTAGATGGCGGCCAGTTCGTCCAGCATCATATGGGCGCAATAGATGCCGCCGCCGGTATTCCACACCAGTTCGCTGACGCGCTGGGCCTTGCCGGCCTTGACGCCTTCCAGGTTGAGCCAGAGCGGGTCGCTGGTCCATTCGGCCAGGTTCGCCTTGGCTTCTTCGGGGTCGGCATCGGCCGAGAAATAGAAGATGCGGGTGCCATCCATGTCGGGGATGCGTTCCTTCTGCACTTCCTCGGCGAATTCCTGGCGATCCTGCGGCGCGGGGCGCTTGAGCCCGACCTGGTCGAGGATCACGCCGGCAAAGGTGTCCTTGTAGTAGATGCGGGTGCGGCCGGGCGAGAAGCGGACCAGCGAGATTTCGTCATTGATGCTGTCGCCCAGCGAGGCGCCGATAGCGGCGGCGCGAGTATGGAAGGCTTCGAGGTCGGCGGTGCCCTGCTCGCCCAGGCCCAGCGTATCGGCATAGAGCTGGTAATTCTTCTGCCAGTCGCCCGAGAGATCCTCGGCAAAGACGGTGGGCGCGATGGCGGCGAGCTGGTCGTAGATCTTTTCCTGGCGCACCTTGTTGCCGATGATCAGGTCGGGTTCGAGGGAGGCCAGGATTTCGAGGTTGATGGCGCTTTCGGTGCCCAGCGACACTGTATCCTTGAGCTGTTCAGCGAGGTGGTCGTACCAGGGATCGGCATCCCAGGACTGGGCCGCGCCGACAGGCACGACGCCGAGATAGAGCAGCGCTTCGGTGCCTTCATTGGTCAGGATGACCACGCGCTGCGGATTGTCGGGAACGTCGGTAACGCCCATGGCATGGGTGATTTCGCGGCCGAGCGATGGCGCGGCCAGGCCCAGGGTCAGCAGGGCCGTAGCGACGAGATGCTTGATCATGTTGGTCTCGATGGGTGGCGGAATGAGCGGCCACCGGTTTGGGCCGGCGGCCAGGAGGGATCAGCGGGTCGAGGGCAGCTCGAAGAATTTCTCGATATCGTCGAGCATCAGGTTGGCTGCGATGAAGCCGCCGGCCGTGTTCCAGATGGCGTCGGAGACCATGGTGGCCTTGCCGGCCTTGACCACGTCGAGATTCTGCCACAGCGGGTCGGCGGTCCAGTCGGCGGCCTGGGCATCGCCGGCGCCATCGCCGGTTTCATAGGTGAAGTAGAACAGGCGGTCGCCGGCGAAATCGGGGATGCGCTCCTTGCCGACATCATCGGCGAAGGTCGGCAAGTCCTGCGCCGGCGGGCGCTTGAAGCCGATCTGCTTGAGGATGAGCCCGGCAAAGGTGTCGTTGTAATAGATGCGCGTCTTGCCGGCCATGAAGCGGACCAGAGAGATTTCTTCATCCAGCAGCGGACCGGCCTCTTCGGCCAGCTTGGCAGTGCGGGCATCGAAAGCGGCCAGAGCCGCGGCGCCCTCGGCGCCCTTGCCGGCAGCGTCGGTATAGAGCGCCATGTTGATCTTCCAGTCGCCGCGCAGACGCTCGGCCATCACGGTCGGCGCAATGGCGGAAAGCTGCTCGTAGATCTTTTCCTGGCGCGTCTTGTTGCCGATGATCAGATCGGGCTTCAGGGCCGCGATGGCTTCCAGATTGACCGCCGATTCCTCGCCCACAACGGTCACGTCGGCCATCTCGGCGGCAATATGGTCATACCAGGGATCACCCAGGAAGGACTTCACGGCGCCGACGGGCGTAATGCCCACGGCCAGCAGGGCCTCGGTGCCTTCATTGGTCAGCACGACGATGCGCTGCGGATCGTCCGGGACATCGGTGACGCCCATGGCATGGGTGACTTCGCGGGCCATGGCCATGGGCGCCGCGGCCAATGCAGCGACACTCACCGCAATCACGGCAAGCTGACGAAAAGTGAGCATATTGCAACCTCAAACTTGACAGAACGGCTCAGAAAATGGTCTGGGCAAACAGTCAGAATTTATTGTGACTGTCAATATCAACTTATCTGGGGCACTTCCCTGTCATCTGTCGCGCTCACAGCCCTGCCAGACACACGCAAAACCTGGTCTTTGCCGGCAATCTACGGCACGCTGGGCGTCGCGCTTGTTGCCGCCATGCTCGGCAGCCTGACGCTGGGCTATCGGCTCTATGACCTCGGACAGGTCTGGCAGGCGCTGTTCGCCTTCGATGGGTCCGAAACGGCGGTGGTGATCGCCAATCTGCGGCTGCCGCGGGCGGTCATCGCCCCCATGGTCGGCGCCGGGCTGGGCCTTGCCGGCGTGCTGGTGCAGACCCTGTCGCGCAACCGCATCGCCTCGCCCGACACGCTTGGCCTCAATGCCGGCGCATCGCTGGCCGTGGTGCTGGCCAGCACCCTATTCGGCACCGGCTCGCTGCTCGGCCTGTCGACTGCCGCGGCCCTGGGCGCGCTGGTGACGAGCCTGCTGGTCTTTGCCATTGCCGCCAATGCCGGCGGGCTGTCGCCCATCCGCATCGTGCTGATCGGCGTCACTATTGCCGGGCTGGGGCATTCGATGGTCGAGGTGATCCTCACCACCAATGAAGCCCAGCTGCAGCAATTGCTGTTCTGGCTAGCCGGCGCCTTTGTCGACCGGCCGATGGTGCTTGCTGCCATAGGCGGGCCTTTCGTGCTTATCGGCGCGGTGATCGCCTGCCTGCTGGCGCGGCCGCTCGATGCCCTGCAAGCCGACGACTCGACGGCGACCAGCCTGGGCGTTCCGCTCGTACTGGTGCGCGGGGCGGCTTTCGTTTCCATCGCCCTGCTGACCGGCGCCTCGGTTGCCATGGCCGGGCCGGTGGGCTTTGTCGGCCTCGTCGTGCCGCATGCGGCGCGCTGGCTGGTGGGCCTGCGCCATGGGCGGCAATTGCCCGCCGCCGCGCTGATCGGGGCCACCTATGCCACGGTGGCGGACGTCGCCGCCCGCTTCGTCATCTACCCGGTGGAGGCGCCAGTGGGCGCCGTTACCGCCGTGGTCGGCGGCGTGGTGCTGCTGGCGCTGCTCAAGCGGAGGGCGGCATGAGTGGCCTGCCCCCAACCCTGACCGTCGCCCGTGCGCCGCTGATGCTGACGCTGATGGGCGCCGTATCCGTCATCCTCGCGCTCGCCGGCGTCGCCTTCGGCTCGACCTGGATACCCATGGATCAGGTGGCGGCGGTGATCGCCGGCTTTGGCGAGAAGACACAGAACATCATTGTGCTGCAACTGCGGCTACCTCGCGTCGTCATCGCGGCCCTGGCCGGCGGCGGCATGGCGGTGGCGGGTTTCCTGCTGCAGAAGATCACCCGCAATTCGCTGGCCTCGCCGGGCGTGCTGGGCGTCATCGACGGGGCGGCGCTGGGCGTCGTCATCTTCCTGGCGGTCCTCTCCGACGAATCCAATTCGCTGGTAACCTCTGTCGCCTACCAGCCTGTAGCCGCGGGGATCGGGGCGGCGGTGGCGATCGGCCTCGTCTTCATCCTGTCAGGCCGGCAGGCCTCGTCGGCCGTTCGCCTGCTGCTATTCGGCATTGCCGTGGCCGCCGTGGCCAAGGCGCTGACCATGGTGCTGATGCTGATCGGGCCGATCTACCAGACGGCGCAGGCGGCGCGCTGGATTGCCGGCGCGGTCAACGAGGTGAACTGGGGCGAAATCCAGATCACTGCCATCGCCATGGTGCCTGTCATGCTGCTGGTGCTGCTGGCGGCCCGTAAGCTGCCGCCGGCCGATCTCGACGAGACCTCGGCACGCGCCGTGGGGCTCGACCTGCCGGTGTTCCGCATTCTTGTCTTCGCGCTGGCTGCGGCACTCACGGCGCTCGCCGTGGCCTTTGTCGGCGGGGTCGGCTTCATCGGGCTGATGGCGCCGCATCTGGCACGCCTGCTGGTGGGGCGCAATGTCTATGCCGGCATATTGGGCAGCTTCCTTCTGGGCGCGATCATGTTGATCGGCGCCGACCTGATCGTGCGGGTGATCTTCACCCCCATCGAAGTGCCTGCGGGCACGGTCACCGCCATCATCGGCGCGCCCTATTTCCTCTACCTGTTGATGGGCAAGCAACGCCATGACGGATAGCATTCCGGACAGCCGCATCGCGGTGCGTAATCTCAGCCTTGGCTATGGCGCGGTCAGCGTGCTCAAGGCGCTGTCGCTGCCCATCGCGCGCGGCAAGATCACCGTATTGGCCGGCCCCAATGGCTGCGGCAAATCCACCCTGCTGCGCGCCATCAGGCGGCTGCACAAGCCGAGCGAGGGCGCGATCTTTCTCGAAGAACTGGATATTGCCCGGCTCAGCGACAAGATGCTGGCCCGCCAGATCGGCCTCCTGGCACAGAGCCCCTCGGCGCCCGAGGACATGACGGTGGAAGAGCTGGTGCGGCTGGGCCGCTACCCGCACCAATCCATGCTGCAGCCCTGGAGCCCCGGTGATAGCGCTGCCCTCGAAGCGGCCATGGCCGGCACCGGCGTGGCGCATCTGCGGGGACGGCGACTCGGTTCGCTGTCCGGCGGCCAGTTGCAGCGCGTTTGGATCGCCATGGTGCTGGCGCAGGAGACCGATGTGGTGTGCCTCGACGAACCGGTGAACCATCTCGACATGGCCCACCAGCTCGATTGCCTCGATCTGGTGCGGCGGCTCAACCAGGAGTTCGGCCGCACGATCGTGCTCGTACTGCATGACCTGAACCTGGCGGCGCGCTATGCCGACCAGCTCGTCTTCCTGAGCGAGGGCGCCATTGCCGCGTCGGGCACGCCCGAGGAATTGATGACCGAGGAGATGATCGGGACGGTCTTCAATGTCCGCTCCATGGTCATTACCGACCCGGTGCATGGCCGCCCGCTCTGCATTCCGCTGGGCACCACAACCGCAACCTCCGCATAAAGAAAAGGCGCCGAGCGGCGCCTTTCCATTTTCGCTACTCGGCGACCGGACTGGCCTGCCCGCTCCCGTCGCGCCCCCGCATGAAGCGCCGGACCGTGCCGAAGATGGCGAAGGCCCAGATCACCAGCGTGGCAATGCCGAGCACAGCGGCTACGGGCCGGCCGAAGAAGCCGAGCAGGCTGCCATCGGAGATCATCATCGAGGTGGTGAAGTTGCTCTCCACCAGCGGCCCCAGCACAATGCCCAGGATAATCGGCGCGATGGCGATCATCCGTGACTCAAGGACATAGGCGATAACGCCCGATCCCAGCATCAGCCAGACGCCGAACATGGAATTGTTCATCGAATAGGAGCCGACGATGCAGAACAGCAGGATGGCGGCATTGAGCAAGGCGCGCGGCACTTCGAAGATCCAGCGGGCGCTCTTGGCCGCGACCCAGCCGAGCGGCAGCATCAGGATATTGGCGATGGCGAAGACGATCATCACCGCATAGAAATTTTCCGGATGCAGGCTCATCAGGGTCGGCCCGGGGTCGAGCCCCTTCATGACCAGCACGCCCACGGCAATCGCGGTCACCGCGTCGCCGGGAATGCCGAATACCATGGCCGGGATCCACGAGGCGCTAAGCGCGGCATTGTTGGTGGCGCCCGCCTCGACCAGGCCCTCGGGATGGCCCTTGCCGAACTTTTCCGGTTCTTTCGATGTGCGCTTGGCCAGCGAATAGGTGATCCAGGCGGCGAGGTCCCCGCCCACACCGGGCAGCGCGCCCAGTAGCGAGCCGATAATGGAGCCGCGCACCTGGTTCTTGCGGTATTTCCACAAGGCACCCAGCGTGCCCTCGAAGGGGTTTTTGAGGTTCATCTGGGACACCTCGGCCATGGCGCGGCGGCCCGAACGCATGATTTCGGACACGGCGAACATGCCGATCATGACCGGGATAAAGCTGATGCCGCCCAAGAGCTCCGTGCTGCCGAAGGTGAAGCGCGGCGTCGCGGTCAGCGGGTCCATGCCCACCTGGGCGATGAAGAGACCGAGCAGCAATGCCAGCGCGCCCTTGACCATACCGCCCGACGAAATCAGCGCGGCGCAGCTCAGGCCCAACATGGCCAGCCAGAAATATTCAAAGCTCGAAAAGCCCAGAGCGGCCTTGGCCAGGGCGGGTGCGGTGAAGAGCAGGAACAGGAAGCCAAACAGGCCACCCAGGACCGAGCCCACCACGCCGATACCGATGGCGAGGCCCGCGCGGCCGCTCTGCGCCAGACGGTAGGAATCTTCGACATAGGCCGCCGAGGCGGGCGTGCCGGGAATGCGCAGCAAGGTGCCGGGCAGGTCGCCGGCGGTGATGGCCATGGCGGTACAGGAAATGATGGCGGCAATGGCCGGGATGGGGGCCATGTAGAAGGTGATCGGCACCAAGAGAGCTGTCGCCATGGTGGCGGTGAGGCCGGGAATCGCCCCGACGAACAGACCGAAGACGGCCGCGAGGAAAATGGTCACCAGCGTTTCGACGTTGAAGACGAGGCCGGCGGCGAGAGCAAATGCTTCCATGGTTGATTATCCCAGCAGCCCGCGCGGCAGCGGAACCCGCATTGCCCAGGTGAACAGATAGTAGATCGTGGCAGTGGCGATGGGGCTGAAGATCAGCGCCGAGAGCCAACCGCCGCGGCTGAGCAGCACGATGACGAAGGAGAAGATCGTGCCGGCCACGAGAAAGCCGAGATAGGGCATGGCGAAGATGACCACGGCGATGGCCACGACGACTCCCACGGCAAACCAGGTTACCAGCGGGGGCGCGTCCTCTTCGGGTTCGTCGCGGACGAGCCAGCCCTGGACGGTGAGCGCGATGCCCATCAGCGCCATGGCGCCGCCGACAATGGATGGAAACAGACCCGGCCCGACATTCATGCCGGGCAGCGGGTGCAGGTTGAGCGCCTGTTGCAGGATGGCTGCGCCACCAAGGGCAAACAACAGCCCCAGCACGCTATCCATGGGAAGTGACCGCTTCATCGCGCTCTCCCTTTGTTGGTGGAACGGCCGGAGGCGAGCCCCCGGCCGTCATCGATGGTTGAAAGGCCAGCCTTACTTGGCCAGGCCGACGGCCTGCAGTGCCTGGCCGATGGATTCGTCGGCACCCTTCATGAAGGCCTCGAAGCCGGCGGCATCACGATAGTCGATGCCGAATTTGCGCTGGGCCATGAATTCCTTGAATTCATCGCTGTTGATGACCTTGTCGAGCGCTTCGGTCAGGCGGGCCTTGACGTCTTCGGGGAGGCCTTTGGGAGCGGCAATGCCGCGCCAGGCATAGGCGGCCCACTTGTTGCCCAGGGCTTCTTCGGCGGTGGGAACGTCGGGGGCCGAGGCCACGCGGGTTTCAGCGGCGACGAGCAG
>CBIGSA010000163.1:0-7820 GCA_966192215.1 uncultured Devosia sp. | reverse complement strand
GATGCGCTTCATATGCGGGCAGATGTTGCAGCCGCGCAGGAAGTCGACCCCCGTGGTTTCGCTCGCCACGTTGTCCGACATGGAGCATTCGGTGACCATCACCACGCGCGGTGGCTTGGTGGTCTTGACCCAGTCGATCATGGCGGCGGTCGAGCCGGCGAAATCCACCGCGTCGATCACTTCGGGCGGGCATTCGGGATGGGCGATGATCTTGGCCGTGGGATAGGCGTGGCGCAGTTCGGAAATATCCTCGGCCGTGAAGGTCTCGTGCACCTCGCAGGCGCCGGCCCAGGTGATGACCTTCTTGCCGGTCTTCTTGGCGGTATTCTGCGCCAGATACTGATCGGGGATCATGATGACCGTGTCACCCTCGACACGATTGACGATATCGAGCGCATTGGACGAGGTGCAGCAGACGTCGGTCACGGCCTTCACGGCTGCCGAGGTGTTCACATAAGTCACGACAGGTACGCCGGGATACTTCGCCTTCATCATCAGCACGTCATCTGCCGTGATCGAGGAGGCGAGCGAACAGCCGGCGCGGCTGTCAGGGATGAGGACCGTCTTTTCCGGATTCAGCAGCTTGGAGGTCTCGGCCATGAAATGCACGCCGCATTGCACAATGACCGACTGCCTGACCTTGGTGGCTTCGACAGCAAGCTGCAGGCTGTCGCCCACGATATCGGCGACGCCGTGATAGATTTGCGGCGTCTGGTAGTTGTGGGCGAGGACGACCGCGTCCTTCTCCTTCTTCAGCCGGTTGATCTCGAAGATCAGCGGGGCATAGAAGGGCCATTCGATCTCGGGGATCTTGTCGCGGACGCGATCGAACACCTTGGCGGTAGCCCGTTCCACGGCCTTGGAGAATTTGAGATCGAAGTGATCGGCGAGGATAGCGCGCGCCTCATCAAGGGGCGTCACCGCGTTGATCGTCTGCACCATGGACGTGTCCTCCCCGAAGTCGAGGCGGAACCTAGGGATTTTTTGCCGCCATTTCAATGAACGGGGTTGCGGTAAATTTACCGCCGCCCTAACCCTTGCCCAACTGCACCGACGAGGACAGACCCATGCCGCAAGATGCCGCCGCCCTTCGCTCCATCCTCTCGCTTGCGCCGGTCGTGCCGGTCATCATTCTTGATGACGTCAGCCAGGCGCGGCCGCTGGCCGAAGCTCTGGTGGCCGGCGGGCTGCCAATCCTGGAAGTCACCCTGCGCACGCCCAATGCGCTCAAGGTCATGGAGGAAATGGCCAAGGTCACCGGCGCCATTGTTGGTTCGGGCACGGTGCGCAACGGCCTCCATATGAAGCAGTCAGTCGATGCCGGCTGCCGCTTCATGGTGTCGCCGGGCATTTCCCCGCGCATTCTCGATGCGGCAGACGATATCGGCATTCCGCTGCTGCCCGGCATTGCCACGCCCAGCGAGGCCATGACGGCGGCCGAGCGCGGCTACAGCTTCCTTAAATTCTTTCCGGCCGAGGCCAATGGCGGCGCGCCGGTGCTCAAGGCCTTCGCCTCCCCACTCCCCGATATCACCTTCTGCCCGACCGGCGGCGTCGATCCGGCCAAGGCCAAGGTCTATCTCGGCCTGCCCAATGTGATCTGCGTTGGCGGCTCCTGGATCATGCCGCCCGATGCCTTGGCCGCCAATGACTGGGGCCGCATCGAGGCGCTGGCGCGCGAGGCTGCCGCTCTGCGCGGTTGACATGACCGGCGTGCCCGAGGATGGCCTGACCCACCTCAGGGTGACCCTGAGCGAAACGGCCTATATCGGGCCTGGCCGGGCCGACCTGCTCGAACTCATCGCCAGAACGGGCTCCATTTCGGCGGCTGGTAAGGCCATGGGCATGAGTTACAAAAGGGCCTGGGGACTGGTACAGGCGCTCAATGATGGCTTCGGCCACCCGCTGGTTGAATCCAGTCGCGGTGGCGCCAGCCAGGGTGGCGCGCATCTGACCGAAGCCGGGCGGCTGGTACTCGAGCATTATCGGGCCATGCAGGACAAGACGCGGCAAGCCATCGCCGGAGACGTCGCGGCCCTGCGACGCAAATTCGATATGTCCAAACGGAAATAACGCTTGCCTTGGTCTTCCGGGCCGGGTGAAAATCGATATGGGTTTCAAACCATATCGGGGCTGTCGATGAACCGCATGATCCTGGGCGCGCTGGCCGGCCTACTGCTTTCCACCGCCAGTCATGCGGAAAGTGTCAGCGTGGCCGTGGCGGCCAATTTCACTGCGGTTGCCGAGGAACTGGCGCCTTTGTTCAAGGCGGAGACCGGCCATGACGTGACCTACAGTTTCGGCGCCACCGGTCAACTCTATGCCCAGATCACGCAGGGCGCGCCGTTTGATATGTTCCTTGCCGCTGATGATGTGCGCCCGGCACTGGCCGTGATGGAAGGATTCGGCGTCGAGGGCAGCGTCTTCACCTATGCCATCGGGGCGCTGGCGCTTTACAGCACCTCTATCGATGTCGCGGATGGCAAGGCAGTGTCGGAGGCCGGGACCTTCGAGAAGATCGCCATTGCCGACCCGGCGACGGCGCCCTATGGACGGGCGGCGACCGAAACCATTGCCGCCCTCGGCCTTACCGAGGCCATTAGTCCCAAGCTGGTCATGGGGGAGAATATCACCCAGACGCTGCAATTCGTCGAAAGCGGCAATGCCGAGCTCGGCTTCGTGGCGGCCAGCCAGGTCGTTGGCAAGTCAGGCGTCTGGATCGTGCCCTCCGAACTGTTCGAGCCGATCCGCCAGGATGCGGTGCTGCTGAAGAGCGGTGAAACCAATCCGGCGGCTGCGGCCTATGTTGATTTCCTGCAAAGCGATGCAGCCATCGCGGCGATCGAGGCCGCTGGCTATGTGGTCGAATAGGTGAGGCCGGGATGAGCTTCGGCGATATCTGGACCCCGGTCGGCCTGACGCTGGGCCTGGCCACGATCAATACACTCATCCTGGTGGTCATCGGCACGCCCGTCGCCTGGTGGCTGGCGCGCAGCAAAAGCCGCTATCGCGAGCTGGTCGGCGCGGTGGTGGCCATGCCCTTGGTTCTGCCGCCCACTGTCCTGGGCTTCTACCTGCTGCTGGCGCTTGGTCCCAATGGGCCGGGTGGCTGGATTGCCGGGCTCTGGGGCGGGCGTACGCTGGCTTTTTCCTTTGCGGGCCTCGTTATCGGCTCCTTCTTCTATTCGCTGCCTTTCATGGTGCAGCCCTTGCGCAATGGCTTTGCCGCCATCGGCAATGATCCGCTCGAAGTGGCATCGAGCCTGGGCGCCAGCGACTGGCAGCGCTTCTGGCGCGTGGCGCTGCCGCTGGCGCGGCCGGGCTATATCACCGGCGCGGTGATGACCTTTGCCCATACGGTTGGCGA
This sequence comes from uncultured Devosia sp., assembly GCA_966192215.1. Lineage (GTDB taxonomy): Bacteria > Pseudomonadota > Alphaproteobacteria > Rhizobiales > Devosiaceae > Devosia. The sequence continues at coordinate 4,453 of CBIGSA010000163.1, read as the reverse complement.
ATTCGGTGTGGTGCTGATGATCGGCGGGAATATTCCCGGGCAGACCAAGGTGATCGCCATCGCCCTTTACGACTATGTCGAGCGCCTGCAATGGGGTGAAGCCCATCTGCTGGCGCTGGGCATGGTCATCTTCGCCTTCGTGGTCATCGCCGTGACGCTGACCATCGACCGGCGGGTGAATGTGCCGATGCCCTAGCGGCGCGTTGCGCTGGCTTCGGTGCGACCTTACAGTCCCGGACATGAAGACCAAGGGAGAATCAGTGATGGAAATCTTTGACGGGTTCGTGCTGGACGGGCTCAGCATCACGCTGATCGGCCTTGGTATCCTCGCGCTCCTGGTGCTGTTTGCCGGTGCCAAGACCGTACCGCAGGGCTACAATTATACGGTGGAGCGCTTCGGAAAATATACGCGCACGCTCAAGCCCGGCCTCAATCTGATCGTGCCGTTCATCGACACGATCGGCAAGCGGATCAACGTGATGGAGCAGGTGCTCGACGTTCCGCACCAGGAGGTCATCACCAAGGACAATGCCACGGTCACGGCCAATGGCGTCACCTTCTACCAGATCCTGGATGCCGCGGCGGCGGCCTATGAAGTGTCTAACCTGGAAAACGCCATCCTCAACCTCACCATGACCAATATCCGTACGGTGATGGGGTCGATGGACCTCGATGAGTTGCTGAGCCATCGTGACGAGATCAACGAGCGGCTGCTGCGCGTTGTCGATACGGCTGTGTCGCCCTGGGGCGTCAAGATTACCCGTATCGAGATCAAGGACATCGATCCGCCGAAGGACCTGGTGGATTCCATGGGCCGGCAGATGAAGGCAGAGCGCGAGAAACGCGCGGCCATTCTCGAAGCAGAAGGCAGGCGTCAATCGGCCATTCTCAAGGCAGAGGGCGAGAAACAGGCGCTCGTGCTGGAGGCCGAAGGGCGCCGGGAAGCGGCCTTCCGCGATGCCGAAGCCCGCGAACGCGCGGCCGAAGCCGAAGCCAAGGCGACGCAGATGGTGAGCGACGCCATTGCCTCGGGCAATGTGCAGGCGATCAACTATTTCGTGGCCAACAATTATATCGAGGCGCTGGGCAAGATCGCCACCTCACCGAACCAGAAGGTGCTGATGCTGCCGGTCGAGGCGGCCAGCGTCATCGGTTCGATTGGCGGCATTGCCGAAATCGCCCGCGAGACCTTTGGCGGCGGTAGCCCGGCGGCGCCGGTGCGATCCGGCCGCCCGCCCTCGGCCGGCCAGCCGTAAGGGGAGGCTGTCATGCAGGTGATCGACTTCGTCACAGCCAATGGGCCATGGGCCTGGATCGTCGCCGGGCTGGTCCTGCTGGCGCTCGAACTGGTCGTGCCGGGCGGTTTCCTGCTGTGGATGGGTATTTCGGGCATCATTACCGGGCTGGTGGTGTTGTTCTGGGCCATTGGATGGCCGCTGCAATGGCTGATCTTCGGCGTGCTGTCGCTGGTCAGCATCGCGCTCTGGGTCCGCTGGACGCGCAGCCGGCCCAGCGCAACCGACCGCCCCTATCTCAATCGCCGCGCCGAGCAGTTCGTTGGGCAGGAAGCCGTGCTCGAACAGCCCATCCAGCAAGGCTTTGGTCGAGTGACGCTGGGCGATACCGTCTGGCGTGTTTCGGGCCCCGACCTGCCGGCAGGCCAGCGCGTGCGGATTGTCGGCAGCGTGGGCGCGGTGTTGCAGGTCGAGGCCGCGTAACCGCCGCGCCGGCAAGGTTTCATTAACCATAAGGTGGAAGGATTGCCGGGGCCCGGGCTGTCATGCCGCGGGCCGATTCTTGTTGGCGGAGAGTAGCTTGGCCCGGTTGCGGCGGCAGATGGCACGACTTGCGGGCGCTGCGGCTATCGGTGCGCTCTGCTTGGCCATGCCGGCGCTGGCGGCGTCCGATCACTCGACTGGCGACGGGTCGGATCCCGACAATGAGCGCCTGCTGCCCGATGTCTATCCTGCCGATCCGGTTTTGAGCAGCGGCGAGTGGCTGCGCGAGCCCTATGACCCGTTCTTCGACGTGGACTGGTCGGTGGCCCTGCGCGGCAGCTACACCAAGTCAAACTCGGGCGAGCGTTTCGATATCCTGCTTGTGCCCTCGGCTGGCCTCGAGCACATCGGTACGCGCTCGGCGGTCAATATCGATGCGAGCGCGGAAATCGTGCGGGCCGGCGATGGCGGCGCCATCGATATCGGCGCGCTGCGGCTGGGGCTGCAGTCGGGCTACGATCTCGACAGCGTCACGCGGATCACGGCCAATGGCAACCTGTCGCTGACCCGCGCCATACCAGGCACGCCGGGCCTGTCCAGCACCGTCGCCATTGCGCACCAGACGACCTCCGGCGGCTTCGATGCTGGTATCACGCGGCAGTTCGGCAAGTTCAATATCGGGGTCACCGGCGCAGCGCAGCGCAATGTCTATGGCCCCACCACGCTGACCAGCGGTGTCGTTGTCGACAATTCCGAGCAGAATTACTGGGCGCTCGACAGCGGATTGCGCGTCGGTTTCCAGGCGACCCCGATCTTTGAAGTGTTCGGCCAGGCCGGCTTGGGCCGGGATATTTTCGATCATCCCTCGACAGCCTTGGGTGTCCATCCCAACGCAAGTGACGCGACCCTGGAAGGCGGCGTGACCGGGCGCTGGAACGACATTCTCGAAGTCACCGCCTCGGCCGGCGTCGGCCTGCGCCGCTTCGATGCGGCTGGTCTTGGCGACGTAGTGACCCAGCTCTATGATGCCCAGGTGACTTTCACGCCCGACCCGACCTGGCGCATGACGGCCGGCTTTGCCACCACCGTGGCCCCCCCCGGCCCTGATGCAGGGGGCACCACGAGGGTGGATTATGCGGCCAATGCCGAGGTGGCCTATACGGTCAACTCGTGGCTGGCGCTGCGGGCGCTGGCCGATTGGTACAGCGCGCGCTATGCCGGCAGCCCGAATAGCGAAACCGGCTACGGGTTCGGCGCAGGCGCCGACTACAAGGTCAACGCCCATACATCCGTGTCAGCCGAATACGGCTATGACCATTCCGAAAGCACCACCAATGGCGTGCAGGATGCGCATCGCGTGACGGTTGGCCTGACGGTGTCGCGCTGAAGCCGTCCGCTAGAGGTGGTCTTCCAGGTCGAGCTTGCGCAATTCCTTGATGAAGCCGTCGCGGATGTCGTCGCGATCGAGGGCATAGACGACATTGGCGGTGAGGAAACCGATCTTTGAGCCGCAATCGAAGCTCCGGCCGACATATTTGACGCCGGTGAAGCGCTGCGACTTCATCAGGGTCTGCATGGCGTCGGTGAGCTGGATTTCACCGCCGGCGCCGCGCGGCTGATCGGCCAGGAGGCTGAAGATTTCCGGCTGCAGTATATAGCGGCCCGAAATGATGAGGTTGGAGGGCGCTTCCTCGCGCTTGGGCTTTTCCACCATGGCGGTGACTTCAAAGCCATTGTCGGCGCCTTCGCCGCGCTTGATCACGCCATAGGACGAAACTTCGCGTTCGGGCACTTCCTCGACCGCGATAACATTGCCCCCGGTTTCCTCGTAGGCATCCATCATCTGCTTGAGCACGCCCGGCGTGCCCTTGAACAGCATGTCGGGCAGCAGCAGCGCAAAGGGCCGATCGCCGACGATGTCGCGGGCGCACCAGACGGCATGCCCGAGGCCGAGGGGCTCCTGCTGGCGGGTGAAGCTGGTATGGCCGGCCGAGGGCAGGTCCTTGCGCAATTCGTCGAGCGCCTGTGTCTTGCCGCGGCTTTCCAGCGTCGTTTCCAGCTCGAACTGACGGTCGAAGTGGTCTTCGATCACGCCCTTGTTGCGGCCGGTAACGAAGACGAAATGCTCGATTCCCGCTTCGCGTGCCTCATCGACCGCATATTGGATGAGGGGACGATCGACCACGGTGAGCATTTCCTTGGGCAGAGCCTTGGTGGCCGGGAGGAACCGGGTTCCGAGGCCTGCTACCGGAAATACAGCCGTTCTGACGCGTTTGGGCAAATCATGCACTCCATTCTGGGATCGGACGTAAAGCTATCTCAACCTCTCTAAAATAGCATCAAGGCGAATAAGCGTTTGAAATGCGAGGTTAATCCATGGCGGTTCTGGTAACCGGAGGCGCGGGCTATATCGGCAGCCATATGGTGCTGAACCTGACCGATGCGGGCGAAAAGGTCGTCGTGCTCGACAATCTTGTCACCGGATTCGACTGGGCCATCGATCATCGCGCCAGCTTCGAGAGTGGTAATGCCGGTGACATCGATCTGGTTCGCCGACTGATCGACAAGCACGAAATTTCCGAGATCGTGCATTTTGCCGGTTCCATCGTCGTGCCGGAATCGGTCACCGATCCGCTGAAATATTACGGTAACAACACCGCTACTTCGCGCAACCTCATCGAGGCAGCGGTCAAGGGCGGGGTGAAGCATTTCATCTTTTCCTCGACGGCCGCCGT
>CBIGSA010000162.1:0-7859 GCA_966192215.1 uncultured Devosia sp. | reverse complement strand
ACCAGCAGCGTCGTTCCGGCAGAAATCTCGCCGCGCAATTGCGGCACGATGGTCTTGGCGACGATGAGGTTGGTATTGGGATAGGCCCGATGCGCCCGCCCCTCGCGCTTGCCCGTGAGATCCACGATGGCGCTCACATCGGTTGCGCTCTTGGCCACGGCCCGCCCCGGCTCTTCGATATAGGTGTCCGCATTGAGGTCGGCCCGCGCGATGGCAAAGCCGCCTTCGGTGGCATGCAGCGCCCTGGGCGTCGTGACGCGATGCACCCGCACATGCCAGAGATTGGCCGGGATCAGCCAGGTCTCGACCTCGACATCGCTCCACGGCTTCCACCGCGAATAGAGCGTCTGCTCGGCAATCTGGGCGACCTCATTGGTCTCGCGCACCCGGTAATGCCGTCCGTCATCGGAAAAGGCCAGCGCCCCGTCGAAGGCGCCCTGGCTATAGGCCCGCTCGTCCACCTCGGTCGAAAAGCCATAGCGGCTCGAATAGACGAATTTGGCATATTTCTCGGTGCCAGCCCGCATCTGCCAGTTCTGCTGGCCGCTCGACAGCGCCACGACATTGCCCGGCGTATGGGTCATCACCATGCCGGGATGCTTGAGAGCTACCGGCTTTTTGCTGACGACGGCCGGCGCCTCCTCCGCCGTCCAGAACGGGTGATCCTCCGGCAAAGCCAGCGGCAGGAAAGCCTTGAGCGCCCAATAGGGCGAGCCCGCCGAATTGTAGCTCTCCGACATGAACAGGTTCGGATAGCCGTAGCCGATGGAAAGCACGCCGTCGCGATTGGCAATGGGCTTGTCCGCCCACCAGCGCAGGTGGCGCAAAAACTGCCCCTTGATCTCGCCCCATGGCAGGGCCTCGAGATCGGCAAAGGCCAGCGCCCCCCAGATGCCGCCACAGGCGAAGCGATAGGTCAGGCTCCGCCCGAAGGCCAGCACGCCGCCATCCTCGTCGAACCAGTGGCGGATATCCTTGGCGAACAGCTTCGCGCGTTCCTTGTAAGCTGCCACCCTCTTCTCGTCGCCCCGCGCCAGCTTGGCGTAGATCAGCCCATAGAAGTGCATGGCGAAGGGAATGTAGTGGTCGATGCGCCGCACATTGCCGTCGCGATACCACCCGTCGCCCAGATAGAACCCGTCCAGCTCTTCGAGATATTTCTCGGTCAGCGAGCGGTCGAACTCGACCCCGCATTCCTCAAGGCCCAGGTCCACCAGGATGCGGAAGAACTTCCAGTTATTGTCGGCATAGTCGAATTGCCGCGCATGCTTGAGATAGGCCGCGAGGTTGTCCTTGGCCTTCTGCGGCAGCGGCTCCCACACCAGATGCGGCAAGAGCCGCATGGTGAAGCCGATGGCCGCCAGTTCCACCATGCGCTGGTCGGTGGAATTAACACTGCCCCAATATTCGGGATGCTCGGGATCGGTGCCATTGGTCAGCCCGCGCCGGTAGAGGTCCCAATGGTCGAATTCCCCGCCACCCGCCGCCAGCGGCGTCAGCCCCCAGAGCGGGCGGGCAAAGCCCTCGAGGTCTGCCGCGGCGCGGTCGAAATGCGCCGCCGCCGCATCGAGCCGCACCCGCGCTGCCCCTTCCGAGAAATAGGGCAGGAGCGGCGTGAACAGGTCCCGCAACCCCCTCTCGACATCGGCGCGGGTCTTGAGCGGATTGCCATGCAGCGGATTGGCGCTCACCGGATCATAGGTCATTTCAGGCAAAAACCTCTTTTGGCGCATCTTCATAGGCGCCCTTCAAATTGAGTTTCTCGGCAAAGTGGCAGGCCGCTTCCTGCGCCGTCCCGTTGATGGGGCGCAAAGCCGGCTTCTCGGTCCGGCAGCGGTCCTCGGCATATTTGCAGCGGGTGTGGAACGGGCAGCCCACCGGGCGATTGCCCAGATAGGGGATTTCCCCGCGCACTTCCTTCTTCTGCCCCTTGCGCCGCAGCGGGTCGGCAATCGGCAGGGCTTCCAGCAGCAATTCGGTATAGGGGTGGCGCGGCCGCTCGAACAGCATTTCGGTGGGTGCATTCTCCACCACATGGCCCAGATACATCACCACCACCCGGTCGGCGATATAGTTCACCACCCCCAGGTCATGGCTGATGAAGATATAGGTCAGCCCGAATTCGGCCTTGAGGTCCTCCAGCAGGTTCAGCACCTGCGCCTGGATGGATACGTCCAGCGCCGACACCGCCTCGTCGGCAATCACCAGCTTGGGGTCCAGCACCAGCGCGCGGGCAATGCCGATGCGCTGCCTCTGTCCGCCCGAAAAGGCATGCGGATACCGCCCCACCGCCTCGGCCGGAATGCCGACCTTTTCCAGCGTCGTGAGCACGCGCTCTTCCAGTTCCTTGCCCTTGCAGATCTTGTGGATGCGCAGGGGCTCGGCCACGATGTCGAAGACGCGCATATTCGGGTTCAGCGAGCTCATCGGGTCCTGGAAGATCATGCGGATATCCTGCCGCCACGGCTTGATCTCCCGCTTGCTGAGCGCGGTCAGTTCCACGTCGCCGCCTGCCTTGGGGTGATAGACCACGCGGCCCTCGCTCACCGGCTGCGCCTTGATGATGCAGCGGCCAAGCGTGGTCTTGCCGCAGCCGCTCTCGCCCACAATGGCCAGCGTCTCGCCCGCCTCCACCTTCAGGTTGATATCGGTCAGCGCATCGAGCCGCCGCTCCGGGCCGAACCAGCCGCCCGACAGCGTGAAATGCTTGGAAAGATGCTCGACAGTCAGTAGCGTGCTCATGCCACGGCCTCCGCCGGCTGGCGCGTCAGCAGGTGGCAACGCGCGTGATGCCCCTCGCTCACATTGGTTTGTTCCGGCCGGATCGTCGGGCAGGGCTCGAAGGCATAGGGGCAACGGCTGGTAAAGGCGCAGCCTTCCGGCCGGTCCTTGGGCGCGGGCACCGTGCCCTTGATCGGGCTGAGCCGCACCCGCTCGGCCTTGCGCGCCATCTTCGGAATCGAGGCCATCAACGCCTGCGTATAAGGATGCTTGGGCGCCCGGAACACGTCATAGACGCTGCCCTGCTCCACCACGTCGCCCAGATACATCACCGCCACCTCATCGGCGATTTCGGCCACCACGCCCAGGTCGTGAGTGATGAACAGCATGGCCATGCCGAAATCGGCCTGGAGCTGCCGCAGCAGGTCGAGAATCTGCGCCTGCGTGGTCACGTCCAGCGCTGTTGTCGGCTCGTCGGCGATCAGCAGTTGCGGCGTACAGGCCAGCGCCATGGCGATCATCGCGCGTTGCCGCAGCCCGCCCGAAAGCTGGAACGGATAGGCATCGGCCCGCTCCCGCGCACCGGGGATGCCCACCTGGTCGAGCAGAGCCACCGTGCGCTCGCGCGCCGCCTTGGGTCTGAGCCCTTCATGAATCATCATCATCTCGTCGATCTGGTCGCCGATCGTATGCACCGGCGACAGCGAGCTCATCGGCTCCTGGAAGATCATCGAGATCTGGTTGCCCCTGATGGCCCGCATCGGCAGGCTGTCCGGCTTGAGCCGGGCAATATCGGTCGCCGCCTCACCTTCGGGCTCGAAGACGATCGAACCGCGGCGGATATCCGCATTCTTGTCGAGCAGCCGCAGCACGGCCCGCGCCGTCACCGACTTGCCGCACCCGCTCTCGCCCACCAGCGCCAGCGTCTTGCCCGGGGTCAGCGTCAGGTCCACCTGCCGCACCGCCTCGATATCCGCCTCGTCGGGCGAGGAGAAGGTGATGGACATGTCCTTGATGGTGAGGATGGGTTGGGTCATGACCGGACCTCCGTGGTTGCCATAGAACCCCCACCCTTTCTCCCTCCCCACACGGGGGAGGGAGACGATGGGATTACGGCCAGTGGCACAATCCCGGCATTGCGCGGGGCAGGCTTCCCTCCCCCTTGTGGGGAGGGAATGAGGGTGGGGGTGTGGAAGCCACTGAACATCGAACTACCGCCCATGCGGATCGGCCGCATCGCGCAGCCCATCGCCAAAAAAGTTCATCGACAAAATGATCACCACCACGCAGAGGCCCGGCGCCAGCAGCCAGGGCGCGGTGGCCAGCGTGCGGATATTCTGCGCGTCCTGCAGGAGCGTGCCCCAGCTCACGATGGGCGCCTGCAGCCCGAGCCCGAGGAACGACAAAGCCGTCTCGGCCAGGATCATGCCGGGGATGGCCAGCGTTGCCGCCGCGATGATGTGGCTCATGAAGCTGGGCACCATGTGCCGCGTGATGATACGCCAGTCGCTGGCCCCGTCGAGCTGCGCCGCCGTCACGAAATCCTCGGTGCGCAGCGACAGGAACCGCCCGCGCACCACGCGCGCCAGTTCGGTCCAGCCGATCAGGCTCAATATGATGGTGATGGCGAAATAGGTCTGCAGCGCGCTCCAGTCCTTGGGCATGGCGGCCGCCAGGCCCAGCCAGAGCGGAATGGTCGGCATCGAGCGGATGAACTCCACCACGCGCATGACGGCGCTGTCGAACCAGCCGCCGTAATAGCCGGCAAAGCCGCCGATGATGATGCCGAAGAACAGGCTCAGCGTCACGCCGGCGAGGCCGATGGAGAGCGAAATGCGCGTGCCATGGATCAGCCGGCTCAAGAGGTCTCGTCCCAGCCGGTCGGCGCCTAGCACATAGAATGGCGTCCGCGGTTCGGTCACGCCCATGAGCTTGACGGACATGGGGATCACGCCCGCCAGCATGTAGGGCTCGGAGGATGCGAAGAACTGCACCGGCACTTCGACTTCCGGATCGATCACATAGGTCCGGCGCATGGCCGCCCGGTCGATCGCGGACTTGTAGCCGTTGACATGCGGGAAGAACCGCCACGACCCGTCGTCGTTCTGGCTGAAGAACTGCAGCCCCTGCGGCGGCGCGAAGGTGTAGCGCGCGCTATAGGCCGAAGGGTCGGCCGGGGCCAGGAATTCGGCCAGCAGCGCGATCAGGTAGAACAGCGCCACGATCCACAGGCTCACCAGCGCCAGCCGGTGCTGCCTGAAACGGCGCCACATCAGGCCAAGCTGGCTCTCGCGCTTGGCGCGAACCACCGGAGCGGTCTCGATAGCGGCATTATGCGTCACGGTATCCACGGCCATTACTTGCTCCCGTAGCGGATGCGCGGGTCAATCCACGCGAGGAGAAGGTCGGAGATCAGCGTGCCGATCACGGTGAGCACGCCCAGCAGCATGATGATGGCGCCGGCCAGGTACATGTCCTGGCTGGTCAGCGAGCGCAACAGCAGCGGCCCCGCCGTCGGCAGGTTGAGTACGACCGAGACGATGACCGAGCTCGATACCAGCGCCGGCAGCAGCCAGCCGATGGTCGAAACCAGCGGATTGAGCGCCACGCGCACCGGATATTTCATGATGGTGCGGAACTCGCTGAGCCCCTTGGCCCGCGCCGTGGTCACATAGGGCTTCTTCAGCTCGTCGAGCAGGTTGGCCCTGAGAATCCGGATCAGTTCGGCCGTGCCGGCGGTGGACAGCACCAGAATGGGCGCCCAGGCATGGCTGAGGAAGTCCCAGATGCGCGGCAGGCTCCAGCGGGCATTCTCGAATTCGGGCGAGAACATGCCGCCCAGCGTTTCGCCGAACCACACATAGGCCAGGTACATCAGGATCAGCGCGAAGAGAAAATTGGGAATGGCCAGGCCGATGAAGCCGCCGATCGTGGCGAGATAATCGCCCAGCGAATATTTGCGCACCGCCGCATAGATGCCGATCGGCAGCGCCACCAGCCACATCACGATCACGGCCAGCCCCTCGAGCAATATGGAATTGCCCAGCCGCCCCCAGATCAGCGTCGTCACCGGCGCCTTCCATTCGAAGCTCTGCCCGAAATCGCCGCGCAGGAAGATGCCGCTGACCCATTTCCAGTATTGGACAATGAAGGGTTCGCCGAACCCGTATTGCCGCCGCAACGCCTCGATGGCCGCAGGGTCGACCCGGTCGCCATTGGCGGCGAGCGTGGCCATATAGGTCGTGAGATAGTCGCCCGGCGGCAACTGGATGATGGCGAAGGCCACGAAGCTCACGGCCCAGATGGTCAGCGCCATCGCAATCAGCCGTCCACCAATGAAACGCAGCATGGGCGTCTCCTAAACTGAAGTCAGAGGGCGAGGATTGGAGCCGCCGATCGGGGCTCCACCCCTCCTAACCTCCCCCTGACAGGGGGAGGGTGGGAGGGCGTACTCCGATATGTCCGGGCACCCCGAATTCAACCCTCCGCGGCGCCCGCAAGCGTCTCGGAGGGCGGGAGGGATCTATTCCGCGGCAAAGTACCACTGGAACGGATCATAGGGTGCCGGCGTGGGGAACAGATACGCCTGGAACAGGGTATCGGGGATGTTCCGCATGTCGTTCTTGGCGATGTAGTAGGCGTCGCCCGGCAGGCTCACGCCGATGACCGGGAAGTTTTCCTGGCCCAGGGTCAGGATCTGCTTCATCAGGTCCATGCGCTTGGCGGGGTCGCCTTCGGCGCGCAGCTGGTTATAGAGGTCCATTTGGCTCTTGGCCCAGTCTGCCGGCTCTTCGGCGATTTCCGGACGCGAACCATTGAACCACTGCGCCCAACGATAGGCCCAGACAGACTCATCGCCATTGGCCATGTAGTAGCGCGGCTCCTGCACCACATCGAGGCCACCGTCGCCGCCCCAGACCTGGGCGTCATACTCACCGGCCGGGCGCTTCTCATAGTAGAGCGTGCGGTCGATATTGTTGATCTCGATCTTGATGCCGGCAGCTTCGAGCTGCAGCTGGATCAGTTCCAGCATGTCGGGCCATTCCGGACGGAGCGAAGCGATCGTGTCGATGGTGATGGTGAGCGGCGAACCGTCAGCGAAGGTATAGAGGCCGTCGCCGCCCTTGATCAGCCCGGCAGCCTCGAAATGCTGCGCGGCCAGATCAGGATCGAACTCGGTATACTGCTTGGCATAGGTTTCGTTGTAGTAGGGCGACTCCGGCCGCGGCGCGACCTGGTAGGGCTCTCCCTGGCCGGTGAAGACGGCATCGATGATTTCCATGCGGTCGATGGCATGGCTGATGCCGATGCGGAAGTCCTTGTTCTGGAACAGTTCGCGCCGCTTCTGGTCGACATGGTTCAGGTTGAACTGGATGACCATCGTATTGGACGAGGACTGGATTTCCGTCCCCAGGCGATAGTCGCCATCGGCCTGCCCGTCATAGAACAGGGGCTGGTTGGCCACGGTGGCGATATGGCGATCCTGGAAGTCGATCTCGCCATTGAGCGCCATCAGGGTGATTTCCTCTACCGAGTCCGACACGCGCATTTCCAGCCGGTCGATATAGGGCAACTGGTTCCCTTCGGTATCGACCTTCCAGTAATAGGGATTGCGCACGAAAGTGGTGCGGGTCGCGTCGCCCGTCAGGGGCTCCTCGATCATCCACGCATTCATCATCGGCAGGTCGGGATTGGCCCAGCGGATGGTTTCGGTTGCCCAGGAGCACCGGTCCGTCATCCACAATTCCCAGGTTTCGAAGCCGGCGGCCTTCGCCTGCTCGGCAGCGTCCGGATTGTATTTGGGATAGAACTGGCTGCAGTAATCCTTGCTCAGCGACACGACGGTAAAGCCGTTGACGCTGGCCAGCTCATCCATGATCACGCCATTGGGCTTCTCGAAGATGAACTTGAAGGTCAGGTCATCGACAACCTCGATCGAGACCGGATTGCTCGGATTCTTGATGAAGCCGCCCACGCCATAGCTCGGCTCGCTGAACAGCTCGACGGCAAAGGCGATGTCGGCTGACGTGAACGGGGTGCCGTTATTCCACTTCAGCCCCTCGCGCAGGTGGAATGTATAGGTCTTGGCGTCCTCGCTGACTTCCCAGCTCTCGGCCAGGTTGGGAACGATCTCTTTC
>CBIGSA010000161.1:0-7897 GCA_966192215.1 uncultured Devosia sp. | reverse complement strand
GCTGAAATATTACGGTAACAACACCGCTACTTCGCGCAACCTCATCGAGGCAGCCGTCAAGGGCGGGGTGAAGCATTTCATCTTTTCCTCGACGGCCGCCGTCTATGGCATGACGGGGCTGGCGCCGGTGGTGGAGACCACGCCGCTCAATCCGATGTCGCCTTATGGGCGCTCCAAGCTCATGACCGAATGGATGCTGGCCGATGTCGCGGCGGCCCATCCGATCACCTATGGCGTGCTGCGCTACTTCAACGTGGCGGGTGCCGATCCCGGCAGGCGCAGCGGGCAATCAACGCCGCTGGCGACCCATCTCATCAAAGTGGCCTGCCAGACCGCGCTGGGGCAGCGCGAGAAGATGGATATCTTCGGCACCGACTACGAAACGCCCGACGGCACCTGCATCCGCGACTATATCCATGTCACCGACCTGATCGCCGCCCATGCGCTGCTGCTCAAGCATCTGCGCGGCGGCGGTGACAGCACGACGCTCAACTGCGCCTATGGCCAGGGCTATTCGGTGCGGCAGGTGGTCGACACGGTGCGTGCGGTTTCCGGCGTCAATTTCCGGGCCGATGAAGGGCCCCGGCGGGCCGGCGATCCGGCTTCGATCACCGCGACCGGCGAGAAGGTGCGAAACCTGCTCGGCTGGGTGCCGCAACATGACGACCTTACCGAGATCGTCGAATCCGCCTATGCTTGGGAACGCCACCTGATGACGCGGAACCGGTAAGCGGAGGGGCAGGACATGAAGCGGCTGATCGCGCTCTTCCTCGTCCTGCTGACCCTGCCGGCGGCCGGGCAACCCATCGAGAGCTTCGACAGCTTCATCGCCAATTTCCGCGGCAAGGCGCTGGCCGCCGGGGTAAGCGGGGCGGTCTATGATGCCGCCATGGGTGGGCTGACGCCCGATCCGCGCGTGCCGGATCTGGTGACGACGCAGCCTGAATTCACCACACCCATGTGGGACTATATCGAGGGTCGCGTCACCGCCGGCCGTATCGAGCGCGGCAAGGCGGCGATTGCCCGCAATTCCGGCCTCTTCACCTCGGTGGGGCAAGCGTATGGCGTCGATCCCTATATCCTCGCGGCCATCTGGGGCCTGGAGACCGACTATGGTGCAGTGCTTGATAACGATAGCCTGATCCGGCCGATTGTGCGGAGCCTGGCGACCCTGGTGCACCAGCGGCGCACGCGGTTGGTCGAGGACGAAGCCGACCTCATCGCGGCCCTGCTGCTGGTGCAGCGAGGGCCACTGGACGCCCAGTCGCTGGTGGGGTCATGGGCCGGGGCCATCGGGCATCTGCAGGTCAATCCGTCAAACGTGGTGGCCAATGGCACCGACGGGGATGGCGATGGGCGGGTGGACCTGCATCATTCGCTGGCCGATGCGCTGGCGACCTCGGCGCGATTCCTGCGGGCGCTGGGCTACCAGCCGGGCGTGGACTGGGGCATGGAAGTGGTGGTGCCCGACGGCTTCGACTATCTGCTGGCGACGCGGACGGAAATGCGGCCGGTCTCGTTCTTTGCCGAGCGCGGCATAACGCGGGTGGCCGGGCGGCAGTTCGCCGACCCCAACCTGCCGGTTTTCCTCTATGTGCCGGCGGGCAAGGATGGGCCCAAATTCCTGATGACGCAGAATTATCTTGTACTCAAGGGCTACAATTTCTCCGACAGCTACGCCATGAGCGTGGCGCATATGACCGACCGGCTGAAGGGCGGCGGGGCCTTCGTTGATGACTGGCCGCGCAATACGGAATTTCCGAACCTGGCGCAGCGGCAGGCCATTCAGCAGGCGCTGTCGCGGCTGGGGCTCTATGACGGGATCATCGACGGGCGGCTGGGGCCGATCAGCCAGGAGGCCTATGCGCGGTTCCAGGCTGATCGGGGCGAGGTGGCCGATGGCTTCATCACCAGGGCCTCCTACGAGGCGCTGGCGGCTGCCGCGCAGTAACTTGATGGGGACGTCGATGGCATTGCCTGGGCGGTTTTGCTAGAGGAAAGGCCATGATCCGCCTGGTTGCCGCATTGCTGGTTGGCCTGCTCGTCCTCACCGACGTGGCGCCGGCCTTTGCCCAGAGCGAGGATACTATCCTGGTGGCACAGGAGCAGCGGCGGCGGACATTGTTCGACCTGCTGTTCGGCGAAAAGGAACAGCCCGCCCCTGCACCCGTGGAGCCTGAGCCGGCGCCCGCCCCGGTGCAGCAGGCGCCGCGGCAAACGGCGGCACCGGCAGCCCTGCCGCCGCCCAAGCCGCAGGTGGAGAAGGCGCCCAATGCCACGCGGCTGGCCGTGTTCGGGGATTCGCTGGCGATCGATCTCAGCCGAGCGCTGGAGCGGTTCTATGCCGAGGACCCTAACCTGGTCGTGGTAGACCAGGGTGTTAGTTCCTCGGGATTCGTGCGCTTCGACTATTTCGACTGGGACAAGGCGATATCAGAGCAGATCGCGGCCAATAGTTTCGATCTCGCCGTGGTCATTATCGGGATCAATGACCGGCAGGAGCTTACGGTCAATGGCGAGAGCCACGCGCCGCTGACCGAGCCATGGATCGACGCCTATCAGGGGCGGATCGCGGCTTTCCTCGACAAGCTGCGCGCGGCGCGCAAGCCGGTGATCTGGGTTGGCCTGCCGCCCATGTCCAAGACCGAATATTCAGCCGCGATCAGCCAGATCAGCAATATCCAGCGGCTGGCCAGTTTCTCGGGCGGGGCGGAATTCCTTGATATCTATGAGAGATTCCTGGGCGAGGATGGCAAATATTCGTCCTATGGTCCTGACCTGAACGGACAGAATGCGCGGATGCGCAAGGATGACGGCATCCATTTCTCCACGGCCGGTTCGGACAAGCTGGCCTTCTATCTGAGCCAGACCATAAGGACCTTCTACCGCGGCGGGGGCGTCACCATGGCGGTTGCCGATCCGCTATTGGGCACCGATGCCGCTGCCATGCTGCGGCCGCCCTATCAGGGGCTGGGCGCGGCGCGGCTGCTGGAAGTGGCTGGCGCGGTGATCCCGATCAGCCGCGTGCCGGCGCGGGCGGCGGAACTGGTGACCGCGGCCAGCGCGCCGGCGGCCAAGCCCTTTACCCTCGAGCAATTGATGATTGCCCCAGTGGGGCGGGTCGATGCCTTTGGCGTCGGCATCGACCCGACAGACGGGGTGGTGGAGAATGGCAGCGGGCGTTAACGCGTGCGTTAACACATTTGTGACATTTGGCCATCCTCTGCTTCGTTAAACTATTGATATTGTTTGATTTTATCAGGATTCCCGCTGCGCGACGGCAGCGAGGAGGGCGAGCGCGTCCGGATCGGGCTTTTTTTCGATGCGGCGATAGAGCTTGCCGTCGGGCGTGCGGGCCAGCATTTTCGCATCGACCAGCGAGCGCCGCAGGATGGCGTGGTCGCCGAAGCTGTGGCTGTCGATGATGAAGCGATTGATCTCCATTTCGCTGAAACGCTGCTCGGCCGGGATGCGGGACCAGATCACCCAGAGGCAGAGTGTCTGGTGATTGGTCTTGCTGGGCCACCGGATCATTTTACCACTGCCGTCGAAGTGGCGGACAACCTTTTCGACGCGGGCGTGATCGGCCTGCGGCTCGGGCGTATCGGCGGTCAGCCTGGCATGAGCCTGGGCATCGGCGCGCAGGTGCTGGAAATTGGCGTGGCCATTGGCGCGGGCCAGCATGTTGAGCATTTCGACATGACTGGGCACATGGTCGAGCTTGCCGAGCTGTTCCCGCAGCGAGCGGGCCAGAGCCGATATGTCGGCGGCGGCAAAGGGGACGTGAAGTTTCGACATGACAATCCTCATCGGGTGCCAATGCGCATGACGCTCGTCGGTCGCCGGCTTACGAAAGGGCACCCATGGGGATGGGGTCGATGTCGTTGATTCTTATCTTGTCGCGTTTCCGAACCGCAAAACCGGCGGCCACTTTTGCTGGAAACGCTCCGAGAAGCAGGTTTAGCTCCCCTTGCGGGGCGGCGACGCCTCGGTGAACTGCAGACCGTGGCGTGGATATAGCCAAGAACCGGCGGAAAGACAATCGGGCGGGTCGGACCGGCAACACCCCCTCCCTAGCTCTGCTAGGGCCCTTCGGGCCTAGCGACGCTATCCTCCCCTCAAGGGGGAGGGTGGGAACCGGTGGGTGGGGGGCGATCGTCGACTAGCCGGTAAACCGCACGGCACCGATATGGGGGAGGTTGCGGTTGCGCTGGGCGTAGTCGATGCCGTAGCCGACGACGAATTTGTCGGGAATGTCGAAGCCGACCCAGCGGGCGGTGACGTCGGTTTCGCGGCGGCTCGGCTTGTTGAGCAGGGCGCAGACTTCCATGCGGCGCGGATGGCGGGTCTCGAGGATTTCGAGGACATGCTTCAGTGTATAGCCGGTATCGACAATGTCTTCGACGACGAGCACGTCACGGCCGGCGATCTCGCCACGCAAGTCCTTGAGAATTCTAACTTCCCGGCTGGATTCGGTGGAATTGCCGTAGGACGAGGCTTCCATGAAATCGACCTCAACCGGCAGGTCGAGCTCGCGCACCAGGTCGGCGATGAAGATGAAAGAGCCGCGCAACAGGCCGACCACGACGAGCTTGTCGGTGTCGGCAAAATGGGCGGAAATCTCCTTGGCCAGGGCTTCCACGCGCGCGGCGATGGCCTTGGCCGAGATGAGTTCATCGACCGTGTAGGGCTTCTGGGACATGGGCGATTCCGATTAGCAGGAGGGGCCTTAGTGCTAACAGACTGTTAGCATCGACGATGCGGACGTGTGAATAATGGAGTGCCTCCACCAAGACCGCCATACACTCGGTGTCATCCCGGCCTTGAGCCGGGATCCATCCTGAGATCGCACCATTGCCGCAAGGTCGTGATGGCAGGCACAGCGACCTTGCGGCAAGACACACATCTCGGGATGGGCCCCGGCTCAAGGCCGGGGTGACACCGTGGGTGGGGCCCGCTGAGGGACCGTCAGAACTACCTTGGCAAATCCGTCTTGCCCATCAGGTCGAAGTCGATGGAGCGCGCGGCCTGGCGGCCTTCGCGGATGGCCCAGACGACGAGCGACTGGCCGCGGCGCATGTCGCCGGCAGCATAGACCTTGGGGACTGTGGTCTTGTAGCTCAGCGTGTCGGCGAACAGGTTGCCGCGCTTGTCGAGCTGGGCGCCGAGTTCGGCCAGCATGCCCTCGTGGATGGGATGGGCGAAGCCGATGGCCAGCAGGACCAGGTCGGCCTTGATGGTGAATTCGGTGCCGGGAATGGGCTGGCGCTTGCGGTCGACACGGGCGCATTCGACGCCGGTGACCTGACCCTTGGCATTGCCTACGATCTTCATCGTGCCGGCGGCGAATTCGCGGATAGCGCCTTCGGCCTGGCTGGACGAGGTCCGCATCTTGACCGCCCAGTTGGGCCAGTTGGTCAGCTTGTTTTCCAGTTCCGGCGGCATGGGGCGCACATCGAGCTGGGTGACGGCGATGGCGCCCTGGCGGAAGCTGGTGCCGACGCAGTCGGACGCAGTATCGCCGCCGCCAACCACGACGACATGCTTGCCGGCCGCGGTGAGCTGGACTTCGCCCGACACATCCTCGCCGCCGACGCGGCGGTTCTGCTGCACGAGGAAGGGCATGGCGAAATGGACGCCGCCGAGATCGGTGCCTTCGGCGTCGACATCGCGGGGCTTTTCCGAACCACCGGCGAGCAGCACGGCATCATGCCGGGATTGCAGGTCGCTCAGCGGCGTGTTGACGCCGACATTGACGCCATAGTGGAAGGTGACGCCCTCGGCTTCCATCTGGGTGACGCGGAAGTCGATATGCTGCTTTTCCATCTTGAAGTCGGGAATGCCGTAGCGCATCAGGCCACCGGCCTTTGGCTCGCGTTCATAGATATGGACGTCATGGCCGGCGCGGGCAAGCTGCTGGGCCGCAGCCATGCCGGCCGGGCCGGAGCCGACGATGCCGACCGACTTGCCGGTCTTGCCTGCGGCGATCTGCGGCTTGATCCAGCCACTCTTGATGGCGCGATCGGCAATGGCCTGTTCCACGGTCTTGATGGCGACCGGGATGTCTTCCAGGTTCAGCGTGCAGGCTTCCTCGCAGGGGGCGGGGCAGATGCGGCCGGTGAATTCGGGGAAGTTGTTGGTGGTGTGGAGGTTGCGTGCAGCCTCCTCCCAGTCGCCCTTGTAGACCAGGTCGTTCCAGTCCGGAATCTGGTTGTTGACCGGGCAGCCGGTATCGCCGTGGCAGAAGGGAATGCCGCAATCCATGCAGCGCGCCGCCTGATCGACGATGCGGCCTTCCGACATGGGAATGGTGAATTCGCCAAAATGCCGGATGCGGTCGGAGGCCGGTTCATACCGGGGCTCTTCGCGCTCGATCTCGAGAAAGCCTGTTACCTTACCCATTTGCTCTCTCCTTACTCTGCCGCCACGCCCATGCCGCCGGCGGCGCGCTTCTTTTCCATCTCCTTGATGGCGCGGCGATATTCCACCGGCATCACCTTGACGAATTTCGGTCGCATCTCGGCCCAGTGGTCGAGAATGTACCGGGCGCGGGTCGAGCCGGTATAGTGCAGGTGGTTGGAGATGAGCTGGTGCAGGCGCTCATCATCATGCTTGGTCATGTCGCCCGAAATGTCGACGCGGCCATGCCATTCCAGGTCCCCGCCATGGTGGTGGAGCTGCTGCATGAGGGCTTCTTCCTCCGGCACGGGCTCGAGCTCGACCATGGCCAGGTTGCAGCGCTCGCGGAAGGTTTCGTCCTCGTCGAGCACATAGGCCACGCCGCCCGACATGCCGGCGGCGAAGTTGCGGCCGGTGGGGCCGATGACGACGACGACACCGCCGGTCATGTATTCGCAGCCATGGTCACCGGTGCCTTCGACAACGGCGATGGCGCCGGAATTGCGGACGGCGAAGCGTTCGCCGGCAATGCCGCGGAAATAGGCCTCGCCGGCAATGGCGCCGTAGAGCACGGTATTGCCCACGATGATGGACTTGCTCGGATCGAAGCTCACCTTGTCGGACGGGCGCACGACGATGCGGCCGCCACTGAGGCCCTTGCCGACATAGTCATTGGCGTCGCCCACCATGTCGATGGAGATGCCGCGGGCGAGGAAGGCGCCAAAGGCCTGGCCGGCCGTGCCGTTGAGGCGGATCGAGATCGTGTCGTCGGGCAGGCCCTCGTGACCATACTTCTTGGCCACGGCGCCGGACAGCATCGCACCGGCCGAGCGGTCGCGGCTGCGGATGGGCAGCTCGATCTGCACGGCTTCGCCGCGGGCGAGAGCCGGCTCGGCCAGTTCGACCAGCTTGCGGTCGAGCACGGCTTCGAGATGGTGGTTCTGGCTCTCGGAGTGGTAGAGCGTGTCGCCGCCAATGGGTTCGGGCTTGTAGAACAGCTTGGAGAAATCGACGCCCTGGCTCTTCCAGTAGTCGAGCATCTTCTTCTGGTCGAGCAGGTCTGAGCGGCCGATGAGGTCTCGCAGGTTGCGGGCGCCGAGGCCGGCCATGAGGCCACGCAGTTCTTCGGCGATGAAGAAGAAGTAGTTGATGACGTGCTCGGGCGTGCCCTTGAAGCGCTTGCGCAGCACCGGGTCCTGGGTGGCAACGCCAACCGGGCAGGTGTTGAGGTGGCACTTGCGCATCATGATGCAGCCGGCCGCGATCAGGGGCGCGGTGGAGAAGCCGAACTCGTCGGCTCCCAGAAGCGCGCCGATGACGACGTCGCGGCCGGTGCGCAACCCGCCGTCGACCTGCAAGGCTACGCGGGAGCGCAACCCGTTCAGCACCAGCGTCTGATGCGTTTCGGCAAGGCCCATCTCCCAAGGGCTGCCGGCATGCTTCAGCGAGGTCAGCGGCGAAGCGCCGGTGCCGCCGTCATAGCCGGAAATGGTGATGT
>CBIGSA010000160.1:0-7928 GCA_966192215.1 uncultured Devosia sp. | reverse complement strand
GACTTCCTTGTTATCGAAGGTCAGATAGAAGGCATCCGGGTTCTCGATCAGGCGGTCATAGCCGATCACCGGAATGCCTTCGGCCACGGCCGCGGCAACGGCGGGGCCGACAGCTTCGCTGTCCTGCGCCAGCACGATGATCGCGTCAGCGCCCTGGGCGATCAGGCTTTCGATATCGGTGAGCTGCTTGGAAGCCGACGACTGCGCGTCCGCCGAAATATAGGTCGCGCCGGCCGCGTCGAGCACGGCCTTGATGGCGGCTTCGTCGGTTTTCCAGCGTTCTTCCTGGAAGTTGTTCCAGCTCACGCCGACAACGACGCCGTCCTGGGCAAAGCTGGCGACATTGGTCGCACCGGTAATGACGGTCGTGCACAGCAAGACCGTGAGAAACTTGTTCATGTCTGTCCTCCCTCGCGGGCAGTCCTCTGCCCGCCTACGTGCCGGTGGCTTCGCCCCAGCGGGCACTCTCCACCAGCGCCCTGAGCATTAATTTCACTGCTCGAAAAAACATGTGGCATACCGGCCTCAGGTGAGTCAACTTCAATTTCGAAACCCGAAATAAATAGAGATTGCGATATCGGCGGAGGAATGGTGTGTTGCATCGGAGTGAGGAGTAAAGTGGTTGACGCGGAACGTCAGCGATAGCGACAGCGTCCGGCGTCAGAACCGGGGCCTCGTGCTCGGCGCCCTGCGTGTGCAGGGCGCGCTGTCACGCACTGCGCTCGCGGCCAGCACCGGCCTCAGCCATGCCAGCATCACCGCCATCACCCACGATCTCATCGACCAGCAGGTCATTGCCGAACTCGAACCCGCCGAAAAATCCGATAATCGCGGACGCGGGCGCCCGGCCACTCTGGTCGGCTTCAATCGCCAGATCGGCGCTGCTGCCCTTTTCGAGGTCGATGTCAACCGCGCCCGCCTGTCGCTGGTCGATTATGGCGGCATCCTTGTCGACCGCATCGAGTCGCCGGTCAGCCCGGCAACTTTCGCCAATTCGCCGCCAGCCGTTTTCTTTGCCGAGCGGCTGCGCCAGCTCCAGGCCCGCAACCCCACCGAGGCAGCCAGCCTGCGCCGCGTTGCCATTTCGGTACAGGGGATTCTCGACCGCGATGGCGATGGGCTCAAATGGTCCCCCATCGCCCATCTGGCCAATCGCCCCTTCGCGCACGAACTCGCCGCGGCCTTTGCCGTGCCAGTCACGCTGCACAAGCGCGGGCGGCTGCTCGCCGAGGGCGCGCGCTGGCTCGACCCGGCCTTGCATGATGCCAGCGTTGCCACCGTCTTCGTCGGCTCGACCGTTGCCATGGGCATGACCTTCCGCGGCCAGATCATGGGGCGCAGCGACGAGGGCGCCACCGAATTCGGCCATATGAACCACGCGCCCAATGGTGCCCTCTGCCGCTGCGGCATGCGCGGCTGCATCGAAGCCTACGCCTCCGACTACGGCGTGTTGCGCACTGCCTATTCCGTGCCCGAAACAGCCACCCCTGCCCCGGCCGTGCCGAGCCAGGAATACGACGGACTGATTGCCCGCGCCGAGGCCGGAGACCGCGCCGCCACGCATGCCTTCAACATTGCCGGCCGTGCCGTCGGCTTTGGCCTCAGCCGCATGATGGCGGTGTTCGATCCGTCCCATATTCTCATCGTCGGACCTGGCGCCCGGGCCTTCGGCCTGATGCAGGCCGAAATAACTGCTGCCCTCTCCAGCGCCCTGGTCTGCCGCGTCAACGGCCTGCCCGAAGTGGTCGCACACCGAGACGAGAAGGAGCCTGTCTTCAAGGGCCTCTTGATGAAGACGCTCAACGACATCGACCAATCCGACATTGCGGCCATGACCTGAGAGGCATGGTCAATCGCATGTATTCACATACGATATCGTCCGATGACCGATTAACCACAGGGTGACAATCGAGCGTCACGGTTTTGATTGAAATAGTATCCATTGCTTTCAGGCACCGCAGATATTCACGATCGAACAAGGCTCCGCCACCATGACCCAGACGATTGTACCGGTTATCCTCGCAGGCGGTCAGGGAACGCGTTTGTGGCCCATGTCCCGCGCTGCCAGGCCCAAGCAGTTCCTGCCCTTGACCGGGCCGAGCAGCCTGTTTCAGAAAACCCTGGAGCGCGTGTCGGACGAGGGCCTCTATGCGCCGCCCATCGTCATCACCAATTCCGAATACCGCTTCATCGTCGCCGAACAGGCCTCGGAATGCGGCGTGGTGCTGGCGGGCATCCTGCTTGAGCCCGTGGCCCGCAATACGGCGGTAGCCATTGCCGCCGCGGCCGTCTTTGCCAGTGACCGGTTCGGTCCGGACGCCATCCTGCATGTGCTGCCCTCCGATCACGATGTCGTCGTCGATGACGGGTACCGGCTCGCCGCGGCCCAGGCGTCAGAAGCCGCTGCCGCCGGCCAGTTGGTCACCTTCGGCATCATGCCGACCCGGCCGGAGACCGGCTTTGGCTATATCCAGTCGCAGGCCGCAATCGGCACCGGCGTGCAGCCTGTCGAACGTTTCGTGGAAAAGCCCGATGCCGAGGAAGCTGCGCGAATGCTGGCTGCCGGTGGTTACTACTGGAATTCGGGCATGTTCATGTTCGGCGCCAGCGCTTTCCTGCGCGAATGCGAGGTCCTGGCCCCCGATACGCTGGCCGCCGCACGCAATGCCGTTTCGAAAGCCAAGGCAGACCTGGACTTCGTACGGCTGGATGAAGAAGCCTTCGCCGAGGCGCCCAATATTTCGGTCGATTATGCCATTTTCGAAAAGACCGCCCGGGCATCAGTGGTTGCGGTCAGCTTCGGCTGGTCCGACCTGGGCAGCTGGGACGCCGTCTGGGGCAATGCCACGCTGGATGCCGCCCGCAATCTCGCGCAGGGACCGGTCACTCTCGATGGCGTGAAGAATTCGCTCGTGGTCAGCGACCATGCCCATGTCGCCGTCAACGGCCTCGATGACGTCGCCATCATCGCCACCAATGATGCGATCTATGTCGGCCGGCTGTCGGAAGCACAGAAGGTCGGCGCCATGGTCAAGGCCCTGCGCGCCGACCAGGCGACCTCGGCCCTCACCGAGGTCCACCAGACGGCCTATCGCCCCTGGGGCGGCTATACATCCGCGCTCAATGGCGAGCGTTTCCAGGTCAAGCGGCTGTTCGTCAAACCCGGCAAGAAGCTCAGCCTGCAGAAGCACCACCACCGCGCCGAACACTGGATCGTCGTGCGCGGCACGGCCGAGGTGACCATAGACGGCGTCGTGAGCGAACTCAGCGAAAACCAGTCCATCTATCTGCCGCTCGGCTGTGTCCATCGCCTCGCCAATCCGGGCAAGATCGTGCTGGAACTGATCGAGGTGCAGACCGGCTCCTATCTCGGCGAAGACGACATCATCCGCATCGAGGACGAATTCGGCCGGGCCTGACCCCGGCCGACTAGAGCTTCAGCCAGTCATGCAACTGGTCGGCCAATGCGGCCGGCGCCTGCTCGGCCCCGTGCAGCACCAGTTCCGGCGCCTGCGGCGGTTCGAAGGGCGAGTCGATGCCGGTGAAATTCTTGATCTCGCCGGCGCGAGCGCGCTTGTAGAGCCCCTTGGGGTCGCGCGCCTCGCAGACTTCAAGCGGCGTATCGACATAAACTTCGCAGAAGTCGATATCCCCGGCGATCTCGCGCGCCAGGCGTCGCTCCTTCTCGAAAGGCGAGATGAACGACACCAGCACGATCAGCCCTGCATCGGCCATGAGCCGCGCCACTTCGGCCACCCGGCGGATGTTTTCGACGCGGGCGGCTTCGGTGAAGCCCAGGTCCTTGTTAAGGCCGTGGCGCACATTGTCGCCATCAAGGATGTAGGCGTGACGCCCTTCGGCGGCCAGGCGCTTCTCGAGCAGGTTGGCAATGGACGACTTGCCGGAGCCAGAAAGCCCGGTGAACCAGACGATCCGCGCCGTCTGCCCCTTCATGCGAGCCCGCACCTCGCGGTTCACGTCGAAGGACTGATAGGTGAGGTTTTGCGCCCGGCGCAGGCCGAATTCGATGATCCCGGCACCCAGCGTCGCGTTGGACAGCCGGTCAACCAGGATGAAACCGCCGGTCAGTGCATTGGCCGAATAAGCATCGAAGGCGATCGGCTTGTCGGTGGCGATGGTGACCGTCGCCACCTCGTTGAGGTCGATCTTGGTGGCGGCAGTATGCTCCAGCGTATTCACATTGGTGCGGAATTTGAGGTCGGTGATCGTCGCCGGCACGATCTGCGAGCCGACCTTGAGCAGATAGGAGCGCCCCGGAAAGGCCGATTCCTCGCTCATCCAGATCAGCCTTGCCTGGAACTGGTTGGAAAATTCCGGTGTCTCGCCCGGCCGCGTCAGCACGTCGCCGCGCGACACGTCGACCTCGCGGTCGAGCACAAGCGTCACCGCTTGCCCCGCCACCGCCTGCTCCAGGTCGCCGTCCATCGTGACGATGCGTTTGATGGCGGCCGGCTTGCGCGATGAGGCAATCAGCACATCGTCGCCAACCGCTATGCTGCCGGACGCCACCGTGCCGGAAAAGCCGCGAAAGTCGAGGTCCGGCCGGTTCACCCATTGCACTGGGAAGCGGAAGGTCTGCGCCGTCCGGTCTTCGGCAACATCGATGGTTTCGAGATAGGGCACCAGCGCCGACCCCGAATACCAGGGCATGTTGGCGCTCGGCGCCAGGATATTGTCGCCCCGCAATGCCGAAACCGGCACCGCCTCCAGCGTCTTGAACCCCAGCGGCTCGGCAAAGGCGCGGTATTCGCTGGCGATCTTGTCGAACACGGCCTGGTCGTAGCCGACGAGGTCGATCTTGTTGACGACAAGCACCACATGCTTCACCCCGATCAGCGAGAGTATGAAGCTGTGCCGCCGTGTCTGCGTCAGCACGCCCTTGCGTGCATCGATCAGCACCAGCGCCAGGTCGGCATTGGATGCGCCCGTCGCCATGTTGCGGGTATATTGTTCGTGGCCCGGTGTATCGGCCACGATGAACTTGCGCTTGTCGGTCGAGAAGAAACGATAGGCCACATCGATGGTGATGCCCTGCTCGCGCTCGGCAGTCAGTCCATCCACCAGCAGCGAGAAGTCGATACCCTCGTCGCCTGTGATACGGTTGTGGCTTTCCTTCTTGAGGCTGGCCAGCTGGTCGTCGAGGATCAACTGGCTGTCATAGAGCAATCGCCCGATCAGCGTAGACTTGCCGTCGTCGACGCTGCCGCAGGTCAAAAAACGCAGCAGCGATTTGTCCGTCTGCTGGGCGAGCCAGAGGTCGATATCGGTATCGGGCGTGGCCATGGGCAGGCTCATCAGAAATACCCTTCCTGCTTCTTCTTCTCCATGGAACCGACGCTGTCGCTGTCGATCAGGCGTCCTTCCCGCTCCGAGGTGCGGCTGGCCTGCATTTCCATGATGATTTCGGGCAGTGTGGCCGCGGTCGAGCGGATCGCCCCGGTCAGCGGATAGTCACCCAATGTACGGAAGCGCACCATTTCCTGGCGTGGCGTCTCGCCCGGCTCGAGCCGGAACCGGTCGTCATCCACCATGATGAGTGTGCCGGACCGATCCACCACCGGCCGCTGCCTGGCATAATAGAGCGAGGGCAGCTCGATCCCCTCCGAATAGATGTAGGTCCACACATCGAGCTCGGTCCAGTTCGAGATCGGGAAGACCCGCATGCTCTCGCCCGGATTGAGCCGCGTGTTGAACACCCGCCAGAGTTCCGGTCGCTGGTTCTTCGGATCCCAGGCATGGCTGGCATTGCGGTGGGAGAAGATGCGCTCCTTGGCGCGCGACTTCTCCTCGTCGCGCCTTGCACCGCCAATGGCCGCGTCATAGCGGCCGGCATTGAGCGCCTGCCGCAGCGCCTGTGTCTTCATGATGTCGGTAAAGCGCGAGGAACCATGATCGAATGGGTTGATGCCGTCGCGCAGGCCGTCCGGATTGGTGTGGCTGATGAGATCGAAGCCATGCTGCTCGGCCATGCGGTCGCGGAACGCAATCATCTCCCGGAATTTCCAGGTCGTGTTCACATGCAGCAGCGGGAACGGAATCTTGCTCGGAAAGAAGGCCTTGCGCGCCAGGTGCAGCAGGACGCTCGAATCCTTGCCGATCGAATACATCATCACCGGACGTTCGAAGCTGGCGGCAACTTCCCGCAGGATTTCGATGCTTTCGGCCTCAAGGCTCTGCAGATGCGTCAGGCTCGCCACGGTCGTTTCCACTCCGGTAAAACGCTGGCGCTTGGTTAGGCCGTGGACGCTTTTCCATCAAGCCCCAAAACCCTCAAAAGCCCAAACCAGAAGGACTTCGCGCACTTTTTTGTTTGCTGTGCTTCATATGCGCCAACGCCCTGCGCGCAACCGCGCGCGCGCAACAGAAAATGCATCAACGCTCCGCTCGGCGGAGAAAAAAAGTTCAACCTGTCCCGACATGGTCGGATCGGAAGCCGTCAATTTGAGGGAATGGTGCCGGCAGCAGGGTTCGAACCCGCGACCCCCTGATTACAAATCAGGTGCTCTACCAACTGAGCTATACCGGCACGCGCTGGCCATTAGCATTCTGCCACAGCTTCAGCAACCATATGGCGCATCATGCGTCATTCCGGCGAGGCGAGGCCCGGCGGCGGTTTACCTAAGTACCACTCTCCTGCCGCAACGGCTGAATTTGCGATATACGTTCTCTACGCCAGGATGACGGACAATCTTAATGCCTGCAATTTCCAGCGATAGACTGTTTCTTGCCGCCCTTGCCTTCTGCGTGATGGCCCTGGGCGCCTGGACGCTGGCCCGCGAGGCCGCGCAATATCTGGTGACGGGCACAAGGATCGAGAGAATCGCCGCCCTGCCCGACGAGCCGCCCTTTCCCGGCCTGGCCCTCTCCACCCGACAGGACAATCTCAGGGATTGCGTCTATGCGCTGAACCGTCGGTCCTCGCTGCAGGTCCGCTATATCTCGGAGACGTTCAGCGAAACCCTGCCGGCCCGTTGCGGCGCCATGGCGCTCGATGCCGTCCGGCAGATGCCAACCTACTCCTACGGCTGGTACGCCCTGGCCTACACCAATGCACTGATGGGTGACTGGGCCGCGATGAACGAGCATCTTCATCTGGCCCAGCAGACCGGCCAGGCCAGCCAGTGGGTGGCAGAACAGCGCGTCGCGCTGGCCGAAACCTATCGCACCCATCTGGACGAGCGGACGCTGGCGGGCAACGATACCGACTTGACCCTGCTGGTGCGCAGCCAGCGCGGTATCGGCTCGATTGCCGCCCGCTACATCAATGATCCCGCCTTCCGCGAGCGCATCACCGCGATCGTCGAAACCATGCCCGAAGATATCCAGCGCCGCTTCATCGGCGTGCTCCGTTACCAGACGAGGTAGCCCGACGTGTCGGAAATCCAGATCACCAGCTCGTCTGGCCGCCGCACCGGCACTTCGCAGGATACACGCACCGGCAAGGGCCAGCGGCGCCTGAACACGGTCGCCAGTTGGCTGCTGCTGTTCGTGGTCGCCCTGGCACCCCTGCCCTTTGCCAGCGTTCGCCCGGCCTTTTCCGGCCTGTGGGCGGCCTATATCGGCCTGGTCGGCTTGGCCTATTTCGTCATGCTGGAGCTACGCGGGGAAAAGCTGCGCTTCGATCTGGCCCGCCTGCGCGGCCCCACACTGCTGTTCGGCCTCGCCAGCGCGGCGCTTTTGCTCCAGTTGGTGCCCATTCCCGGCCTGTCCGCCCCCCTGCCCGATGGCAGCAGCATCGCCATTCCTCAGCTCACCATCGCGCCGGGCATGACGGCACTGATGCTGTGCCGCCAGCTCAGCTATGGCCTCTTTGCCATTCTTGTCATGCAGGTCTGCGTCAATGACAACCGCCGCTCACAGGTCCTCGGCGTCATCCTGGTCGTCGTGGTGGCCTATGGCCTTTATGG
>CBIGSA010000159.1:0-7990 GCA_966192215.1 uncultured Devosia sp. | reverse complement strand
GCCAATCGTCGCCGCCACCAGGGATTCCGGCTTGCGCGAAATCTGGTTCATCGATGAATGGCCGTCCAGCACGAAGCCGTCCTCGCCCTCGACGCGCAGCGCAATTTCAGACTGCTTGACCGTTTCCAGCGTGAAATCGCCATCGAACAGGCGGATGAACGGCCCCAGAGAAGCCGAGGCATTATTGTCCTTGGCCTTGCCCAGCAGCAGGGCCGAGCGGCCCTCGACATCGCGCAGGTTCACGTCATTGCCCAGCGTCGCGCCGATGATCTCGCCCTTGCTGGTCACCAGCAGCGCCACTTCCGGCTCGGGATTGTTCCAGCTCGAAATCGGGTGCAGCCCCACTTCGGCGCCATAGCCCACCGAGCTCATCGGCTGGCCCTTGGTGAATATCTCGGCGTCGGGCCCGATGCCCACTTCGAGATACTGGCTCCACACGCCCTTTTCGATCAGCTTGGCCTTGACCTTCATCGCGGTGTCCGAACCCGGCACCAGCGCGCTCAGATCTGTGCCGATCAGGTCGAGTATCTCGCCACGCAGCGCATCGGCGCGCGACTTGTCCCCGCGGGCCTGTTCTTCGATTACTCTCTCCAGCAGCGAAACCACGAAGGTGACGCCCGAAGCCTTGATGGCTTGCAGATCGATGGGAGAAAGCAGGCTCGGCAGGTTGGCATCGCCCTGCCCGGCAACCGAATTGGCCAGGATTGTATCGGCCTTGCCGACCGATTGTCCTACCGCGTTCCGCACATGTTCAGCCGCGCGACCGCTCTCTGCGATGTCGCGCACCGTGGCCATGCCTTGGGCCGTGATATCGACCACTTCATCGTTACGCACCGTAACGATACGCGGATGCGAGTGCCCCGGAACACGGGCCCGCCCAACCAGCGTGCCATCGGGATAATGCCTGTCGCCCATATCTGCCTCTGAAATGTTAGCGCAGTCAGTACCCTACCGCGCCCCCGCCGCGCAACCGGAGAAAATCATACTTTTGTCGATGAACCAATCTCCACAGCTCCGTTCAACTTCGGTTCAGCTATGCCGCAATACTGACGCAATGGATGGGGAGTAGTCCCCCGATACCTTATGGAGTGTCCCATGCGTCGCCTTGCCGCCCTCGTTCCCTTCGCCCTTCTTGCCAGCCTGTCGCTGCCCGCCTATGCCGGCACCATCACCATCGAGGGGCGTGGCGAGGTCATGGGTGCGCCCGACATGGCGCAGATCACCTCGGGCGTGACCACCCAGGGCGCCACCGCCCGCGAGGCGCTCGACGCCAATACCACGGCCATGGCCGCGCTGGTCGCCGAGCTCAAGGCATCAGGCATCGAGGCCCGCGACATCCAGACCTCGGGCTTCTCGGTCAATCCGAACTATGTCTATACCGACGAGCGCGACGCCAACGGCTACACCCTGCCGCCCAAGATCAACGGTTACCAG
Organism: uncultured Devosia sp.; assembly: GCA_966192215.1. Lineage (GTDB taxonomy): Bacteria > Pseudomonadota > Alphaproteobacteria > Rhizobiales > Devosiaceae > Devosia. The sequence continues at coordinate 6,556 of CBIGSA010000159.1, read as the reverse complement.
GTCAGCAACACCGTCACTGTCACCGTGCGTAAGCTCGATACGCTGGGCACCATCCTCGACAAATCGGTGACCGTCGGCGCCAACACCGTCAACGGCGTCAGCTTCTCCGTCGCCGATCCGTCCGAACTCTACAATGAAGCCCGCAAGGCCGCCTTCGCCGATGCCCGTGCCAAGGCCGAGCTCTATGCCACCGCCGCCGGCGGCACGCTCGACGAAATCATCTCGATTTCCGAAAGCCAGGGCTTCAACAATCCTCAGCCCTACCCCATGTATGCCAGAGCTGAGATGGCCGCCAGCGCTCCGGTTCCGGTCGAAGCGGGTGAAATGGCCTTCGCCATCAATGTCAACGTCCAGTGGGAGCTGGATACCGGCGACGCCAACTGAGGCTTTCATTCCCATCCCCTCCCGACGGGGCTTGGGCGGTGGGGACGATCGGAAATACCGTAGTCACCCGTCCCCACCAACCTTATCCGGCAAGGCCCTCGCGCAAGCGGGGGCCTTGTTTTATCCAGCCAGCACTTTCCAGAGCATGTTGAGGCCGACCGCGACCAGGAAGGCCGCGAAGACATATTTGAGCGTCTTCTGGTCCAGTCGATGCGCCAAGGCAGCGCCTAGCGGCGCACAAACCGCCGCCAGCACCGCCACCAATACCAGCGCCACCAGGTTGATATAGCCAAGGCTGAGCGGCGGCAGGCCAGCGGCGCTCCACCCTGAAATGATGAAGCCCAGCGTGCCCGACACCGCGATCGCCACGCCAATTGCGGCCGACGTGCCCACGGCGGCGTGCATGGTCGCCCCGAACGCCACCAGCGTCGGCACGGTCAGCGACCCGCCGCCAATCCCCATCAGCGAGGAAATATAGCCCACCACAAAGGCCGAAGCGCGATGTGTAGGCGCCGAGCCATTGAGATGTCCCATCAGCCGGGTCTGGAAGGCAAAAACGATATTGGCGGCGATGACAAAGGCCATCACCGCGAACACGATGCGCAGCACGTCGCCGGAGAAAAAGCCCGCCATCAGCCCGCCGATAAAGGTGCCAATGACGATGAAGGGCGCCCACAGCTTGAGCACCTTGAGGTCCAGCGCACCGCGCTTGTAGTGCGCCCGGGCGCTCATGATACCGGTGGGGATGATGATGGCCAGCGACGTGCCCACCGCCACATGCTGTACCACATCGGCATCGTAGCCCAGCAGCAGCAGTGCATTGCTCAGCGCCGGCACGATGATCGCCCCGCCGCCGATACCCAGCAGGCCGGCCGCTACGCCGGATACGACGCCCGTCACCATTAGCCCCAGCACGAAGGGCCAGTAACCGGCCAGCGTCGCCCAATCCATCAGCGTTCTCCAATAAGATGCAACACCACTTCGCGCCGATGCGGCCGGCGGCGGTGCTCGAACAGGTAAATCCCCTGCCAAGTGCCGAAGGCCGGCTCGCCCTCCACTACCGGAATGCCGATGGAGGTCTGCGTCAGCGCCGCCTTGATATGCGCCGGCATGTCGTCCGGCCCTTCGGTCGTATGAACCAGCCAGTCCATGCCCTCGGGCACCAGCCGCCGGAAGAAACCGTTGAGGTCGGTTTGTACGTCGGCGTCGGCATTTTCCTGGATCAGCAGCGAGCAGGATGTATGTCGCACGTAAACCGTAAGCAGGCCGGTGGCGACATCGGCATCGGTCACGAACTGCCTGACGGCGCGCGTGAATTCGTAGAGCCCCTGCCCCTCTGTCGGAATGGTGAGCGTGTCGAGCGCTTGCTGCATGACATCCGGCCTACCATGATCACGACGCGCCGGCCAAGCGCATCGCAGCCCGATCCGTCCACTCCGCCGCATTGGCGCCATGTTCGGCTGGCCACCGTCCGCGGGGAACCATCGCCGACACCAGGCGTTGCGGGCCTTGCGGGGAGAAAGCATCACCAAACCGGCCGGCAATCCATTCAGTTTGCGTTCAGATTGGCCCCATGATGCTTGGCTCAAGTGTCACTCGACATAAAGGAAAAGAACAATGCGCCTTAGAAATTGGCTCCTGACCGGCACCAGCATCGGCCTCATGGCCCTGCTGCCGCTGACCGTGCGTGCGCAGGACGGCGATCTTGTCGCTGCGTACCAGGCCTATGCCGCCGCCCAGGCATCCGGTGACGCCGCCGCGCTCGAAGCGGCCCAGGCGAGCCTGACCGAACTCTGCATCGTCGCCGGCTATGCCAGCATTGACGAATGCATCGCTGCTGTTTCCGCCGCGTCGGCCCCCGCCGAGGTTGCTCCGGCAGAAGAGCCTGCCCCCGAGGCAGCGCCCGTTGAGGAAGCTCCGGCTGTCGAGGAGGCGCCCGCCGAGGCTGCTCCCGTGGAAGCCGCGCCCGAGCCTGCTCCCGAGCCGGAGCCAGCCCCCGAACCCGAGCCGCAGCCCGAGCCGGAACCGGCACCTGCTCCTGAGCCAGCCCCGGCCCCCGAGCCCGCCCCGGAACCGGCTCCCGTTGAAGCTGCGCCGGTCGAGCAGCCTGCGCCCGTGGCCGAAGAGCCCGCTCCGGCTGCCGAGGAAGCCCCTGCTGCCGAACCGGCGCCTGAACCGGCTCCGGCGGAGGAGCCTGCTCCTGAACAGCCTGCCGCAACCGTGGACATTTCCGCCGAACTGCAGGCCCAGGTTGACCTCTACAACGCTGCCGTCGCCGATCTGATGGCGGGAGGCGATGTCGCGGCCGCCCAGGCCCAGATCGCCGCTGCCCAGGCCGAGATTGCCGCGCTCTGCGCCGAAGCTGGCCTGACCGACATCGATGCCTGCCTGGCCCAGTATGGTCTCTCGCTGCCGGCCGTGCCCAACCTGCCTGCGCCCGCAGAGCAGCCTGCCGTCGAACCCGCTCCGGCCGAACAGCCGGCCGCCGAGCAACCGGCTGCCGAAGAACCGGTCGCTGAAGAACCGGTCGCTGAAGAACCTTCGGTTGAAGAGCCTGCCGCCGAAACCCCAGTCGACCCGGCGACCTTACCGGCCGAACCGGTCGAGGTCGTTGAAGACCTGCCTGAAGGCGTGACCGAAGAGCAACTTGCGCCGGTGCTGGACAGCGCCAAGGACGTCGAGGCCGATCCGGCCGCGGAGACTGCGCTGGAGGCCGAAGTGGCTGCCGAGCCGGCCGCCCCGCCGCCGGAAAGCGACGCCGCGGCTCAGTCCGAAGCCATCCGCACGCTTGCCATCGAACCGGCAGCAACAGCTGAAGAAGGCACCGAGGTCACGGCGACCGAAAACACGACCGTGACCCAGACCGTGGTGAACAACTATATCAACAACATCACGAATATCACCAACAACACCACGAATAACAATGTCACCAACAATGTGACCAATAACACGCAGAACAATATCGGCCAGCAGAACAATATCACTATTGTCGAGCAGGCCGAGGTTCAGCCTGCCAGCACCGGTGACGTCATTACCCAGGTGATCCTGCAGATCGGCACCCAGCTTGTGGTCAATTCCATCGGCCAGGATACGGATCGCTTCTACGATCCGCAGCAGGACGAAATCTACTACGAGAACCTAAGCAACGGCCGCGTCCGTGAGGTTATCACTCGCCCTGATGGCAGCCAGATCGTGACGGTACGCAACCGCAATGGTGACATTCTCCGCCGCTCGCGCATCACGCCCGATGGTCGTGAATACGTGCTCGCCAACTTCGACGATCAATATTACGACGACCTGATCGAATGGCGCGATCCGGGCCTGGATCTGCCCCCGCTACGCCTCAACATCCCGGTGCAGGACTACGTGCTGGATGCCCGCTATGCCGACGAGGAAGAAGTCGTGGACTTCTTCGCCCAGCCGCCGGTCGAGCAGGTCGCGCGCCTCTATTCGATCGACGAGGTCAAGCGCTCAGCCCGTATCCGCGACAGCGTGCGTCGTCTGGAAGTCGGTGGGCTGACCTTCGACACCGGCGCGGCCACTATCGGCCGTGACCAGGTCGGCGCCCTCTCTGCCACTGCCAACGCCATGCTGACGCTGTTGCAGAACAATCCGGGCGAAACCTTCCTCATCGAGGGTCATACCGACGCCGTGGGTTCGGACATTTCCAACCTGCGCCTGTCGGACCTGCGGGCTGCCACGGTGGCCCGCATCCTCACCGACTTCTACGGCGTGCCGCCGGAAAACCTGGCGACCCAGGGCTATGGCGAACGCTACCTCAAGATCCGCACCGAAGCGGCCGAGCGCGAGAACCGTCGCGTCACCATCCGCCGCATCACGCCGCTGATCACCGTCGCCAACAACTGATCGTTGTCGATAGGACAATGGAAAAGGCCGGGCTTCGCGCCCGGCCTTTTCTTGTTGCGAGCCGCCTTGCTAGTTACGCAGAAATTGCTATCTCAGCAGCACTGAAAGCTGGAGCGTCAAATGAAGCGGCTGGAAATCTTCGTCGAGAACATCATCCTGGCCTCCCGCTGGTTGCTCGTGGCCTTCTATATCGGCCTAGGTGTCGCATTGGCGCTCTATGCGGTGACCTTCGGCGTCAAGCTCTGGGATTTTGGCAGCCACCTGATGGACTTGGGTGAAACCGAAACCATCCTCAAGATTCTCGGCCTGATCGACGCCGCGCTGATCGCCAGCCTCGTCGTCATGGTCATCATCTCGGGCTACGAGAACTTCGTTTCCCGCTTCGACAACGAGGATGATGTACACTGGCTCGGCCAGATCGATGCCGGCTCGCTCAAGATCAAGGTGGCCTCGACAATCGTCGCCATCTCCTCGATCCACCTGCTGCAGATCTTCCTCAACGTGCCGCAATACACCGACAACCAGGTGATGTGGTACACCCTGCTGCACCTCACCTTCATCGCCTCCGCCCTCTTCCTCGCGCTGATCGACCGCATCTCGAAGAAGCCGGCCAAGGGAAAAGAGCCCGAGCTCTGAAATTTTTGCGAAGGTCGCCGTGCCTATCAGGGCGATACAACCTGGTTAATCATTTGTAATTTCGGCGCTATTTCCGCTGCGACAATCTGCGCGCGACGTGATCACGGTTTCGGGAACGAAAACAAAAAGCCCGCGTTTCTCTGTGCATACGGTGAAACAAAGGAGCGAACTCATGGCCATCCCTGAACGCGATACCGTTTATAGCAACGACGGCAACCGGACTGTCTATACCCGCGAAAGCAGTGGTACCGGCTGGTTCGTCGGCATCATCGTCGCCCTGGCCCTTCTGGCCATCGGCTACCTGGTATTCTCCGCCAATTCGGGCCCGTCGACTTCGGTTGACGTGAACGGCGCCCCTGTGACGACCGAAGCCCCGGCCGACCCGGCTCTGGCTCCGGCTCCGATGACCGAAGCCCCCGCGGCTCCGGCTACTGACGCCGCCCCCATGACCGAGGCTCCGGCCGCTCCGGCGACTGATGCGGCTCCGGCCACGGAAGCCCCGGCGGTAGAGGCCCCGGCAACTGACGCTGCCCCGGCCACCGAAGCCCCGGCCGCTGAACCGGCTGCCGAGCCTGCCGTCTAACATCAACTTCCCCTGATGGCGTCAGCCCTCCCTCTGACGCCATCAAAAAGGAGACCCCGGCCGCCCCGCCGGGGTCTTTGCCTATGCCGCGACATTACATCCTGTCCACCTGCCTTGTGCCGGCCCCATTGCATCCCCATCTGCGCATGCAACAGGAAAGGGAGCCCCCATGTTCAACATCGATCAGATCGTCAAAGCCCTGCAGACCGACCCCAATGCCCAGCGCACCGCGATGACCGGCGCGGCCGGCCTTGCCGCCGGCATGTTGCTGAGCGGTGGCGGACTGGGCAAGCTCGCCGGCAACGCCGTCAAGATCGGCGCCGTCGCTGCCGTGGGTGGCCTGGCCTACAATGCCTGGCAGAACTATCAGAAGAACCAGCAGGGCACGCCTGGCCAGGCGCCGGCGCAGGATGCCTTCATTCCCGCCGCCCATGACAGCCATGGCCAGGAAGAGCTGGGCAAGTCGCTCGTTCGCGCCATGATATCAGCCGCCAAGGCCGATGGCCGCATCGACGCCGACGAGAAGGAAGCCATCTTCGCCAAGCTCGAGACGATGAACCTGTCTTCCGAGGAAAAGGCCTGGGTCTTCGATGAACTGTCGAGCCCGCTCGACATCAACGCTGTAGCCGCCCGTGCCGACACACCCGAGCATGCAACTGAGATCTACGCTGCCTCGCTGGTCGCCATTACCGCCGACACGGCCGCCGAGCGCGCCTATCTCGATGCACTGGCCTCCAAGTTGCGCCTTGACCCCGCCCTCGTGGCTGAAATCCATAAGGCGGCCGGCGAAAAGGCACCCGAGCCCGCCGCAGCTCCGGCCGCGCCCTTCGCCTACACGCCCTCGGGCAGCAACGTCTGATTGTTCTTGCCGCGCGCCTGCGGGCGCGCGGTTACATCCTTGTGCGTTCTTGATCGTGTCAGGACCACAAGCCATCTCTGACCCCAACCAGGAGTCACCAGATGGAACACGGACTTTATTCCTTCGCTGAAAACACGCCCGATCCGCTCGATGGCAATGCGCTGCAAAGCCCTGCTGAGCGGCTCAGGGACCTGCTGGAGGAAATCGCGCTGGCCGACCAGCTCGGT
>CBIGSA010000158.1:0-7997 GCA_966192215.1 uncultured Devosia sp. | reverse complement strand
CGGCCAGTGCCGTGGCGCAGGAAACGCTCAAGATCGGCGTCATCCTGCCCTATTCGGGTCCTTTCGCGGACGCTGCCAACCAGCTCCAGGCCGGTATTGATCTCTACCTGGCCGAGCATGGTGATGAAGTCGCCGGCCGCAAGATCGAACTCATCAAGCGCGACACGGGTGGTCCGGCCCCCGATGTGGCCCGCCGCCTTGCGCAGGAACTGGTCGTGCGCGATCAGGTCGATATTCTGGCCGGTTTCGCCCTGACCCCCGAGGCTCTTGGCGCCGCCGAAATCGCCACCGAAGCGCAGAAGCTGATGGTGGTAATGAATGCCGCTACGTCCGTCATCACCGAGCAGTCGCCCTATATCGTGCGCACCTCGGTCACCATCCCGCAGCTCAATTATGCCTTCGGCACCTGGGCCTATGAACAGGGCGTGCGCGAGGCCTATACGCTGGTGGCCGATTACGGTCCGGGTATCGATGCCGAGGCCTCCTTCGCCAAAGGCTTTACCGAAGCCGGCGGCACCATTGTCGGCGCCGATCGCACCCCGGTTGCCAATCCCGATTTCTCGGCCTACGTGCAGCGCGTCGCCGATGCCGATCCCGAAGCTGTATACATTTTCGTGCCGGGCGGCGCCCAGCCCGCAGCCATCGGCAAGGCCCTGGTCGACCGCGGCCTCGCCCCGCCCGATATCAAGGTGCTCGGCCAGGGCGAACTGACCCATCCCGAAGCGCTGGAAAGCATGGGTGAAACCGCCCGCGGTATCATCACCACCTTCCACTATACGCTGGAACGCGACGATCCGCTGAACAAGGCCTATGTCGAAGGCTACACCGCCGCCAATAACGGCCGCGAGCCCGACCTGTTCTCCATCGGCGGCTATGACGGCATGCACCTCATCTTCGAGGCGCTCAAGGCCACCAATGGCGATGCCAGCGGCGACGCCCTGATCGAAGCGGCCAAGGGCATGTCCTGGGACAGCCCGCGTGGCCCCATGTCCATCGACCCGGAAACCCGTGACGTGATCCAGACCGTCTATATCCGCGAAATCCAGGAAGTGGATGGCGAGCTGCAGAACGTGATCGTGCACGAGATCCCCAATGTGAAGGACCCGCTGCACGGCGCCGCGCAGTAGCCTGAAGAGTGGAGCAGAAGTCACCTCTCCTCAGGGGAGAGGTCGACCCGAAGGGTTGGGTGAGGGGTTCAGCGCCGCGTCGGGCACTGAGCTCGTCACCGGCTCTGAACCCTCACCCCGTCCTCTCCCCTCAGGGAGAGGGAGCCCACGCCCGGTGGCAAGGCAGTTTCAACATGCAGCATGATCCGGTAGGACCAACTCCATGATCAACCAGATCGTCATCGTCCTGTTCGACGGTTTCGCCTTCGGCATGCTGCTGTTCCTGCTCTCGGTGGGCCTCTCGGTCACCCTGGGCATGATGAATTTCATCAACCTCGCCCATGGCGCCTTCGGCATGTTCGGCGGCTATGTCGCCGTCACCGTCATGCGCCAGCTCGGCCTACCCTTTCTGGCAGCTTTGCCTTTGGCCTTCATCGCCATGGCCCTGCTCAGCATTGTCATCGAGCGCACCCTGTTCCGCCGGCTCTACAAGGCCGGCGAGCTCAACCAGGTGCTGTTCACCATCGGCCTGGTCTTCGTGGCGGCCGCCGTCGCCACCTTCACCTTCGGCACGGTGCAGCAGGTCATCATCCTGCCGGACTGGCTGCGCGGCTCCGCCGAAATCTTCGGCATCCGCTTCGGCATCTATCGCGCCTTCATTATCCTGGTGGCGCTCATCATCACCGCTTTGCTGGTCTTCGGGCTGGAGCGCACGCGGCTAGGCGCACAGATCCGCGCCGCCGTGGACAATCAGCGCATGGCGCAGGGCCTTGGCCTCGATGTCGAAAAGGTCTTCGCCATCACCTTCGCTTTGGGTTCGGGCCTGGCCGGGCTGGGCGGCGCGCTGGCGGTCGAGATCGTCGGCCTCTCACCCTCCTTCGGCTTCCAGATGCTGGTCTATGTGCTGATCGTGGTGTCGGTCGGCGGGCTGGGCTCCATCACCGGCTCCTTCGTCGGCGCGGCCCTGCTGGGCATTGGCGACGTGGCCGGCAAGTATTTCTGGCCCGAAATCGGCAGTTTCCTCATCTATCTGCTGCTGGTGGCCATATTGCTCGTGCGGCCACTCGGCCTGTTCGGCAAGCGTTAGGAGGCGGCCATGAGCGAGCAAGTTTCCGCCCCCGTCGAATCCCGTGATTGGCTGCGCCGCCGCAGCCGCTGGTCGCCCTTCGAAATCCTGTTCTGGCTGGCGGCTCTGCTGCCGTTCATCCTCTTGCCGACCTACCTGCCGCTGGCCAGCCAGATCGCCATTGCCGCGCTCTTTGCCATCTCGGTTGACCTGATCCTCGGCTATGCCGGCATCGTGACGCTGGGTCATGCTATGTTCTTCGGTCTGGGCGCCTATTTCGCCGGCGTCATCAGCGTGCGCGGCTGGGGCGAGCCGCTGTCGGGCCTGCTGATGGCGGGCCTGTTTGCCGGCATCATCGGCTATGTGGTGAGCTTCCTCATCACTCGCGTGCAGCATCTGGCGCTGATCATGGTCACGCTCGGCCTGGGCTTCCTCACCTATGAATTGGCCAATGCCATGCCCTGGTTGACAGGCGGCACCGATGGTCTTCGCGGTATCCGCACCTGGCCCATCTTCGGCCAGTTCAAGTTCGATCTCTGGGGCTATACCGGCTATGCCTATGCGCTGGCCGTGCTGTTCCTCTGCTTCCTGCTGAGCCGGCGGCTGGTCAATTCCAGCTTCGGTCTGGCCCTGCGCGGCATCCGCGAAAACGTCAGGCGCATGCCGGCCATCGGCGCCGACCACAAGGGTCACCTGCGGCTGATCTACGCCATCTCAGCCTCCATCGCCGGGTTGGCCGGCGCGCTGATGGCGCAGACCACCAATACGGTGGCGCTGGATTCGCTCAGCTTCGAGCGCTCCGCCGATGTGGTCGTCATGCTCATCCTGGGCGGCACCGGAAGGCTCTATGGCGCGATCCTGGGCACCATTATCTTTCTGGTGGCGCGCGACCAACTCGCTGGCATCAATCCGCAATACTGGTATTTCGGCATCGGCATATTGCTGATGGTCGTCGTGCTGTTCATGCCCAAGGGCATTCTGGGGTTCCTCGCCCGCATCGTGGAGAGGCGCAAGTGATGGCCGAACCAGAGATCGTCCTGCGGACCGACGCCCTCAGGAAGAATTTCGGCAAGCTCGAAGTCACGCGCGACGTGAGCCTCTCCCTGCCGCGCGGCGCCCGTCATGCCCTGATCGGCCCCAATGGTGCCGGCAAGACCACACTGATCAACCTGCTCACCGGCCAGATCAGGCCCGATGCCGGCCGCATCGAACTCGAAGGCGGCGACATCACCGGCCTGGCCCCGGCCCACCGCGTGCGGCGCGGGCTCAGCCGGACGTTTCAGATTAACACGCTCTTCCCCGATCTCACCCCCATCGAGGCGGTGACCTTGGCGGTGATGGAGCGCGAGCGGACCGCTGGCCAGTTCTGGAAGCGCCTCGCCGCCCATTCCGATGCCATCGAGGAAAGTTTCACCATCCTCACCCAGCTCGGCCTGGCCGATGCCGCCACCCGCACTACGCGCACCTTGCCCTATGGCCAGCAGCGCCTGCTCGAAATCGCGCTGGCACTGGCCACCCGCCCGCGCGTGCTGCTGCTCGACGAGCCGGCGGCCGGCGTGCCCAAGGACGAAAGCGCGGCGCTCTTCGCGGTCATCTCGGCGCTGCCATCCGATATTTCCGTGCTCTTCATCGAGCACGACATGGATATCGTCTTCAAATTCGCCTCGCGCATAACAGTGCTGGTCGGCGGCGGCGTGCTGCTCGAGGCCGATCCCGAAACCGTGCGCAGCGACCCACGCGTGCGCGAAGTCTATCTGGGGCATGGGCATGGCTGAGCCGCTGCTGGAATTCCGCGACGTCCGCTCCGGCTATGGCGAAGCCGTGGTGCTCGACGGCATCTCCTTCGCCCTGCCCGCCAATGGGAGCCTGGCTCTGCTCGGCCGCAACGGCGTCGGCAAGACCACGCTCCTGCTTACCGCCATGGGCTTCGTTCCGGTGCAGCGCGGCGCCATCCACTGGCGCGGGCAGGATATTTCACGCCTCGCCCCGCACAAGCGGGCCCGGCTCGGCCTGGGCTGGGTGGCGCAGGAGCGCGACATCTTCCCCTCGCTGTCGGTCGAGGAAAACCTCACCGTCATCGCCCGCCCCGGCCGCTGGAACCTGACCGCCATCTATGCGCTCTTCCCGCGCCTGGCCGAGCGCCGCGCCAATATGGGCAACCAGCTTTCGGGCGGCGAGCAGCAGATGCTGGCCATTGCCCGCACGCTGATGACCAATCCATCCGTGCTGCTGCTCGATGAACCCTTCGAGGGCCTGGCCCCGATCATCGTCGAAGAACTCACCGCCGCCGTCCGCCAGATGGCCGCCGATGAAGGCATCGCGCTGGTGCTGGTGGAACAGCATGCCGAAGTCGCCCTGGCCCTGACAGAGGATGCCATCATCATCGAACGCGGCATGATCGCCCACCGGGCGAAATCGGCGGATCTGCTCAGGGATGACGCGGTGCTGGAGCGCTATCTGGGGCTGAAGCTGGGGGCTTAGGGCTCACGGCAAATCTCGCCACACCCACCGCGCGGCACCTCCCCCGTGACGGGGGTGGTTGGGAGGGGGTGTCGTTTAGCCCCGATATCCGGGCCAAACACCCCCCACCCTTGATCCCTCCCCGCAAGGGGGAGGGTGTCGACTGAGATATTGCGGCCTACACCGAACCCCAGATCGCCTCGGCGGTCTTGACCACCAGTTCGAGCTTCCGCTTCTGGTCGTCGACCGTAATCGCATTGCCCTCTTCGGTGGACGAGAAGCCGCATTGCGGGGCGATGCCCAATTGGTCGAGATCGGCATATTTGCCGGCCTCATCGAACTTGCGCCGCAACCCGTCCAGGTCTTCCAGCTCGCCCACCTTGGTGGTGATGAAGCCGGGCATCACGCGCTTATTGCCCTTGGGCAACAGCCGCAGCGGCTCGAGCCCGCCGGCGCGGTCCGTGTCATATTCCATGAAATAGATATCGACGCCGGTCTTGTTGAATACGGCATCGGCTGCCGGGTCATAGGCCCCCTCGGCAATCCAGGTCGATTTGAAATTGCCCCGGCACATATGCATGCCGATCACCATGTCGTCCGGCCGTCCGTCGATCGCGTCATGCATCATCTTGGCATAGCTTTCGATCAGCCAGTCCGGATCGAGCCCCTGCGCCTGCTTCTCGGCGCGGATCTTGGGGTCGCACAGATAAGCGAAGAAAATGTCGTCCATCTGCAGATACCGGCAGCCGGCGTCGTAGAAGGCGGCCACGGCCTTCTTGTAGGCCTTCGCGAGATCGGCAAACAGCAGCTCGACATCGTCGTGATAGGGCTTGTGGGTAATGTCGTCCTTGGCCACGCGGAAATGGCAGCAGCTCGGCCCGGGAATGGAAATCTTGGGCATGACGCTGGTATTGGCCGCCACGAACTTGAAATGCTCCAGCATCGGGTGGTCGGCGGGGAAATCCACCGGTCCGGTAATGGTGGGGAAGATCGGCCTGGTATTGGCGCCCTTGAAATTATGGCCCGTGGCCACGTCGCGCTCGACGAACTTGAAGCCGTCGAGATCGGCCATGAAATCGTAGTGCCAGAACGAGCGGCGGATTTCGCCATCGGTCACCACGGGCAGGCCGACATCCTGCTGCAGCTTGATGGCCTCGCGAATGGCTTCGTCCTCGACGGCGGCCAGTTCCTCGCGCGAGCCGGCATGCTCGTCATAGAACCGGTGCCGCGCCTCTTTCACCGCCGAATTGCGCAGCAGGGAGCCGACATGGTCGGCGCGGAAAGGCGGGCGGGCAGTGGCCATCATAGTCTCCTGGAAAGCGGCGGCGTCTTATCTTCGTGTACACAGGCAAGGACCCGCTCGGCAAGTCTCGATGCCGCGCGGGCGTCCATCCGGTGCAAATGTATACGTTGCGCTCAGTCGGCGGCCAAAGCCGCCTCTGCCGCCGTGTGGCGGTTCATCCACTCGGCCGCCGTCTTGATGCCGCCCAGTGGGAACACATGGAGCTGGCTGATCAGCCCTTGCGGATGCCGCGCCATATAATCGGCAAAGCCGGCCACGACTTCTGTCGGTTCGTAGGGCAGCAGAAGCTTGGTTACGTCGCGCGCCCGCTTCTGCAACACACTGACCGAGGGCCCGACCCCGCAGGACAGGGCAAACTGGATCAGCGTCTGCAGCTTGGCCGGCCCGGCAATGCCGGCATGGATCGGCATTGTCACCCCCATATCGGCAATGCGCTCGGCCCAATCCGTCACCGCCTGCGTCTCGAAGGCGAATTGCGTCACGATGGCCATCTGCGCATCGGTACGCGCCGAAAAGTCCTGCTTGAACATCAGCGCGCTGTCGACAATGGCCGTGCCGCCATCGCGGTCGATATCCCGGTTGCCCTCGGGGTGCCCCGCCACATGCAGGTGAGTAAAGCCATGGCGGTCGAACAGCTCCGTTTCGATCAACTGTATCGAACTGTCGAAAGCGCCCACCGGCTCGGCATTGCCCCCGCCCAGCAGCAGCGCTCGCGTGACGCCTGCCTCGTTGCGATAGCGCCTGATCCAGTCGTCCAGCATCACCTTGTCGGCAATGCCGCGCGCCGGGAAATGCGGCATGACGGCAAAGCCCTCTTCATGCAGCCGCCGCGCCGTCGTCACCATGTCCTCGATCGGGGTGCCGGCAATATGGGCGATATAGACCAGTGTACCCGCCGGCAGCAGCGCGCGGAAGCTCTCGACCTTGGCCGCGGTGCGCGGCATGACCTCGATGGACCAGCCTCCGATCATCCCGGCCGCCAGCGATTGCGATGGTTGCGTATTGGGGCGCGTGGCGAAATTCAGCAGGGCCATAGATCATCCTCCATCCGACCTCATGTATACATATTGAATGCGAGTCGAATCAAGCGGAGTCGTGAAAGCGCCGGTAATCGTGAAATTTACCGTCGAACAACCGTTGCGCCGCTGCACCCGATATCGCATAGTGCATACACAAGCGTCGCGCAGCATCAGCGCCAGGGGAAGCGGAACACGCCGGAACAGGCGGGCTGCTGCATTGGTTCTGCGGGGCGCAAGAGGGAGGAAAGCCATGGCCGAGCCGTGTTTCGACGTTGCCCATCTCGGCCATGTCGAGGTCTATACGGACAGGTTCGAGGAGAGCCTGGATTTCTTCACCCGCGTCTATGGGCTCAAGCTTTCAGGGCAGGAGGGCAATTCGGCCTATCTGCGCGCCTGGGACGACTACGAGTTCCACACGCTCAAGCTCACCCGGCACAGCACCACCGGCGTCGGCCACATCGCCTATCGCGTCTCATCGCCCGAGGCGCTGGAGCGGCGCGTCAGGGCCATCGAGGCCTCGCCCTACAAGGTGCATGGCTGGACCGATGGCGATCTCGGCCACGGCAGGGCCTTCCGCTTTGAGGATCCCTTCGGCCACATTTTCGAGCTCTATTGGGACACGCGCCGCTACGTGCCCGACGACAAGGATCGCCCGGCGCTCAAGAACATGGCTAGCCGCTTCCACGCCCAGGGCGTCTCGCCGCGCCGGCTCGACCATCTCAACCTGCTCGCCAGCGACGTCACCGTCTTCCGCGATTTCATGGTTACCTGCCTCGGCTCACGCGTCACCGAGCAGATCAGGCTCGACAATGGAAGGCTGGGCGGATGCTGGTTCACGGTCAACAACAAGTCCTATGACCTGGCCTGCACCGAAGAGCATGGCGGCGGCGATGGCCGTTTCCATCACGTCACCTATGCCACCGACCAGCGCGAGGACATTCTGCGCGCGGCCGATATCTTTCTGGAGAACGGCGTCCATATCGAAACCGGCCCGCACAAGCATGCCATCCAGGGCACGTTCTTCCTCTATGTCTGGGAGCCGG
>CBIGSA010000157.1:0-8045 GCA_966192215.1 uncultured Devosia sp. | reverse complement strand
AACCATCCGCGCGCCAATCTGCTCTACGATCCCAGCCACTTCGTGCTGCAGCAGCTCGATTATCTCGACTACATCGACATCTATCACGAGCGCATCAGGATGTTCCACGTCAAGGATGCCGAGTTCAACCCGACCGGCCGCCAGGGCGTCTATTCGGGCTATCAGAGCTGGGTCAACCGGGCAGGGCGCTTCCGCTCGCTTGGCGATGGCCAGGTCGATTTCGCCTCCATCTTCTCCAAGATGGCGCAATATGACTTTGCCGGCTGGGCGGTGCTTGAATGGGAATGTGCCCTCAAGCATCCGGAAGACGGAGCCCGCGAAGGCGCCGAATTCATCAAGAACCACATCATCCGCGTCACCGAAAAGGCCTTCGACGACTTCGCCGCTGCTGGCACCGACAAGGCCGCCAACCGCAGGATGCTCGGGCTGTCGTAAGGGAGAGAAGAAATGGCTGAAAACGGCGCAAAGCGCATTCGTCTTGGCATGGTCGGTGGTGGCACGGGGGCCTTTATCGGCTATGTGCACCGAGTCGCCTCCCGTATCGATGGGGACTACGAACTGGTGGCCGGCGCCCTGTCGTCGCGCCCCGAAGTGGCAAAGGAATCCGGGCGCAATATCGGCCTGGCCGAAGACCGCATCTACACCTCCTACGAGGAAATGGCGCGGGCCGAAGCCGCCCGCCCGGATGGCATCCAGGCCGTGTCCATCGTCACGCCCAACCACATGCATTACGGCCCGGCCAAGGCCTTCCTGGAGGCCGGTATCCATGTCATCTGCGACAAGCCGCTCACGAGCACGCTGGAAGACGCCCGCAAGCTTGCAGCGATCAAGCCTGCCAACGGCGCCAAATTCCTGCTCACGCACAACTATACCGGCTACCCGCTGATCCGGCAGGCGCGCGAAATGGTCGAATCCGGCCGTCTCGGCAAAATTCGCGTCATCCAGGCCGAATATCCGCAGGATTGGCTGACCGAGGCCGCTGCGGAAGACAACAAGCAGGCCTCATGGCGTACCGATCCGGCCCGCTCCGGCGCAGGCGGCGCCATTGGCGATATCGGCACGCATGCCTATAACCTTGCCCGCTTCGTCACCGGCCTCAAGACCGATTCCGTCTCGGCCGATCTCACCAGCTTCGTGCCGGGCCGCCAGCTCGATGACAACGTGCATATCATGCTGCGCTTCGAAGGTGGGGCCAAGGGTATGCTCTGGGCCAGCCAGGTGGCCGTGGGCTGCGAGAACGGCCTACAGCTCCGTGTCTATGGCGACAAGGGCGGTCTCGAATGGCGTCAGGACAATCCCAACTACATGTGGTTCACCGAATTCGGCAAACCCAAGCAGTTGCTGACCCGCGGCGGCGCCATTTCCGGCAACGCCGCCTCGACCATGAACGTGCGCATTCCCTCCGGCCATCCCGAGGGGTATCTCGAAGCCTTCGCCACGCTCTACAGCCAGTTCGCCGCCATCATCCGCGGCGAGGGCGCCGCTTATGAGGGCCTGCTGCCCTCTATGGCCGATGGCGTCGAAGGCATGCAGTTCATCGTGGCTTCGGTGCAGTCGAGCAAGAACGACGGCAAGTGGACAAAACTCAGCGAAGTCTGAGTTTGACCGGGAGACCCCTCCTGGCCTCCCCCTGATAGGGGGTGGGAGGGGCTACCCCACCAAATCTACTGAATCCGTTCGATCTCGTAGCCAGCCTCTTCTAGCAGGGCGAGCACACTATCTTCCCCGATCAGATGCGCCGCGCCGACGACCACCAGGTTCTCGCTGTTGCTGGCCAGCATGCCTTCCAATGGCGCGATCCAGTTGCGGTTGCGCGCGTAGAGCAGCCGCTCCAGGAAAGCGGCCTCAAAATTGCCCATTCCGGTCAGGAACACATCGCCCATCTGTTCCGGTGTGCCGTCCAGCCAGCTCTTGAGCATCTTGTCCATCAGCTTGGGCAGGTCGTCGAGCTGGTCCAACGTGGCCACGAGCATGGCGATCTGTTCCTCCTCCGATGACCCGGCCAGCACGTCGAGCTGTTCGCTGCCCGTTTCGAGGAAGGCCAGCCGCTCCTCCGCCAGCTCCGGCAGCAGCAGCAGTTCCACGCCCTCAGCGGCAAAGCCCTTGCCCGCCATGGCTTGTACCGTAATCGTGTTGGCCGCCAGCCAGGGCTTCATGGCCTGCACCATGCCCATTGGCATGTTGATGTCGGCTGCCTTCTGGCGCAGTTGCGTCTCGATCGTTTCGCCCAGCACATCCGTCAACAGCGTGCCATCGACATAGACGCCGCGCACATAGGCTTCAGCGCCCACCTGAGCTGCCGCTTCGGGCCGTATGTCGGTTTCGAACACCACTCTGTCGGCATCGGCCAATACGGTATCGAACAGCTCGGTGCGCCAGGCCGCATTCTCGGGCAGCACGTGGAACGATCCGAACAACCAGATGGCACTGTCGTCGTCGCGAATCTCCCACATGGCTGGCGCCGCCTGTGCGGGCATGGCCAGGCCCAGCGTGGCAAGGGCAGGGAGCAGGCAGCGTGCCAATAGTGTCATGGAAATATCCCTTCGTGTCTCCGACAAGATAGGGAATGTGTCACTGAAAGCTATAGCCAGGCGGCCACGCTGCCCCAGACCAGCGTCAGTCCCGATACCAGAAGCAGCATCAGGATCAGCCGGCGGAAGGTGCGGGCGGCCAGCCGCCGGAACAGCAGCACGCCCAGCACGGCTGGAATCGCGAGCGCCGGCGCGATCCAGGCGAACATCACCAGCACTTCGCGGGTAAGGCTGCCTGACAGGGCATACACGGTAAGCGTTGCCACGTGCATGGCGATGTTGAAGGCCTGCAAGACGCCGCGCTGCGTATTCTTGTCCCAGCCGCGCAACGTGGTCCAGAGCGTCGGCACCGGTCCCGAAATGCCGGCCAGTCCACCCAATACGCCGCCGGCAAAGCCCGATGCGCCGTCGGCGATCCGCCCGCCATGCGGCCAGCTATAGTCGGACGGCAACATGAGCATGACGGGGCAATAGACCAGCAGGAAAACGCCCAGTGCAAAACGGAACAGCGTGGGATCGAGCCATTGCAACAAGAAAGCGCCAAGCGGCACCCCAGCCAGCCCGCCGATGACCAGTGGCAGCAGCTTGCGCAGGTCGAACCCACGCCAGACCCAGGGCAGAGCGACGAGCTGGCCCACCAGCGCACCGAAAACCGACATCGGCGCAGCCAGTTGCGGTTCGACCGCCCAGGCCCAGATCGACAGCGCCACCAGCGAGAAGGCGAAGCCCGACACACCTTGGGCAAAGCCGGCCGCTGCTGCTCCAAGCAATACGATCAGCAGGGTCATATCCATGCCGCATCCCCAAAAACAAAAGCGCCACAATTGCTTGCGGCGCTTTGCGGATTCGACGTCACAGCGGCGTCAATGCGTCCAGGGCGTCTTGCGGTCCGCACGGAAATTATCGGGGTAGCTCACGCGCTTGGGCGTCGCGTCATGTGCCGGCTGCACCACATAGGCAATGCCGTTCTTCTGCGCATAGGCTTCCGCCTCTTCCTGCGTCTCGAAGCTGAGCCGCACCTGCTGGCGGGTATCGCCGGAACTCGTATAGCCCATCAGCGGATCGATTTCGCGCGGGCTTGCCGGCTCATGGACCAGGACCCATTGCCTGGATTTCCCTTTGCCCGACTGCATGGCGTTACGGGCCGGGCGGTAGATACGGGCGGTCATGCAAGGTCCTCAACACGATGCAGGTGCGATGGTCGGAGTACAAAGATTCGAACTTTGGACCCCCGGTTCCCAAAACCGGTGCTCTACCAGGCTGAGCTACACTCCGAGATCGCCCACTCCGTTACCGTGTTCGCTTCCAAAGGGCAAGCTGCCGATGTGACCCTCCGCACTATTGACGGCGAAGCGGACTTGCCTCCAAAACACCGGCATGACCGATCTCACCAAACCTTGGCCCCTGGGTCTCGATAGTCGTCGCTGGCCGTGGTTCTGCCTGGGTGTCGTGTTGGGCGTTGCGCTGCTGTCGCAAGTTGATGTCTGGGCGTCGCGCGGCGCCATCGGTTGGCCCGCGCAGTGGCGTGCGCCATTCTTTTTCATTACTGACTATGGCCTGTCCGATTGGGTGCTTATTCCTTCGCTGGCCGTCGTCATCCTCGCCGTACCCGCCGCGCTGCTGCTGAAGCGCCTGCCGCGCCTGGTGGCCGTCGAGATGGCTTTGCTGTCCGGCTTCATCTTCCTCGGAGTCGGCATACCCGGGCTGCTGGCCAATCTGCTCAAGCGCGCCATCGGGCGCGGACGACCCGACGAGTTCGACAATGTCGGTGCGTTCTCGTTCCAGAACATCGTCAACGACTGGAATTTCCAGAGCTTCCCGTCCGGCCACGCCACCACGGCCGTTGCCATGGCCTTCGTCATCGGCTTTCTCTGGCCGCGTCTGTTTCCGCTGTTCTTTGTCGTCGGCGCCGTCGTCGCCTTGTCGCGTGTCCCCGTGGGCATGCACTATCCCACCGATGTGTTCGGCGGGCTGATCGTGGGCATGCTCGGCGCCTATCTGGTCCGCAATTTTTTTGCCCGTCGCCGCTGGCTGTTCGAGACGCAACCGGATGGGCGCATTGTGCGCCGGCCCTTGATGGCCATCAGGCGCGCGATTCAGCGCGCCCGGACATAGCGCTCGATTGCGGCCTTCAGGTCAGCCTTGAGGTCGTCAACGCCCTCCAGCCCGATATGTAGGCGGAACAGGTTCCCCTCGGCGGTCCACGGCCTGGCCGTGCGGTTCTTGCCCAGGTTCACGGGAATGCATAGGCTTTCATAGCCGCCCCATGAATAGCCCATGGTGAAGAGCTCCAGTTCATCGACGAATGCGGCCACCGAGGCGCGCGGGGCAGGGGCCAGCAACACGCTGAACAGGCTGCCCGAACCAGTAAAGTCGCGTTTCCACAGGGCGTGGTCGGGGTGGCTCGGCAGCGCCGGGTGCAGCACCTGTGTCACCTCGTCCAGTCCTTCGAGCCAGCCGGCAATCTCCAGCGCCCGTTCCTTGTGTTCCTTCATGCGGACAGCCAGCGTCCGCAGCCCCCGCGCCACCAGGAACGCGTCGTCCCCCGAGGTGAAGAAGCCCAGTTGCGCCCGCGTGCGCTCCACATCCGCCCACGCATCTTCCACTGTTGAGATCGTGCCGGCAAAGGCGTCCGAGTGGCCGACGAACATCTTGGTGCCGGCATGGACGACGATATCGGCGCCCAGCGCGAGCGGCTGGTGGTAGAGCGGGCTGGCCCAGCTATTGTCGACGATGAGCCGTGCCCCGCCGGCATGGGCGGCCTTGGCCAAGGCGGGAATGTCCTGCACCTCGAATGTCAGCGATCCCGGACTTTCGGCCAGCACGGCCCGCGTATTGGGCCCCATCAACCCGGCCAAGCCGGCCCCGATACGCGGATCGTAGTAGCGGGTCGTCACCCCCATGCGCGCCAGGAACCCGTCGCTGAATACGCGGCCGGGCTCATAGGCGCTGTCGCTCACCAGGATTTCGTCTCCCGCCTTGACGCAGCTCAGCAGCGCAATGGTGATCGCGGCGAGGCCGGATGGCACCAGCCGGGTGCGGAACGCACCTTCCAGCTCGCTGACCACCGCTTCGACCCCTTCCGTCGTGGGATTGCCGGCACGGCCATAGAGATAGCGCTGCTGCTGCGCCTCGATATCGGCAAGCGTTTTGAACAGCACAGTCGACCCGCGATAAACCGGGGTATTGACAAAACCGAACTGCTCGTCGGGGTTCCGACCTCCATGCGTCAGTATCGTTTCGATCGAATGGCCGGAAATGCTGCCGTTTTTGTTGTCATTCATGGTAGGCTCGGTGCTTAAAATAGGATCATTTCGCGGCGCATGGCTAAATAAGCGACAGGTCTACTGTCCCAAGCCGCCATGAGCCCTTGACGCAACGGTCAATAGACGCTTGCATGCTTAACAGCATCACAACCGCCATTCAAAGGCGGCGGTGCCACCGGGGACGCTGGCGTAAGCCTGATGAATGCCTCGGGACACAGGGTCAGGAAACAAAAAAGGCAATAGCAATGCAAAAAACGCTCGTAACGATCGCTCTCGCGGCCTCGCTCGGCCTCGCGGCGACGTCGGCACAGGCAGCCATTCTCGATGACGTGAAGGCCAAGGGCTATGTTCAGTGCGGTGTGACCGGCGGTGTGCCGGGCTTTTCTGCGCCCGATTCGAACAATGTCTGGACTGGCATCGAAGTCGACTACTGCCGTGCGCTGGCCGCCGCGATCTTCAATGACGCCGACGCCGTCCGCTACACCTCGCTGACCAGCCAGGAACGCTTCACCGCTCTGTCGGCCGGTGAAATCGACGTGCTGTCGCGCACCACCACCTGGACCATGAGCCGTGATACTCAGCTTGGTATCAGCTTTGTGGGCACCATGTTCTATGACGGCCAGGGCTTCATGGTCCGCAAGGCCGATGGCATTGCTTCCGCTCTCGATCTCAGCGGCGCCGCCATCTGCATCGAATCGGGCACCACGACCGAGCTGAACGCCGCCGACTACTTCGCCGCCAACAATATGGAATTCAACACCGTGGTCTTCGTCGACCAGGACGAAGTGGTGAAGGCCTATGAAGACGGTCGCTGCGACGTCTACACCACGGACTCCTCGGCCCTGGCTGCCGAACGTTCCAAGTTCGCCAACCCCGATGACCACATCATCCTGCCGGAAATCATCTCCAAGGAACCCCTCGGCCCCGTGGTCCGCGCCGGCGACACCGCCTGGTTCAACATTGCCCGCTGGACCTACTTCGCGCTGCTCGAAGCCGAAGAGCTCGGCGTGACCTCGGCCAATGTCGATGAGATGCTCGGCTCGGACAACCCGGCCATCAAGCGCCTGCTGGGCGTTGAAGGCGACTTCGGTACGCCCCTCGGCCTGACCAAGGACTGGGCCTACCAGATCATCAAGCTGGTCGGTAACTATGCCGAGACCTATGATCGCAACGTTGGTCCGGCCACCCCGATCGGGCTGGAGCGCGGCCTGAACGCGCTGTGGAAAGATGGCGGCATCCAGTACGCCGCCCCGATCCGCTAAGCTGAAAAGGCCCGGCGCTCCCTTTGGGGGCGCCGGGTGCTTTTGTTCCGTCGTCCGTCGCCGCTGGGTGGCGCGTGGAGCGGGCCGCTATGGCCAGGGGACATCTTTCACATGACCACACTTGATACGGGGCCCGCTGCGGCCCCCAGGGTTTCGTTTTTCAACGATCCGGTAATCCGCGGCATCATCTACCAGGTTGTCGTCGCCAGCCTGCTAGTTGCCTTCATCGTCTGGATCGTCGGCAACACCGCGGCCAACCTTGCCGCCCAGAACAAGACGACCGGCTTCGATTTCCTCTGGAAGACAGCCGGTTTCGACATAAGCTTCTCCCTGCTGCCCTGGTCGCGCGGCTCCTATTACTGGGAAGCCTTCCTGGTTGGCATCACCAATACGCTGCTGGTTGCCTTTATCGGTATCGTCCTGGCCACCATGCTGGGCTTCACCATCGGTATTGCGCGCCTTTCCAGCAATTTCATCGTGTCGCGGCTGGCCACGGTCTATATCGAGACCATCCGCAACATCCCGCTGCTGCTGCAATTGTTCTTCTGGTACTTCGCTGTGCTCAAGGCGATGCCGGCGGTGCGCGAATCCCTGGCTCTGCCCTTCGACATTTTCATCAACCAGCGCGGCCTTATGGTGCCGCGGCCAACGCCCGACCAGGAATTCACCTGGGTGATGATCACCTTCGGCCTCGCCGTCGTTGCGGCAACCGCATTGAGCGTCTGGGCGATGCGTACCCGCACATTGACGGGGCGCTATCCGCGCCAGGTCGTGCTGGCTGGCAAGGCCGCTGATGCCTTCGTTACCTTCCTAATTGCCTTCGTTGCCCTGCTGGTGCTGCTCGCGGTGATCTTTCCCATCTCCAATGCGCCCATGCTGGCAGCGATCCTCGCTGTCGTGGTCGCCGCCCTGTCGGTGACGCGCTTTGCCGCGCTGGCGCGGGGCGTGCTGAGTTTCGTGATCGCCTTCCTTGTGCTCGATACCGT
>CBIGSA010000156.1:0-8141 GCA_966192215.1 uncultured Devosia sp. | reverse complement strand
GCACGCTCGGGGCAAATGGTGCCATGTCCGGCAATTTCCTGGGCATCCGCTTTTCCTTCGAGCTGATGCTGCTGCTGGCCTTCGGCATATTGGGCTATCTGCTGCGCCGCTTCGGCTATCCGATCGCGCCTGTCGTGGTCGGCCTCATCCTTGGCCCCATGGCCGAGCAGCAATTGCGCCGAGCCCTGGCGATCAGCCAGGGCGATCCCATCGTGCTCTTCCACTCGCCTATCGCCATCACGCTCTATGTCGTGGCGGCCGCCGCCGTGCTGGTGCCGCTCTGGTTCCGCCTGCGCGGCAAGGGCGAGGTGCTGGGCCAATTGGCCAGCGACGAGGACTAAACGCAGCTTTTCTGTGGACGCGGGAAAGCAAAAGCCCGGATGCCCATTCAAGGACATCCGGGCTTTTCAACATTCAACCAGCTACTCGACGCTGCGCTGGGGGGAGGAGAAGCGCTGCGCCAGGGAGACTTAGAGCTTGCCGATCGAACGGAAAGCGTCGGGATCGATCCCCAGGGTCTTGAGGTGCTTGGCCTTGGGCATCCGCCCGGCATCGACCGCGTTCGACACGGCAGCAGCGCTGCCGAAGACGTCAACGAAGGTGCCAAGGGTCGCAAAGAAATTCTTGCGCGGGGTGCTCATTTTCCAGTTCCTCTCAAGACCGGGCCGAATTGCCCTGTCGCTTTCATGAGTAAACAGATGGGCTCATCCGGCCCTTTCCGCTAGGCCACAAAGGTCAGGCCAGCCATGCGTTTCGTGCAACTAAGGGAGCGGTACGGATGAAATCGAGGCAAAATGGCCAAAAACGGTGCAACTAAGGTTGTATCCATGCGCGTGTTGCATGGCTGTGTGGTGAAGGAAGGATACCCCCCTCCCAACCTCCCCCTGAAAAGGGGGAGGAGCTGCCAAAGTGCGCGGCGCAAGATCGTGCCAAATCCCCGATCTGCTCCTCCCGCTATCAGGGGAGGGTGGGAGGGGGTATCCCAACAAAGACACTTCTTCGCCGCCTCATGGCTTGGGCGAAACAATCTCGCCCCAGCTATCGAGGAACCGCTTCCGCCTTTGCTGATCCAACGACACCATCAGCGCCGGTCCCAGCGGGATGGGCTGGATCACTCCCCGCCCGCGCGCCGCGATGGCTTCGCTGGTCCATTCCCCATCGGCGCCCGAGACCACCGAGCCCAGGGCCGTCTGCCCCGCCGCGATAGCCTGTCCCGCCGGCGACAGCGCGAAGTCGACAAAGGCGCGGCCCAGTTCGGGATAGGGCGCGTCGCGCGGGATCAGCATGGAACGCGTCAGCACCAGCACATAATCATCGGGCACCACGATCTCGATATTGGCGCCATCCGCCTTGCGCGCAAAGGCATAGGAGCCCAGCACATTATAGCCCAGCGCCAGCGTGCCATCGGCCACGCCATTGAGAATGGCAGGGCTCGAGCCGGAAAATACCGCGCTCACGCGCCCGAACGCCGCGGCCAGCCGCCAGAAATTGGATGAAATCACCTGGTCCTGCGAGGCAAGGAGATACCCCACGCCTGAAAGCGCAATATCGTAGGTGGCGATCTCGCCCCGGAACCGTTCGGTCTGCGTCTCCAGCATTTCGGCCAGCGTCAGATGCGTGCGCGGCACTTCTTCCGCACTGATCCGGTCGGGGTTGTAGATGATGACGGCCGGCTCGAAGGTGAAGCCGAAGACCTCGTTGCGCCAATGCGCCCAGTCGGGCAGGCCGCCGAGCCAGGGGCTGTCATAGGCCATGGCATGCCCGTCATTGGCCAGCTTGATCATCAGGTCCGATGCCGAGCTGATCAGCAGGTCCGGCTTCGGGCTCATGTCGCCAGCCAGGTAGCGCTCATAGAGCGGCAGGGAATCGGTTTCCTCATAGGCCACGGTCACGTCGGGCCGCAGGGCTTGGAAGCCGGCGATGAAATGGGCAAAGAGCGGCGTGTCGGTCACGCCCACAATGGTCAGCACCGTCTCGCTGCTGCCATCGGGCGCCGGATAGCGGGTCGATGCCGCCTCGGCGCCGCGTGGATCGAGCAGCAGCAGGCACAGCACCAGCGCCGAAAGACTGCCCAGCGCCCGCCGCATCTGCTCCACCTTGGGGTTCCGTCCGACCAGCGGCAGGTCGATCTCGACCACCAGGCCTCCGCCGTCCCGATCCCGCAGCCGCAATGCCCCGCGATGGGCCTCCACCACGCGCTTGACGATGGAAAGGCCCAGTCCCGACCCGGCTCGCGCGCCGCTCGCTGCGCCGCGCTTGAAGCGCTCCAGCACCAGCGGCTTTTCCGCCTCGGCAATGCCCGGGCCTCGGTCGCGCACCGCCATGGTCATCATCCCCTCGCCAAGGCTGCCGCCGATCTCCACCTTGCCGTTTGAATAGACCAGCGCATTGTCCACCACATTGCGCACCATTTCGCGCAGCGCCACCCGGTCGCCGCGAATAGGTGCCGCCGCCACGGTCTCGGGCAGGTCCATCACCAGCCGACCCGCCTGGTCCGGGTCGAGCCGCTGGCGCACGTCGTCCACCACCGCGCCGAAAGCGGTCGTGTCGGTCTCCTGGTTTTCCAGCCGGTGGGAAATCGTCGCTTCCATCAGCAATTGGCTCACGAGTTGGCTGGCCTGCACCGCGCCCTGGTGGATACGCCCCACCCGCGCCCGCAAAGCTTCGGGATCCTGCTCGTCCATCGCCACTTCGGCCTGCGCCCTGAGGGAAGCCAGCGGGGTGCGCACTTCATGCGCCGCCTCGGCCACCAGTCCCGTCACCCGCTCCATGGCGCTGCCCAGCCGCGCCATGAAGGCGTTGAGGCCGCTCACGAGATGGCTCACTTCGGCGGGCACGGGCACGTCCACGGGGCTCAGATCGTCCGGTGCCCGCCCGCGCAATTCCTGCTCGAGCTGGTAGAGCGGAGCAAACATGCGCCCGATGCCGAACCACACCAGCGCGATGGCCAGCAGCGTCAACGCCACGACGGGCACGATGGCATTGGAGAGGATTTCCCAGGCGAGCGCTTCGCGTTCGGTCTGCGTCTCGGCCACGTGGATGGTCACCCAGTCGGCGTCACCGCCCGACGAGGTGAGCCGCCCCACGCTCGCCACCCGCACCAGCTCGCCGCGATAGGTCGCATCGGCAAAGACTGGCCCCGCCGAAGTCAGCTCGGGCTGGCTTTCCGATAGGTCCGCATAACCCGTTACCGCGCGGCCACCGGGGTCTTCCACCGCATAGAAGACCCGGTCGCGCCCGGAAAACATGCCGAAGGAAGCAAAGGGCAGTTCCACGGTCACCCTATCGTCCTCGACCTGAACGGCGCCTGCAATCGTCAGCGCAGACGCTGCCAGCAGCCGGTCGAACGCCCGGTCCGACGCGCGTTCCGCATAATCGCGGATGAAGACGATCAGCACCACCGCCGCCGCCAGCAGCAGCGCCAGCGCCAGCGCCACGATCCGGCGGCGGATGGAGAAGGATTTAGCCGCCATGCGGCGCCCGCACTACATAGCCGACGCCGCGCACCGTGCCGATTTCGATATCGGCCGCTTCCAGCTTCTTGCGCAGCCGCGAGATATGCAGCTCCAGCGCATTGACCGAAACCGCCTCGTCGAAATTGAAGAGCTGGTTCATCAGCCGCTCCTTGGGCACGACCTTGCCGGCATTGGTGACCAGGATTTCCAGCAGCCGGAATTCACGCCGCCCCAGCTCCAGCGAGCGCCCCTCGACGCTGGCATTAAGCCCCGCCAGGTCCATTTCGAGATTGCCCACGCCCAGCGTACTCGTCGTCTGCCCGCCGGTTCGGCGGATCAGCGCGCGCAGGCGTGCTTCGAGCTCGCGCAGGTCGAAGGGCTTGACCAGATAGTCGTCGGCCCCGAGGTCGAGCAGGCTCACCTTGTCGTCGATTTCAGAGCGCGCCGTGATGACCAGGATCGGCGCATTGAACTTGTGCCGGCGCAGTTCTGCGATGAGGCTGATGCCGTTGCGATTGGGCAGCATCAGGTCCAGCGCCACCGCGTCGAAATCGTCGCCCTCGGCTGCCGAAACCACCTCGGCGCCGTCCTTGACCCATTCCACCGAATGGCCGGCGCTGCGCAGGCGCTTTTCGATCGCCTCGCCCAGGTCTTCATTGTCTTCAACAAGCAGGATTCGCATCGGCGCCGGTCACTCCCCCGGCGCACACTAGAGGACGGGATCGGCCCTGTCTAAAGCAGAGTTGTCATCACCGTGGCGGCCACCGCAACGATCCCGAAGGCGGCAATGCCCGCCGCCATCAGCATCACCTGCACGCGCTGCACATAGCCCGTGGCCCTTGCCTGCTGCCGCGCCGCCATCAGCGCTTCGTTGCCCTCGATATGCGTCATTGGATCACCCTGCAATCGCCGGCCTTTCGGGCCAGAAATGACATCTGGGCAGCCGCGTTCGCGCTGTTTCTCACCCGCGACGGAAGGGTAATCCCGCGTCCCGCCAGCACGAACGTGATCCTTGCGATGGGGTTAATTTACATAAAATGCCACAGGTCTCAGTCTTGTATGGAAGATGATTGATCTGCCGCCTGGAACATGGCAAAACCGCGCCATGACCCATTTGCATCCCGACCGTCTGTTCCCCGCTTCCGAGCCTGCCAAGTCCATCGCGCGCGAGCTCTATCCCGAAGTCCGCGACCTGCCTCTGATTTGCCCGCATGGGCATACCGATCCGTCCTGGTTCGCCGATAATGGGCGCTTTTCCGACCCGGCGGCCCTGTTCCTGACGCCCGATCACTATGTCCTGCGCATGCTGCGCAGCCGGGGCCTGAGCTATGACGATCTGGGCGTGCCCCGCAAGGATGGCAAGCCGGTGGCCAAGGGCCGCGACGCCTGGCGGCTCTTCGCCGCCAACTACTATCTCTTCGCCGGCACGCCATCGAAAACCTGGATCGATCACTCGCTCAACTGGGCCTTCGGCATCGAGGAGGAGCTCTCCCCCGCAACCGCCGACGCCATTTACGACACGATCGATGCCGCCCTGGCTACGCCCGAACTGTTGCCCCATGCGCTGCTCGATCGCGCCCGGGTGGAAGTTATCGCCACCACCGAATTCGCGCTCGATCCGCTGGTGCATCACCAGAAGATGGAACAGGCCGGCACCATCGGCCGCGTCCGCACCACCTATCGCCCTGATGACGTGACCGATCCCAGCCGCGCCGCCATCGTCGAGAACCTGCAGAAGTTCGGTGAGATCACCGGCGAGAACATCGCCACCTGGTCCGGCCTCATCAACGCCCACCGCAACCGCCGCGAATATTTCCGCCGCTTCGGCGCTGTCGCCACTGACCACGGGGTGCCCACAGCCAACACGGCCGATCTGTCCGGCCCCGAAAAACAGGCTCTGCTCGACAAGGTGCTGTCGGGCCGGCACGACGCCAATGACGCCGAACTGTTCCGAGCGCAGATGATGACGGAAATGGCCCTGTTGTCAGTCGAAGACGGCATGGTCATGCAGATGCATGCCGGCTCGCGCCGCAACACCGATCCGCTGCTCATGGCGGAGCGCGGCACCGACCTGGGCGCCGACATTCCCGGCACCACCGATTATGTGAACGGCCTCAAGGCCCTGCTTTCCAAATGCGGTAACGAGCCCAACCTAAGGCTCCTTATGTTCGTGCTCGACGAAACCACCTATGCCCGGGAACTGGCACCCATGGCCGGCTACTGGCCCAGCCTGATGATCGGCCCGCCCTGGTGGTTCCACGACAGCCCGCAGGGTATCCGCCGCTATCTCGACCAGGTCGTGGAAACCGCGGGCTTCTACAATCTCGCCGGCTTCAACGACGACACCCGCGCCTTGCTGTCCATTCCTGCCCGCCACGATGTCTGGCGCCGCGAAGTCTGCGGCTTCCTGGCTCGCTGGGTCGGGGAGAACCGCGTCACCAAATCGACGGCAAGGGATATAGCGAAGCACCTGAGCTACCAGGCTGCCAAGGATGCGTATCGGATCAAATAATGACCAGGGGCGCTATGCCGCCCAAGCCGCCGCACCGCCCTCGGGCTTGATCCGAGGGCCACTCACAACACGGCACAAAGCGGCGAATGGTCCTCGGGTCGAGCCCGAGGACGGTACGGTGTTTGTGGTGACTTCGGCGGCCTAAGGCGACTTCCACAGTACCAGCGCCACGATCAGCACGCCGGTCACCATCAGCACCAGCAATCCACTGAACCCGTTCATGATCTGCCGGCCGAGCGTGGGGTGGACTTCATCGGCGGCGATGATGTCGGCGAGCCGCGATGGCTCGCACTGGTCTTCATAAGGTTGATGCGTCATTCCAGGCTCTCCCTGACAGTCCTGTTACGCGTGAGACCAGTCTGCGCGCCGGGAGGTAAAGAAGCCTTGCCGCGCCAGCCCTTCCTGCTGTTAGGGTTGCCATGGTGCCAACCGGCAGGCTTACCCGCTGGTTACCGTCACGATTTCATCACGTTTACCGGCAATCAGCTCCCACCCTGTCGAAACCGGCTTCCTTCTGCTCTAATACCGGCAATGATGAATCAGTCGCCCGTAGAAACCGCGCTCAGCCGCGCCATGATCCGCTGGTCCCTGACCAAGTCGACCCCGGTGGCGGATACGCCGCGGAGCTGGATTTTCCGCGTCGAGCAGAATGGCCGCAATTTCGGCGCCCTCAAGATATTGAAACCCGTCGTCGCCGAGGAGGAGGGCAGGGGCGCCCGCCTGCTGCAATGGTATGAAGGCGATGGCGCCGCCACCGTCTTCGACATCCATGGCGATACCATCTTCATGGAATGGCTCGATGGCGGCTCGCTGGGCGAGCCCGTCCGCGCCGGTCGCGACGATGAAGGCACCATCGCCATCGCCACCGTGGTGGCCAATCTCCATCGCCCCCGTCCCGGTGCGCCCGATGATCTTGAACCGCTGCGCGCCCGTTTCCAGACCCTGTTCGATACCGATGTGCGGGCCTGGCCACATACGGCCCGCGACCTCTATGCCCGCGCCAGCGGCATAGCGCTCAAGCTCTTCGACCGGCCCAGCGCGCAGATTCCGCTGCATGGCGACCTGCACCACGACAATATCATGTCTTCGGACCGCGGTTGGCTCGCCATCGATCCCAAGGGCCTTATCGGCGATCCGGCTTATGATGTCGCCAATGTTTTCATCAATCCCAAGGATGCCGGCAATATCGCCGCCGATCCGCGCCGCATCGCCGCCCGCGCCGATATCCTGTCCCAGCGTCTTGATTATCCGCGCAAGCGCATGCTGGGCTGGGCCGCCGCCCACGCGGCGCTCTCGGCCTGCTGGGACCTTGCCGATGGCACGCCCATCACCGGTCTGCTCGCCTGCCTGCCGAACCTGCTCAGCGCTTACGACCAGGCCTGATCGCCACCATGGACCTTCCGATGCTCACCACGACGCGCCGCGGTTTCCTCCTGTTCGCCGCGGCCACCGCCCTGGCGGCCTGCTCCACCACCATTCCGGTTCTGCCCAAGGGCGCTAGTACGCCCGAGACTCTGACCGACGATGAAATCCTGGCGGCCATCAATGCGGTACGCAAGGCCAATGGCGCGCCGCCCTGGACCTATAATACCCGCCTCGAAGAGGCCGCCCGTTCGCAGGCCCGCCTCATGGCGCAGAAGAATACGCTGAGCCACGATCTCGGCGTCACCCTGCGCGAACGCGTCACCGCCGCCGGCTATCTCGGCGCCGTGGGCGAGAATGTCGCCAAGGGCTATACCAGCCTCCAGGGCGCCATCGAGGGCTGGATGGAATCCTCGGGCCATCGCGGCACGCTGCTCAGCCACCGCTTCGTCGAATTCGGCCTCGCCGTAGCCCGCGGTCCCGGCGGCAAGCTCTATTGGGCTATGATCGCTGGCGGCAGCTTCCAGGCCTGGATCGGCGGCTAGCTAAACACTCAGCGTGCGTCGCACCGCCGCGTCCCAGCCTTTGATCTTCCGCTTGCGTTCTGCCGCGTCCATTTCCGGCTCGAAGCGCTTGTCCCGCGCCCAGCTCGCGGCAAAGTCCTTCATCCCTGGCCAGACTCCGGCCTTCGATCCCGCCAGCCAGGCCGCGCCAAGCGCCGTGGTTTCGAGGATGACCGGACGATCCACCGGCGCATCCAGCACATCGGCCAGGAATTGCATGGTCCAGTCCGACGCCACCATGCCGCCATC
>CBIGSA010000155.1:0-8178 GCA_966192215.1 uncultured Devosia sp. | reverse complement strand
CCCCTGCAGACGGGGTTCGGCGTCATCTCCAAGATGCAGGATCGCTTTGCCACGCTGCAGATGCAGTTGGGCACCGGCGAGAAGGCGTCCAAGCTCTCCGAAATGGGGCGTGACCTGCCCATGTCGCTGTCGGTGCGCTCGCGCCTCAGCAAGATCGAGGGCTTTTCGGCCAATATCGACACGGTCAACCTGCGCCTGAGCTTTCTCGACAAGACCATGACCCGCCTCGACGAGATGGAAGGGGAGGCGCGCAATTCGGCGGTGCAGGGGCAGTACGGCACCAACAATATCAACATGGCGACCTTGCCAGGCCTGTCGCAGGCCCGGTTCGACGAATTAGTGACCCTGCTCAATGCCGATATTGCCGGCCGCTACCTGTTCGGTGGCGCCAATACCGACAGCGCGCCGCTGCCCGACACGACGAGCCTGCTGGAAGGCATTGGCGGCAAGGATGGTTTCAAGACCGTTGTCGGCGAGCGCAAGGCAGCCGATGCCGGTGCGGACGGCCTGGGTCGCCTGATGATGGACCAGCCGACGACCAATTCTGTGCGCCTGACCGAGGATGGCATTCATCCCTTCGGCTTCAAGCTGCTCCGCGTGACATCGACGGCGCCCCTGGCTTCCGTCAATGTTGGCGCCGTTGCGGCGTCCCCGGTTGCGGTACCACAGCGCGGCGATACCAATACGATCACGTTCGAGGCGCCGCCTGCCGAGCAGATGCTGCCCGGCCAGACCATAACGGTTGGCCTGCAACTGCCCGACGGCCGGGACACCCAGATCACCCTGACGGCGATCGGCCCCGAGGATGCGCCTGCCGGTCCCGGGCAGTTCGTGGTTGATCCTGGCACGATCGGCCCACCTGCCGTTCCAGCCGATCCGGCCGTCACCGCGACCAATTTCATGGCGGCGTTGCAGACCAGCCTGGAAGCGGTTGCCGATTCTGATCTGTCAGCGGCCTCGACCTATGCGGCAGCTGAGATGTTCTTCAATGGTCCGGGCGAGCCCGCGCTGCGCGTCGATGGCGATCCGGCGACGGCAACCGCGCTCAAGGTGGCGACCGATGCCGATACCGTGCTCTGGTATCGTGGCCAGACGCCTGCGGTTGCGGCGGAAGGCCTGGGTCGGCTTGGCATCGAGACGGCGGCCGGTGCCGTGACGCTGCAGGAGAAGGTTCCGGTTTCGAGCGCCCATGGCTTCCAGATCATCAATGTCTCGCCCGATACGGCC
Organism: uncultured Devosia sp.; assembly: GCA_966192215.1. GTDB lineage: Bacteria > Pseudomonadota > Alphaproteobacteria > Rhizobiales > Devosiaceae > Devosia. The sequence goes on along the minus strand of CBIGSA010000155.1, from coordinate 6,951 downwards.
AATATCGACACGACCCATACCGCTGCCGATCCCAGCAGCATCAATGTCGCCTTCTCGGCGACGCTGACGGCCGGCGAGAAGGTCAGTGTCACGCTGCAGGAGCCCAATGGCACGACGCGCATGGTGGAGCTGACCGCCGTTGTCGGCAAGGCCGTGGCTGGCCAGTTCAGCATTGGCGGCACGGCCGACGAGAATGCGGAGAACTTCGCCAAGGGGCTCGAACGGGCGCTGACCGAAACGGCACAGCTCGCAGAAGGCAATCCGCGCCAGAGCGTCACCGCGCAAGTCGATGACTCGACCCGCGTCAACTATGGCATGGAGGCCAATGAATCGGGCCTGCTGCGCATGATCCGCACCTTCGGGGCCATGTCGGTCGAGACCTATCCGGATGCCGATCCCAATGCCAAGGCGCGTTTTGACGCCATGGCATTGCGCCAGCAGTCCGAACTGTCGGAGTCGCATAATTCGGAACGCGGCTCGATCGAAATCCTGACGATGGAGCTGGCTGTCGCCCAGATCAGCCTCAACAACTCCACCGAGCGACACACCAACTACAAGGCGCAGCTCGACAACCTGCTGAGCGATATCGAGACCGTGAGCAAGGAAGACGTGGCCATGGAAATCCTGGCGCTGCAGACCCGCCTGCAGGCAAGCTACCAGGCGACGTCGATGGTGAGCCAGCTCAGCCTGGTGAACTTCATCTAGGCCGGGTTGAGGTCCCAAGCAGAAGCCCCCCGGCGCTGCCGAGGGGCTTATTTCTTGCGTCCTGTTCGATCAGTTGCCGCGCAGGCCGGCGGCGATCTGGCGGTTCAGCCGCACCAGGATGTCGAGCTTCTGGGGCTGGGGCGAGGGTTCGAGCAGAATATCGCGGGTCTGGTTCATGATGAACATGCCCAGATTGGCGATGTTCTGGCGTACGTCCTGGGGCAGGGGGCTGTCTTCCTTGGTCACGGCGGCCATGAAGATGGTCCAGAGCTTGCGGTTGAAGGTCAGGGCCGCCTTGAGCTCCTGATGGGTACCGGTGTCCCACTCGTCCTTTACGCGCTGCAGGCCTGCCGCCGCCTTCATCAGGAGCGCCGATTCGCGCTCACGGGAGGATTCCACGACCTTGGCGGTCTGCTGGTAGGCACTAGCGCCCTGATGGTGCATTGGAGAAGAGTTCCTGTTCGTACTCGATGAGGCGTTGTGCAGCCTTCAGAGCCTTGTACAGTTGCCCGGTTAATATCTCGTTGTTGATTTGGTTAACTATTTCTGTCGCTGAGGGGACAGCCTCGAGGAAGTCGTTGATCAGCGTGAAATACTGGTCACGGGTGAGGCCGATATCCTCCTCGATATACATGAGCTGCACCGCCAGGTAGATGCGCTTGGCGGGCGTATTGGCCGTCTCTGCGGTCAGGATGTCCTTTTCGCGCAGGATGGGTGCGCGACCATCGATGAACAATCGCGTGCGCTGGTCGGAATTGGTGATGATGCAATTGCCCACCAGCAGCTTCTCGCCCGGCTTCAGCTCGACCTTGAGCGCCATTTCAACTAGCCTCCGCGACTCGAACGTTCCTGATCTGGTCTAGCCTGCGATCATGGCGAAAACAATCGAGGCGGGCCCTGGCCCGCCTCGATGAAGCGATTGTCCTGAATGGAGCGTTTACTGGAGAAGCTGGAGGACCGACTGGTCGGCCTGCGAAGCCAGCGAGAGCGAGGAGCTCGAGAGCGACTGGCGGGTCTGCAGGGCCAGCAGGTTGGCGGCTTCCTCGTTCATGTCAGCCAGCGTCAGATTGGCAGCGCCGGTTTGCAGCGTGTTGATCATTTCCTTGGTGAAGTCCTGGCGGTTCTGCACGATCGACAGGTTCGAACCAAAGGTCGAGGACTGCGTCCGCACATGGGCCAGAGCGCCCTTCACGTCGTTGAGCAGGCTGTCGATATCGGCGTCGGCATCGAGCTGGTCGGCGGTCAGGTTATAGAGGTTCAGGTTTGCCGAATTCAGCGCCTGGCCATCCTTGGTCTGGATGGTGATGGTCGAGGTGCCGGTTTCGTTGAAGGTGATCTTCAGGTTGTCGCCGCGCAGCAGGTTGATACCGTTGAACGACGCGTCGTCGCTGAGCTTGTCGAGCTGGTCGCGCAACTCGTTGAACTGCTCGGCCAGGTCGGCGCGCACCGAGTTGCCGACGATGGTCGCGGCGCCGAACGAGGTGCCGTCGATGATGCCCGAGGACGTCACGCCGGCAATGTTCAGCGTCTGGGTTGAGAGGTTTTCAAGGCGCAGCTTGCCATTGTCGTTGCTGGCGCGGATCTTGGTCTTGAGATCGGTATCGTTGTTGATTTCGCTGACCAAGGCGTCAATCGTCTTGACGGCGTTGACCTCGGTGATGGCAGTGACGGTGCCGGAGGCGGGAACACCATCGCTGGTTGCGCCAGCAGGCATGTTGCCCAGGCTGGTCAGCCCGGTTCCACCCAGCGTGAAATTCTGGCCCGAACTATTGGTCAGCGTGATGACGCCGGCGCCGTCCGCTGCAGCAGTTACGCCGGCAGCCTGAGCGGCCGAAGAGCTGGTGATGGCGGCGGCGATTGCTGTACCGTTGGCTGCGGCCGAACCGGCATTGGTGGTGCCGATGCTGACTTCTTCGCCATTGATGGTGAAGGTGAAGGCAGGGATGGAAGCGGCCGAAACAGCCGCACCGCCGACGGCGGTCGCATCGACATCCGCCACGTTACCCGCGGCAAGGCCGATAAATTCGGCATCCGTGCCGCCCAGGGTGATCGTTTCGGCCTTCGAGCTGGCAATCTCGATCTGGCCATTGACCACGCGGGCGGAGACGCCGCCCTTCTCGCCCAGGGCGCTGATGGTGGCGTTGATCTTGGCAACGGTGGTCTCGGCGGTGTCGGCCGCGGTGAAGTTGACGGTCACCGCGGTGCCGCCATTGAGGCTGGCGGTCTGGATGGTCAGCGAGCCGCCCTTGCCGGCAGCACCACCGGCATTGACGAAGCCGTTATTGCCGACCTGCACGGTGTTGTGCAGCGTGATCGACCCGGTATCGGCACCAAAAGCGCCGCCGGTAAAGTCCAGGGTCTCCACGGAACCGATGCCCAGCGTGTCGGGATCGAGCGAATAGGAAGCGGTCTGGAAGCTCTTGTCCTGGCGCGCCTGGCGCAGCGTGGACTGCATCGATTCCAGCGTCTTGGTGATCGAGGTCAGGCCGTTATCGGCCGCTTCGATGGTCTGGATGCCATTGGCCATGGAGTCCATCAGCGCGTTGAGGTCACCCGCTCGCGCATTGAGGGAAGAGGCGGTGAAGAAGTTGGTCGGATTATCCAGGGCCGAGTTCACCTTGTTGCCGGTGGACAGGCGTTCCTGGGTCGTGGCCATGAGCTCGGCGGTTTTCTGCAGCGAAAGCAGGTTCGACCGAACGGCTTTCGAGAGAGATATATCGGACATTGTGCTTCCTTCACTACGGTGCCGATGTTCGGCTCATGCCTCTCCTTGAGGTTGATTCATATTTAGCTCACCGAATCCTAATGCAGCGTTAACCATACTTGTTGGCATGGCGGTAACCATAACGACGCGCCGAAGCGCCGCCTGCAACGCGGTTGTCGGATGTATGGGTGGACCCCGAAACGGCAGACGCCTCTGAGTAATTTTTATTGAGATGTCGCCGTCTCGGAGTGCCGGTTTTTGGAACAGTACGTGGGGGTCGCGCACACGCTTCCGCCCGCACTCGAACCTGTGGGAGAGGCAAAGCCCCCACCCGGCTCACCCCGCCACTGTTCGCCTGCAGGCCGCCCATGCGGGGTGATGAGTGGAGTATGCGCGTGGTTTCGGTGAGGGGGAGAAGATGGATAGATTTGTGCCTGTGGCCTGCCCCCACCCTCATTCCCTCCCCACAAGGGGGAGGGAAGCCTGGTCGGTGGCTACGGAGCTATCGCGTGACGCTCGGAGTGCAGCCATGCGCCTCCCTCCCCCTTGTGGGGAGGGATCGAGGGTGGGGGGCAGGCACGATCCATCTTGCCGCCGTGGCGCGATCTCGGGATGACACCGGGCCAAAACGAAAAAGGCGGGCCGAAGCCCGCCTTTTCCAATTGCGATGGGGTGAACCGATTAACGGATCAGCTGGAGGACCGACTGGTCGGCCTGCGAAGCCAGCGAGAGCGAGGAGCTCGAGAGCGACTGGCGGGTCTGCAGGGCCAGCAGGTTGGCGGCTTCCTCGTTCATGTCAGCCAGCGTCAGATTGGCGGCGCCAGTCTGCAGCGTGTTGATCATGTTCTTGGTGAAGTCCTGACGGTTCTGCACGATCGACAGGTTCGAACCGAAGGTCGAAGACTGGGAACGCACGTCGTTCAGGGCCGTCTTGAGGTTGCTCAGCAGCGTGTCGATGTTGGCATCGCTGTCGAGGTCGGCGTCTTCGATGTTGAGAACACCCAGGTTCGCGGCATTGATGGACTCGCCGCCCTTGGTCTGGATGTCGATGGTCGACGTGCCGGTCTCGTTGAAGGTCAGCTTCAGGTTGTCGCCACGCAGCAGGTTGATACCGTTGAACGAGGCATCATCGGCGGTCTTGTCGAGCTGGTCGCGCAGTTCGTTGAACTGGTCGGCCAGGTCGGCGCGGACAGTGTTGCCGAGGATGTCGGCGGCGCCGGTCGAGACACCGTCAATGGCACCCGAGGACGAAACGCCATCGACGTCGAGCGTTTGCGTGGACTGGTTTTCGATACGCAGCTTGCCATTGTCGTTCGAAGCACGAACCTTGCCGGCGAGGCTGGTATTGCTGTTGATCTCGGAAACCAGGGTGTCCACGGTCTTGGCAGCGGCGGCAACGGCGGCAACGCCGTCGGTGGTCGTGCTGACAGTGGCGGCGACACCGGTAGCGGTCGTAACCGCGGCGTCGCTGGCCTGGATCGAGAAGTTGGTACCGTCGGCAACCGAAATGTGGATACCGGTGGCATCCGCAGTGGTCGTGCCGCCAGTGGCGGTATCGAGGGCGGCGATAAGGGCTGCCTTCTGACCGGTTGCAGAGTTGGTGAAGGTATAGGCGACGGCGCCGTTGACGGAGATGGTTTCACCGTCGAGAGCCGACAGATCAGGGTCAGCCGCCGAAAGGTCAACCGAAGCGCCGTCATAGGTGGCGGCCGTGGCAGCAACAGCGGCGGTGCCCAGAGCGATATCGACCGGCGTGTCACCAACAGCACCACCCGAGAACGAGATGTTCTGGGCAGAGGTCAGGCCGGCGCCGAGCGTGTAGGAGGCGGTCTGGAACGACTTGTCCTGGCGAGCCTGGCGCAGGGTCGACTGCATGGATTCCAGGGTCTTGGTGATGGAGGTCAGGCCGTTATCGGCGGCTTCCAGGGTCTGGATACCGTTGGCCATCGAGTCCATCAGCTGGTTCAGGTCGCCGGCGCGGCTGTTGAGGCCCTGGGCGGTGAAGAAGTTGGTGGGGTTGTCGAGAGCCGAGTTCACCTTGTTACCAGTTGCCAGACGCTCCTGCGTCTTGGCCATCATGCTGGCGGTGCTCTGAAGAGAAAGCAGGTTCGAACGAACGGCTTTCGAAAGGGAGATATCACCCATGTTACTAGTCCTTTTCTAGGATTACGCAAACTAAAGCGCCTCTTCCTGAGGCAGGGGCGATCCTCGTCTGAGAGCCTCTAAGGAAGGATTAAGCGGGTGATGAATATTTGGGCAAATTACAGCCGATGAGCCGCCGGCCCGAACAAAGAAGCCCCGGATTTCCGGGGCTTTCATTCAGGGAGGTTAAAAAGGGCGGTTAGAGCGCGTTAACCTAGGCCAGCAGATCCTTGAGCCGCGCCTCGGACTCCGGGGGGATCGGAATGGCCCCGATGCGCAGGATCAGTTCTTCCATCGTGGTCGGCACGGGCGGCAGGGCGCCGGCGATCACGGCCGCGGCAAACATGGAGCCGGCATCGTGGTGCTCGGGCTGTGGTTCCGGCTGGGGCAAAGTGCCATTGTCGCTGGCGCTCGAATTCTTCGGCGCCGGCGGCGGGCTTTCGGGCAACAGGCTGCGTTCCCCGGTGGAGGGGCGATTGCGATAGCCAGCCATAAGGCTGCTACTGACAATAGGGTCTGCAGTTACCGCAGTGATCATGACGCTATCCCTGCATTCAAAAATGCCGGTTGTCATCTTACATGCGCGGTAATTTGGGTCCGGTTACTTCCGCTCGTTGCAGTTGACTAAAATTGACTCCAAGTCAAAGCGCGCGATTGATTGCTATGCCACGGGCCGATGCTGCCGGGTCTGCTTTGATGGCGCCGCCGCGACCATAGGTCTTGGCCTGGTTCTGCTGCCCCACGATCTTGGCGACATCGGTCAGCAGATCTTCGGTCACGGTGCGGGCCGTGGCCAGCACGCGCAGGTTCTCGGCCATCTGGGTGGCGAGGCTTTCATGGCCCAGCCGCAGGCGCTCGACGGCTTCGGGGGCCTGCGCCCGGAGGCGCGCGCCCTGGCGCTGCACGGCGCGGGCAAAGCTCACATAATCCTGGGCCAGCCGCGTCTTTTCCGGTGTCAGGGCGCCCGCCTGACGCATATGGCCGGCGCGGAGCAGGACGGTTTCCTGGTTCATGACATCCACCAGCGCGCTGAGCGCGACTTCGGCCATGCGGCACAGGTCGTCGGCCGGCAGGCTGTCCAGGGCGGCAAGGCGTGCGGCTGCGGTCATTTATAGGCTCCCGGCAATAAATTCTGGTTGTTGGCTGCTTCCTGCATGGCGAGCAGGTCGGGCAGGAGTTGTTCGGCGATGCCCAGCCCACCATTCTGCGCCATGGTGGCGGCGAGCTGTTCGGATTGCATGGAGCGCCAGGTTTCTTCGCCGAACCCGCCCCCCATGACGCTCTCGTCGGTCTTGATCGACGAGAAGAGTTCCTTGGTTAGCGTGTTGAGAAACACGCCTTCGAGTTCTTCGGCCTGGTGGCGGACCCGGGCGATCTGGGCCGGGGTGAGGGTCGAGCCG
>CBIGSA010000154.1:0-8202 GCA_966192215.1 uncultured Devosia sp. | reverse complement strand
GGCAAGGGCACGCTGACCATCAAGTTCACCGGCGAAGACGGCAAGGTCATCGAGCACGAAGTGTTCCAGGCGCCGGGCGCCGGCGTCGCCATGGCCATGTACAACCTCGACGATTCGATCCGCGATTTCGCCTATGCGAGCTTCAACTACGGCCTCGCCCGCGGCGTCCCGGTCTATCTGTCGACCAAGAACACTATCCTCAAGGCCTATGACGGCCGCTTCAAGGATATCTTCCAGGAGATTTACGAGGCCGAGTTCAAGGAAAAGTTCGAAGCCGCCAAGATCTGGTACGAACACCGCCTGATCGACGATATGGTCGCCTCGGCCCTCAAGTGGTCCGGTGGTTATGTCTGGGCGTGCAAGAACTATGACGGCGACGTGCAGTCCGACATCGTGGCGCAGGGCTTCGGCTCGCTGGGCCTGATGACCTCGGTTCTGGCCACGCCCGATGGCAAGATCGTGGAGGCAGAAGCCGCCCACGGCACGGTGACCCGTCACTACCGCCAGCACCAGCAGGGCAAGGAAACCTCGACCAATTCCACCGCCTCGATCTTCGCCTGGACCCGTGGCCTCGCCCACCGCGCCAAGCTCGACAATAACGAAGCGCTGGCCAAGTTCGCCGCGACCCTAGAAAAGGTCACCGTCGACACGATCGAGGAAGGCAAGATGACCAAGGACCTGAGCCTCCTGGTCGGTCCCGACCAGCCGTGGCTGTCGACCCTCGGCTTCCTCGACGCCATCGACCAGAACCTGCAGAAGGCCATGGCGTAACCAGCCCGTTACACTTGAAATGCCAAGGCCGGGTCCTCGCGACCCGGCCTTTTTTCGCTCGTTAGGTAACACGGATGTGACCGTCAACCCCGGGACAGGCGATTTTTGCTGTCGGACGCTGGTTGAGCCAGGCGGCAGGTAGCCCATATGCGGAGCTCAGGCCATTGGAGGGATCAGACATGCGCCGCACTATCGCACTCGCCACTGCTGCAACGGCCGGCCTTCTCGCCGGCACACCTGCCTTCGCGCAAAGCGCCGACTTCGACCTTGCCGGTTTTGATCGCGTCGACATCGCCACCGGGCTCGATGCCCGCATCACCCAGGGCGACAGCTTCTCGGTCCACGCGGAATCCCGCAGCCAGGATGCGCTGGATCACCTGCAGGTCAGCGTCGACAATGGCGTGCTGAGCGCCCGCTTCGAGCAGAGCTTCCTTGATTTCATCATCAGCGGCGGGCTGGTTGGTCAGTTGCTCAATAGCGGTAACGCCATCACCATCGACATCACCCTGCCCGCCCTGGCGGGCGTCACCGCGAGTTCGGGCGCGGATGTGGATGTGGATGGCGTCAGCAGCGAGCGGCTAGAACTCGACGCCTCGAGCGGCGCCAATATCGCGGTGACCGGTGCCGTGCTTGGCCAGGCTGTCCTGTCCGCGTCGAGCGGTTCGGACATCGAAATCAGCGGCACGTCCGATGCGGTCGAGGCCGACGCGTCCAGCGGCTCGGATATCGATGCGGATAGCCTGGTGGCCGACAATGCTGTGGTCGAAGCCTCGAGCGGCGCCAACATCTCGGTACATGCGACAGCCCGGATCAAGGCCGACGCATCGAGCGGCGGGGACATCGAGGTCAGCGGCAATCCCGCGGACCGGAACATCGACACATCGAGCGGAGGCGATATCAGCTTCGGCGACTGAATGAAAAAGGCGCCCCGCAGGGCGCCTTCCGATCTACTTGACCTTGCCGCCGCCTTTGTCGACCGCAAGTTCCAGCCGCTGGCCGGCTGTGACAGTGAACGGCGTTTCGGTCTCTGTCTCATCGGCATAACGGGTGACGATGACATAGTCGCCGGCCGGCAGAGTGGTCTGGTACTCAGCACCATAGCCGTAGCCACGTTCGGTTCGATTGCCCTGGATGTCCTTGGCGGCATCGTAGATGTTGAAACCGTCGGTCCCCGGCATGGTCAGCGCAATCACGCCGGCATCCAGCACCGCCTCGACATCGACGCGCTTGCCGCTTTCGACGGTGAACGGCACTTCGGCAGCCGCCTCGTCCATGCGGACAATGGCAACATAGTCGCCCGGCGAAAGTTCGTATTCCGAGCCGGGGCCGAAGCCATAGCCCACTTCCTCGCGCGAGCCATCCAGGGCCTTTTCAGCCTTGACGACATTGATCGCCATGCCGCTGTCGTCCACAGCCATGCCTTCGACATAGCTGGCATTGATGACGGCCAGACCGACCCCGAGCACGACATCTTTCTCGATGGTCTCGCCCGCGGCCAGGTTGAAGGTTTCGACATATTCGCCTGCACCGATCTCCACCGTCAGGGTCTGCTCGCCTGCCGGAAGGCGGAAGGTGCTTTCGCCATAGCCGGTCGAGTCGCCGCCTGGATAAGCGACGTTGACAGCGGCCCCATCGTCGATCGGTTCACCCTCGGCCGCATATGGCCGAACCTTGAGCATGCCTGCATTAAGCACGAAATGCGGTTCGATGACTTCACCGGCAACGACCGTCACCGGCTGGTCGATCCGGGCACTGCCCCATTCTGCGCGCATGATGTAGTCGCCCGGCTCCATGTCGATCTTGGCACCGGCATTGTACTCGGTGCGTATCCATTCGCCGGCCTGGCCGTCGGCGCCCACCGTGTGAAAGCTCCACACCAGGTCGGCATTGCCATCGACCATGTCCGGGCCGCCTTCGGACAGCGAAGCCGTCGGCGCAACCGTGTAGTCGAATACGGCCGGTTCGGGTTCAGGTTCCGGCGCCGGTTCCGGCTCCGCCTGGGTCACCTCAGCCACTGTCGTCGTCAGCGCCTCGACCAGCGCATCGCCATCATTGGCCGGCAGATATTTGCCGCCGGTATTTTCGGCCAGGCAGGCCACCTGCTGGCCTTCCTCGTCCGACAGGCCGAAGCCAAGCACATGCGTAGTGAAATCGATGCCCTGGGATTCGAGCTCGGAAGCCAGCGCGCAGGGATCGACTTCGCAGGTCTCCAGCCCGTCGGTGATGAGGATCACCGTAGCCTTCTGTTCGGTGAAGCGCAGGTCCTCGGCCGCGAGCCGCACTGCGTCGGAAATCGGGGTCATGCCCTTGGGATTGATGTCGTCGGCAGCCGCGGCAATGGTCGCGCCGGTGCCGGTTGCAGGCTCGACCAGCATTTCGATATCGGCGCAGTTGCCCTTCTCACGATGGCCATAGGTCATGAAGCCGAGTTCGAGATCGCCGGGCAGCGTGGCCAGCACTTTATGCAGCGTCTCGCGCGCAATGGTGATGCGCGCCTTGCCGTCGATCTGCGCCCACATGGAGCCAGACCCATCGAGCACGATGATCGCCCGCTCGGCGGCGACCGCCGGCAGTGCCAGGCCGAGCGCCGCGACGGCTCCCAGCAAGAAGTTTCGAACAATCCACATAGCTAGCCCTCCGGCGATGGCGGGCACGACTATCCGGCACCGCACAAACGCGCGCAATTGAAATCACGCTGCGGATGACGTGGAGATGAATGCTTTGTTCAGGCAGCGAAGTAACTTGCTGAAACTATTCGCTTCCCGTTCTGCGCCAACGCAACAGGCCGACGAAGAACAGCCCGCCAATAATGCCGGTCAGCACGCCGATCGGCATATCCTGCGGCGGCATGAGCGTGCGGGCGGCAATATCGGCCAGCACAAGGAAGATGGCCCCGGCCAGCGCCGAAAGCGGCAGCACGCGCCGGTAATCGCCGCCCACGCCCATGCGGACGATATGGGGAATCATCAGACCGACAAAGGCGATGACCCCGGAAAAGGCTACGGCCGACCCTGTCAGCAGCGCGCAGACGACGAAGACGGTAAGCCGGAATCGGCTGGCCGGGATGCCCAGCGTCGTGGCGCTCTCGTCGCCCAATGTCATCGCATTGAGTCCGCGGGCCCTGGCGATGAGATAGCCGCCACAAAGCACCAATGCCGTCAGCGGGAATGGCAATTGCGGCCATTGCGCCAGGCCAAGCCCACCGAGCATCCAGAAAACGACGGTGTGCGCCGCGCGCGGGTCACCCAGGAAGATGAAGAGGTTCCCTGCGGCAGTGATGATGAAGCTGACGGCGACGCCCGCCAGCACCAGTCTTCCGGCGCTCTGCGACCTGGTGAGATTGGAAACCGCCAGCACCAGCCCCGTCGCCACCAGCGCCCCGGCAAAAGCGAAGAGCGGCACGGTGGCGAGGCCGAGGAACATGCCGGTATGCAGCAGGACCAGGATCGCCCCGAAGGCTGCGCCCGAGGAAATGCCGAGCAGATGCGGGTCGGCCAGCGGATTGCGCGTGACCGATTGCAGCGCCGCACCGACCACGGCCAGGCTGGCCCCGACAATGGCGCCGAGCACGATGCGCGGCAGGCGCACGTCCCAGACAATGGCCTCGCGTCCCGCCGACCAGTCCATGGCAACGCTGCCAGGCATGAGTTTAGCCGCGATGATGCGCCATACCGTTTCGACGGGAATGGGCACCGCCCCTGCTCCCACGGCCATCGACATGGTGACGACGAGCAACACAGCCAGCCCCAGCGTCAGGGCCGGCATCCAGTGGATCGCCGCATGATGGCGGCCGGTAACGAGGTGGCGGTGCGACACGGCCTTACTCCCGGAAAGCCGCGGCCAGGCGCTTCACCGCCGCGATATTGCGCGGACCGGGCGTGGCCTCGACATATTCGAGCACCACGAAACGGTCATTGGCCACGGCGGGAATTGAGGCAAAGGCCGGATTGGACTTCATGAAGTCGATCTTCTGCTCGGCGGTCACATCGCCATAGTTGACGATGACGATCACTTCGGGATTGCGCTCGATCACCGGCTCCCAGCCGATCTCCACCCAGCTCGATTGCACATCATCCATGATGTTGCGGCCGCCGGCCGCCTCGATCAGCGCCGTGGGGATGGCAAAGCGCCCTGCGGTGAACGGCTTGTCCTCGCCCGAGTCATAGACGAAGACCGGCACCGGCGCTTCGAGAGTGGGCAGCGTGGCCTGGAAATCGGCGAGTTCCTGCTTGTAGCCATCGACCAGTGCAGTCGCCCGGTCGGACACGTCGAAAATAGCACCGAGATTGAGCAGGTCATTATAGACATCGTCCATGGAGGCCTTGGGCTTGTCCATGATGTGGATGCAGCTCTCGGTCAGCTCGTAAACAGCGATATCGAACTCGGCCAGCGTATCGGGCGTCACCTCGCCCCCCACCCGCATGCCATAGTTCCAGCCGGCGAAATAGAAATCGGCATCGGCGCCGAGCAGCACTTCCTTGCTCGGATATTCCGGCGACAGTTCCGGCAGTTCGGCCACGCCTTCGCGCAGCGTCTCGTCCAGCGTCTTCCAGCTCGATACGCCGGTATAGCCGGCCATGTGGTCGGCAAGGCCGAGCGCCAGCATCATCTCGGTGAGATTGACGTCGTTGGACACAGCGCGCTGCGGCGCGGCATCGAAGGTCACATCGCGGTTGCAGCTCTGCACGGTCACCGGATAGCCGGCGGCGAAGGCGGAGGAGCTGGCGGAAACCAGCGCGGCCAAAGCAAGGACAAGGCGCATAAGATCACTCCTGGATCTGGTTGGGGAGGTAGAAGCTGAGACGCGGGCGGCCTGTGGCCGGATGGGCGTCGAGCAGGGTTTCGACGGCAAAAGCCGAACGAATGGTGGATTGGGTGAGCGCCTCGCCGGGCGCCCCGATGGCCGCGACACGGCCCTCATCGAGCAGCAGCACGCAATCGGCATGGGCCGAGGCCAGGGCAAGGTCATGCAGCGAGACGATGACGGTGCAGGCCAGCCGCCCGAGCAGGTCGAGCACTTCGAGCTGGTGGCGGATATCGAGGTGATTGGTCGGCTCGTCCAGAATCAGAAGATCAGGTTTTTGCAGCAAGGCTCGGGCAATCATCACTCTTTGCCGCTCGCCGCCCGACAAGGTGGCCAGGTCACGCGGCGCCAGGTGGGTCAGTTCCATCAGCGCCAGAACGGCTTCGACGGCTGCGTAATCCGCCCGATCCGTGCCCCAGCCGCCGCGATGCGGCGTCAGGCCCAGCTCCACGATCTCGGCTACGGTAAGGCCGAAATCGCTGGCCTGCTCCTGCAGCACCGTGGCGACACGGCGCGCTACGGCCTTGCCGGGCAGTGACCAGATGTCCTCGCCATCGAGGCGGACCGTGCCGCTGGACGGACAATGGTAGCGATAAAGGCAGCGCAGCAGGCTCGATTTGCCTGCGCCATTGGGGCCGACCAAAGCCAGTTTCTCGCCGGGTTCGACCGTCAGGGACAATGGTCCCACAATGGGCTGGCCGGGAGTGGCGCCCCAGGTCAGGCCGTCAATGTCGAGCCGCGCCGGATGCGCGCCGGTGAAGCGGTCAGCCGAAATACCGCCGGGTGCCATGGGCAACCTCCGCCATCAGGCAGGAGGGCACGGGCGATCCGAGCAGTGGAACAGCAGCGACGTCGCGGCAACTGGTCATCATCGTCTCCCGCGGCACACCCCGGCCGGGTTGAAAGAAAAGGATGACGGCAGGTCTCCTGGCTCGCGGGTCGCCGCAGCGCCGGACCTTCCCAGCCAATCGGCCAGTGGCAATTCCCGGTGTCGCTATCCGCTCACAGTTGCGGGGGCAGCCACGGTCTTGCGCCCTGATGGGTACGTCGCACCGTGTTCCCTTTTAATCCCACCGCCCGAGAGGGGCGGCCGGAACCATCGCCCAAGTGATGCGGGATTCGCCCGGCCAAGGCAAGGCGCCCTATTTCGGTGACGGCTCCTTTACCCGGCCACGCTAGGCTTCAACCCAATCGGTAGTGGGGACGGTCGTGCGCTCGTGGCTCTGGACGGCAATTGGCTTGTCAGCCGTCGGCTGCCTTTCGGTGCTGGGCGCCCTGGGCGCGTTCGATTCCTTCGACCGCATGCTGCAGGACAGCCGCTTTTCGCTGGCAGGCCGTGCCGCCACAGGCAATGTCGTCGTCGTGGCGATGGACAGCCCCAGCATTGCCGAAATCGGCGTATGGCCCTGGCCCCGACGGCTGCATGCCGAGGCGCTTGACGTGCTGCTCGACAATGGCGCAGCGGATATCGCCTTCGACATAGATTTCAGCAGTGCCAGCAATCCCGGTGACGACCAGATATTTGCCGATGCGCTGGCGCGGGCCGGCGGCTTCGCGTGGCTGGGCGCCTTCGAGCAGCTCGTCGGCGGCGCGAACTATGTCTCCTTGCCACTTGCCCGGTTTCTCGAACAGGCCGACGCCGCATCGGTCAACGTGGCGCTCGATGGCGACGGCCTGGCCACGCGCATCGTCCCCACCCTGCCCACGGCCCAGGGGCCGGTCCCAGCGCTTGCCGCGATATTATCACGCCGCACCGACCTCGATGGTGCCGATCCGGGCATCGATTTCGGTATCGATGCCACGGGGATCGACCAGATTTCCTTTGTCGACGTCTTGCGCGGCCGCGTAGCCGACGAGCGTATTCGCGACAAGCAGGTCATTATCGGCGCCACGGCCGTAGAGCTGCGCGACATTTTCGCCGTTCCGCATTATGGCGTCATGGCAGGGCCCGTACTGCAGGCGCTGGCCACCGAAACCCTGCTTCAGCACCGCGAATTGCAGATGACCGGTTGGGCACCCGCTGCCGGAATTGCTGCAGCATTCGCCGTGATCCTGGGGCTGCTGCGCCGCCGCCGTCCCCTTGGCGCCCTGCTGGTGGTGGGAGCCGTTACAGCCGGCGCGGTGGAAATCGGAGCGCTGGTGGCCTATGCGAGCGCCGGCTGGCTGGTCGCCACGGCCACATTCCACATGGCGGTGGTAGCCCTGCTCGGTATCGAACTGGCCCGGGTAGCGCAGGACGAGGCGCGGCGGCGCGACATCGCCCAGCAGCGCCTGGCCTATCTTGCCAGCCACGACCCGGTGACCGGAGCCCTGTCACGCACGGGCCTCGTCGAAACCCTGGGGTCGAGCGACAAGGACGGCACGGTGCTGCTCATCGCCGTGCAGCGGCTCGACCAGGTACGCGCAACGCTGGGTGGCGACGTGGCCGACGCCGCACTGACGGCCATCGCCGTGCAGCTAAACCAGGTGGCGGATGCACGGCTCGCCTATATCGCCGAGGACCTGTTCTGCCTGCATTTCGACCGTCCGCGCAGCACTGAGACGATCGAGGAACTGTGCCGCGACGTCGAGGTCATGGCCGGTGGCATATTGCGGGCGGATGATCGACCTGTACTGGTGGCCCTGAG
>CBIGSA010000153.1:0-8246 GCA_966192215.1 uncultured Devosia sp. | reverse complement strand
AGCTCGACCACGGCGGCATCGCCCCGCGCCTGCACATCGGCAATGATGCCGGCCACGATGTCGTTGACGTCGCGGCTGGATTCGCGCTTGCCATCCAGGAGCTCCTGGAAGCGCGCTTCAAAATCGGCATCGGCGCTGTCGAGGCGAAGAGGCATGGCGGTCCTTAGTCGAGGGCGTGGGCGGGTTTGGCCGAGGCGGCCCAGGTGGCGCCAAGATCGGACAGGCGCGCTTCGAGGCATTCGACGCCCAGGCGCACCGTGCCACCGCCGGCAAAGCTGAGTTCGACGATGCCGGCCGGGCCGTCGATGGGCTTGAAGGTGATGGCCAGCAGTTCCAGCACGCCTTCGGCGGCAGACGGGTCAAAACCATTGGTAACGACGGACTGCACGGCATCGAAATGGAGCGCGGCGCGCTTGCGCACGCCCTTGTCGCGGCGGCCCTGGCCCGATTCCCAATCGAAGCGGTTCATCAGCAGTGCAAAGCGGCGGTCGCCACGGGCATAGCCCATGTCGGCCACACGCACGACGGCGTCCTGCACATGGGCGGAAATGACTTCGAGGTCTTCGGTGTCAAGCGCGAGAAGCTTGAGGTCGGTCATGGCTGGTCGGCCCCGTATTTTCTGTCGCGTCGGCTGGTCCGAAAGCCGCGAAGCACCTTTCGGGCCGACGCTGGTTGCGTAACCGCCCGTATCTGGTCACGCGCTGTCCGATCTACAAGTTTGGGCGCGATGGGGCAATGCGCGCGGTGGGAAAAAGGCGTGCGGAAGCGCCGCTGAGCCCTGCTCTTCCCATGCTCGATGTCATCCCGGCCTTGAGCCGGGATTCAAATCTGAGATGGTGGGGCATGTCCGGTGGTTCGAACGATCCACCTTGCGGCCGCGATGCGATCTCGAGATGGGTCCCGGCTCAAGGCCGGGATGACACCGTGGTTGGGGATACCCTCGGCTCAGGCCGACGGTAGTCCGGTGAAATGGGGAGGGTGTGCCCCTCCCCTACCCGTCAGCCCGCGACGCGCTCGATTTCGGCGCCGCAGCGACCCAGCTTTTCTTCCAGCCGTTCGAAGCCGCGATCGAGGTGATAGATGCGGTTGACCACGGTTTCGCCCTTGGCGGCGAGGCCGGCAATGACCAGCGAGACCGAGGCGCGCAGGTCCGTCGCCATAACCTGGGCACCCTTGAGCTGGGCCTTGCCACGCACGGTGGCCAATTGGCCATCGACCGAAATATCGGCGCCGAAGCGGGCCAGTTCGGCCACATGCATATAGCGGTTTTCGAAGATGGTTTCGCGGATATGGCTGGTACCGTTGGCCATGGTCATGAGCGCCATGAACTGGGCCTGGAGATCGGTGGGGAAGCCGGGGAAGGGATCGGTTTCCACATCGACCGGCTGGATGCCATTGCTGTTGCGATGGACGCGCAGCCCGCCGGGCTCGACGCTGAGCTGGGCCCCGGTGCGGGCCAGGATATCGAGCGCGGCCTGCAGATGCTCGGGCCGGGCGCCCTTGAGCAGCACATTGCCGCCGGTCATGGCCGCAGCCATGGCGAAAGTGCCGGTCTCAATGCGGTCGGGAATTACATCGACCGTGGCGCCATGCAGCTTTTCCACGCCCTCGATAGTGAGGGTGCGCGTGCCGATGCCGGAAATCTTCGCGCCCATGGCGACCAGGCATTCGGCAACATTGGTGATTTCGGGTTCCTGGGCGGCGTTCTCGATGACGGTCGTGCCGCGGGCCAGCGTCGCCGCCATCAGGATGGTATGGGTGGCGCCCACCGACACCTTGGGGAAGGCGATATGGGCGCCGACCAGCCCGCCCTTGGGCGCCTTGGCGACGACATAGCCCTCGTCGATATCGATCTCGGCACCCAGCTCCTTGAGGCCGAACAGGAACAGATCGACCGGCCGCGTGCCGATGGCGCAGCCGCCCGGCAGGGAGACACGCGCCTCGTGGCAGCGGGCCAGCAACGGCCCGATGACCCAGAAGCTGGCGCGCATCTTGGAAACGAGGTCATAGGGCGCGGTCGTGTCGACGATGTCGGCGGCATGGAAGGTCATACGCTGGCCGACGCCCTCCTCCTCGCCGCGACGGCGGCCATGTACGGCAATATCGACGCCGTGATTTTCGAGGATGCGCTCGAGCTGCTTGACGTCGGCCAGGCGCGGCACGTTCTGCAGCACCAGCGGCTCGTCGGTCAAAAGGGAGGCGATCATCAGCGGCAGGGCGGCATTCTTGGCGCCCGAAATCGGGATTTCGCCGTTGAGTTCATTGCCACCGATCAAACGGATACGGTCCATCAGTCATGTCCTATATGGCGGGCACAGAAAGCCCATCTACCTGGATTGGAGGTAGGCCAAGTCCTAGTTGCCACGTAAGCCAGACTCGCCGTTCTCGTGAAGGCTGCCGGAGCGGCTGCCAGTCGTCTTGGATAGTCGCCCGAAACTGGTTTACGGTTTATTGACCGTATCGGTTCCGGGTTCCGGTCGGGGCTCCGGCGCCTGGCGCTCCGAATCGGCGCGCGCCTTGGCCTGCCCCTTGCGGCGCTTGAGGTTCTCCCGGAGCTTTGCGGCTAATCTTTGCTCACGCAGGGCAGCCTGTTCGGATTTGCTCATGGTCTTGCAAGGATTCTGGGTGTGCCGGGGAATCGCATTGGCCTATCGGGCGTTGATAGGCGTTTTTTGGCCTTGCGTCGAGGTTGGGCCTATGGCAAAGGAGCCCCCGTCGCGCCGGGCAGCTGTCCTGTTTGCGACAAATATAGTGGTCGCGCTGTCGAACCGAAAAAGTGGTAGCCACTTTTTCTGACAATGCTCCAAGATGCTGCCGTAGCTCAGTGGTAGAGCACCCCCTTGGTAAGGGGGAGGCCGACAGTTCAATCCTGTCCGGCAGCACCAGTTTCCTCGAAATTGTAGCATTTGTCGCTTTGCTGCCGTCAGAACGGCAGCAGGTTGCGGGCGATGATGCGCAGGAATGTGCCGCGGTTGACATAGGACTTGTCGCCCATGATCACCGCCAGCAGGTCGCCGAGCACCTTGCCGTCGCGGGCGGCGGCCTTGACCACCATGTCGCACAGGGTGGATTGGGTGGCTTCCTTCATGGCGCGGTTGACCTGGAAATGCGCGGCGAACTTGGCGCGAAACTGGCTCTCGTAGCTTTCGAGCGCGGCGGCAACCGGTTCGGGCGAGGCGGCATCGAGCCGCTGGCCCAGCAGGCGGCCGACCAGTTCGCCGGCATACATGCCGTAGAAGATACCTTCGCCGGACAGCGGATTGATCATGGAGCCGGCATCGCCGATCAAGGCGGCATGGACCGCACCATGCGCCAGGCGGGGCATCTGCGAGGCGAAGGGCAGGATGAAGGCGCTGGCACTGGCTTCATCAAAGACGAGGTCGTCGCCCAATGTCCCGCGATAGTCGGCCAGCAGGGTTTCCAGCGACATGTCGGCGGCCTTGAAGGCGGCCAGGCCCATGCCGACGCCGATATTGGCTGTGTTGGGCGTCGTCGGGAAGAGCCAGCCATAGCCGGGATTCAGGTCTTCGGAAAAGCCGATATGGAGGGCATCGAAGCTCGGCCCGGTGCTCCGAGCATAGATGCGGATGGCGGCGGCCGAATGCTCGTCGGCATTGAGCGGTTCGCCCAGGATGCGCCTCACCTTGGAGCGGGCGCCGTCCGCCCCGATCAGCACATCGGCGGTGATGGTCTGCTTCCCGCCGCCAGCCTGCGTCAGCTCCAGCGTCCAGCGCGCGTCATCCAAGCGCGCGTCGGCACAGCGCCACCCGGTCAGGTCGGTGGCACCGGCGGCCAGGGCATGCCGGAACAATCCGTCGTCGAAATGCAGCCGGGGAATGGCATAGCCGCGCGACACACTGCCGCCCACGGTGGGCACGTGGCCCTTGGCCAGGTGCCCGCTGGGGCTGGACAGCGAGATGTGTTCGATCGGCGTCCGGTCTGCGAGAACATGCCCGGCGCCGACCTTTTCGAGCAGGGCCACCGCACCGGGGCCAATGCCATCGCCGCAGCATTTGTCGCGCGGGAAGGTTTCGGTGTCGATCAAGGCCACGCGGCTCGCGCCGTTCTGCAGGGCAGCGACCGCACAGGTGGCACCGGCGGGACCCGCCCCTACAACGGCGATCTCGAAATGCATCGGAGGCTCCGGGCAGGCGGTTGGCAGGCTAGGCGGTGGCGCTGGTCCACCGCCCGAGCCTTAGGCCGATTCGGCCCGCCTCATCCTCGCACGCATCTCATCGCGCCGGGAATCGTCTCAGGAGGCCCGGGCCCTCAGTCCGGCATGGGCGTGAAATGGCGGCCTGATATCTGCGAGATGATCATGTAGCTCACCGCGCCCAGGCCGTAATAGGAGGAGGCCGAGGCTTCCTCGCGCGGCACGATGATGAGCTGGTTCTCGCGGCAGGCATGGAGGAACTGGCAGAAGTCGGGCAGGACCTGTTCGAGATAGGTCACGGCATCATCAGGCGTTTCCAGCGTGTCGGTGCGATAGGTGGCAAAGATCAGGTCGGCATCCAGCTCGGGCAGCGCTTCGGCGCCGAAAGCCTCGTCGCCGCCTTCGGGGATGGCGTCGACACGCGCAGGGAACTTGAAGCCGGCATCGCGCAGCACTTTGCCCAAAGCGCCATAGGTGTGCCAGACATAGATCTGCCCGTTGACGCCCTGGATGACGTTGACGGTGATCGAGCCGGTATCGATCAGCCGCTTGATCTGGGCGATCTGGCCTTCATAGCGCGTCTTGAGAATGGCCAGGCGGTCCTGGGTCCCCGTGATGTCGGCCAGCACGTCATGCATGCCGAAATCGCCGCGCTTGGTGTCGTCGAGCACCAGGGTCGGCGCGATGGCGGCGAGCTGGTTCACATCGGCGGTCTGCCAGGGCGTGGTGAGGATCAGGTCGGGCTCGAGCACGGCCACGGCCTCGACATCGGCCGGCAGGTTGCCGACGAACTTGATATCGGAATTGTCGAAGTCGATCCCGGTCAGCACGTCGCTGGAGCGGATGAAAGGCGCGCCTTCGGCCGTGGTGCGGCCATGGCTGCCCACGGGCGTCACGCCCAGCTCGAGCAGCGGCACAGTGATGGCCAGGTCCTGCAGCGAGACGATGCGCAGCGGCTCGACAGGAATATCGACCACGCGGCCGGCATCATCGGTGAAGCTGCGGGTCTCCTGGGCGAAGGCGGGGGCGGTGAGCAGGACAATGGCGAGGCCCATGAGGGCTCGATGGATCGGGGTGAGCATGGCTCGATCTCCGGGTCAGGTGGGGTGATGCGAATGAGGATGCACAGCGTCGAGGCACCAGCGCAGCGTGTCTTCGCCGCCGCCCTGGGCGACGATGCCGCAATTGCCCTGCACCATGAAGATCTGGGCATGCATGTGGATGGCGAGACGCTCTGCCCCAACGGCGGCGGTCAGCACCAGCGCGGTGCCTTCGGGCACGTCCTCGGGCGGCGCGGCGGGGTCGAGCACGACATCCCCTGCCCTATGGCCATGGGCCTCGGCCCAGCCCATGGCGGCCAGTTCGGCCACCTGCAGGGGCTCGGGCTGGTCGGTGCGTCCTTTGTAGGCCGGGAGGTAAATCTCATCCCGGCCGAGCGCGGCGAGGAAAGCGGGCGCCTGCGCCGCCGTCATGCGGCCATAGCGCTGGCGGTGCGGCATGACGACAAGCGAGGCCGCGAAGCGGCAACCGCCGATATGGGTTGCCTGGACGATATTGAAGCGGGCGGGATCGGCTGCCGCCACCAGCGCCTTGTAAGTGGAAAAGCCGTGTCTGGCGCAGCAGGCGTCGCGGCGACTATCGGTGCAGCAGAGAATGGTGGAGCGCGTGTCCGCCTGCCCGGCAAACAGCGCACCGGCGACATAGCCGGTGATGGCGGCAATGAGGTCGTCCTCGTCGGCGAAGTCGGCGAAGACATTTTCCGGCAGGGCATGGAGCGTAGGCAGGCCGTCTTCGGCCTCGACCTTGTCGACCAGCGCCACATGCAGCCCGGCATGGGCGGCGGCGTGCAGACATTCGGTGAGAGCCGGGCTCATATCCACCGATTCCCAGCGCGGTGTGCGCCACTTGCCGCGCGGCCAGGCCAGCATGAGGATGCGCTGTGGCGCATCCCCGGTGCCGGCCAGCGGCTCGCCCCGCTCGCTGCAGAGATCGGTGCAGAAGACGTGCCTGCCCATTACGGCGCTTCGACGAAGGGCGTGAAGGCGCGGCCGGCCACGGCGTTTTCCACCAGCTCCAGCGCCAGGTCGAGGCCGGCCATGGTCGAGCCGAAGGTTGGGCCGGGCAGCAGCAAGAACTGGCCGTTCTGGCAGGCCGTCAAAGCCTGGCACCAGCCGGGGGCAAATTTCTCATAGGCGGCGAACACCGCTTCGGGCGTGGCGTCGGGCTGCTGGCGGTAGAAGCCGAAGATGAAATCGGCATCGAGGTCCTGGATCAGCTCGGCGCTCCAGGATGCCTGGCTTTCCGGCAGGGCGGCCACCACGGCCGGCTGGGCAAAGCCAACATCGGCCAGCACCTGCGCAATAGCGCCCAGGCCCGAGCGATAGACCCACAATTCCTCCCCGGCCGGGAACATGAAGGTCATAGTTGCCGAAATGGTCGTGGGGTCTTCGATAAAGGATTTGAGGCGTTCGACATTGCCGAGATAACGCTGGTAGCGCGCTTCGAAATTGCCGGCCTTGCCGCTGACATCGGCCAGGGTCCTGAGCGTATCGACCAGGCCAAGGGCGCCATTGTCGATCAGCAGCGTCGGGGCGACGCTCTGCAACTGCTCGGCCACGGCCGCATCGGTATAGGGGCCGCCGATGATGAGATCGGGCTGGAGCGCCGCGATGGCTTCGACATCGAGGCCGTTGAAGCCGCCGACATAGGCAATGTCGGTATTGGCATAGTCAATGCCCAGCGTATCCATGCCGCCGCGCAGGAAATGGTTGCCGTCGGCGTCGGTGCGGCCGGCGCTGCCCACGACAGGAGCGCCCAGCTCATAGAGCGGCAAAGCGACGATCTGGTCGTTGAGCGCCACGATACGCTGCGGGGAGACGGGAATGTCGAATGTGCCGTTGGCGGCGGTGAAGGAGCGGGTTTCCTGCGCTACGGTTGGGGTGGCGAGGACCAGGGTGAGCGCCAGGGCGCCGAGCTTGAGCAAGTTCATTGGAAGGACCTTCGAAGAAATGGAGAACTAGTGGCGGGCATCCGGCACGATGGTTGCCGGATCACCATCGGCGGCCGCTTCCAGCATGGGAACGAGCGTTTCCAACGCGACGGGAATGGAGAGCAGCGACACCCGCGCGAGCGCCGCGATGGTCAGGTCGCCGAGAAAGGCTTCGCTGCCGGTCCTGCTGGCCTTGAGGAACTGCCGGCTCGGCTCGTCGAGAACGGCCTGAACCTGATCGTCCATGGTGTAGTAGACCAGGACATCGGCATCGATCACTTCGAGCTGTTCGGGCGAAAGTTCGAGCCAGAAATTGGTCGGGTCGGCCAGCTCGGCCATAGCCGGGGTCTGGGTGAAACCCATCTCATAGAGGAATTTGGCCCGCACGTCGTACATCGAATAGGCCCATGGCGCGCCATCGGTGAAGCCGGCAAGTGCCGCCGTCTTGGTCGCCCATTCCGGATGAGCGGCGGCAATCCCGGCGAGCTTGTCGGCAATGGCGTCGATCTGCTCCTCGGCCCGTGCCGCCTCGCCAACTGCCTCGGCTACGCGGCGCGCGCGATCCTCCCAGGCCAGACCATAGTCGCTCGATCCCTCCGGCACCGCCACGACCGGCGCGATGAGGCTGAGCTTGTCATAGGCGGCCTGGTCGATGCCCGAATAGAGGGCGATGATGACGTCGGGCTCGGTAGCGGCGATGGCCTCGAAGTCGAGATCGCCATCAAGCACGACAGGCTCGGTCCGCAGCAGGGGCGTAGCCCAGGGCCCGGCGGTATACTCAAAACCGTCCATGGGACGCCACTGGCGCACCGTGACCGGGGACACCCCCACCGCCAGGAGGTTGTCGATGCCCGCATAGTCGATGCTGGCGACACGCTCTGGCTTGGCCGAAATAGTGGTCGTACCGAATTTGTGCTCGATGGTGAGCGGGAATTCCTGAGCCATGCCCGCCAGCGCGGACGTGGCCAAGGTCAGGGCGGCGAGGGACAGGCGGAACATCATCTTGAACATCCGGGCTTGGGGTTAGTGCGTTTTGGTGGCCCCGCTGCGCAGCAGCAGCGCGACGAAGAGGGGGACACCGATCAGCGCGCTCAGCAGGCCTGC
>CBIGSA010000152.1:0-8275 GCA_966192215.1 uncultured Devosia sp. | reverse complement strand
TCCCAAAGTCTTCCATACATCTCGCTTGACGCCGCCACCCTGTCGCGTGTAGCTAAGTAACTAATCAGTTACACGCCGATGGCGGCAGGGAGGAATATGATGGCAGACAGGCGGCTTGGACTCATCATGCACGGGGTCACCGGGCGCATGGGCTACAACCAGCATCTGGTGCGCTCGATCCTGGCCATCCGCGACCAGGGCGGCGTGGTGCTCTCCAATGGCGATCGTCTCGTGGTCGATCCGATCATCGTCGGCCGCGATGCCGACAAGATCGAGCGCCTTGCCAAAAAGCACGACATCAAGCGCTGGAGCAGCGACCTCGACGCCGCCCTCGCAAATCCTGACGACACCGTGTTCTTCGATGCCGGCACGACGCTGATGCGCGCGAGCCTGCTGGAAAAAGCCCTCGCTGCCGGCAAGCATGTCTATTGCGAAAAGCCGACTTCGGATTCGCTCGATATCGCGCTCAACCTCGCCAGGACTGCCCGCGCCTCGGGCCTCAAGCATGGCGTGGTGCAGGACAAGCTGTTCCTGCCCGGCCTGCTCAAGCTCAAGATGCTCCGCGACTCCGGCTTCTTCGGCAAGATTTTGTCGGTGCGCGGCGAGTTCGGCTACTGGGTCTTCGAGGGCGACTGGCAGCCGGCGCAGCGCCCGAGCTGGAATTATCGCAAGAATGACGGCGGCGGCATCATTCTCGACATGCTCTGCCACTGGCGCTATGTGCTCGACAACCTGTTCGGGGAAGTCCAGGCCGTGTCCTGCCTTGGCGCAACGCACATCCCCGAGCGCGTCGACGAAAAGGGCAACCGCTTCAAGGCCGATACGGACGATGCGGCCTATGCCACCTTCCAGCTCGAAGGGGGCGTCGTGGCGCAGATCAATTCGAGCTGGACCACCCGCGTGCGCCGCGACGACCTCGTCACCTTCCATGTCGATGGCACGCATGGTTCGGCCGTGGCCGGGCTGCACAAATGCTGGAGCCAGCATCGCGTCAACACGCCCAAGCCGGTATGGAATCCGGACCAGCCGCAGACAATGAACTTCTTCAACGACTGGGAAGAAGTGCCCGACAACTGGCCGGCGCAGAACGGCTTCAAGGCGCAGTGGGAAATGTTCCTCAAGCACGTCGCCGAAGACGCGCCCTGGCCCTATGGGCTGGAAGCCGGCGCCAAGGGCGTGCAGCTCGCCGAACTCGGCCTCAAGAGCTGGGCCGAACGCCGCTGGCTCGACGTGCCCAAGCTGGAATTCTGAGGCTGCCGCACGACCCCCACGCACGGTGTCACCCCGGCCTTGAGCCGGGGCCCATCCTGAGATGTTTCCGCCCTTGGTGAGTGTTGATCGACCTCAGGATGGATCCCGGCTCAAGGCCGGGATGACATCGAGTTTGTTGAGAATTTCGGAGAGGCCAATGACCAGTATCAACCTGCCCAATCCCGATCGGACCATCAGCCCCTACAAGCTGACCGGCACGCCGATCCCCTTCGTGAAGCACAAGGCCAGCGACTTTTCCCGCATCGCCTATGCGGCGGCCCATGTCGTGGCCGATCCGCTGGCCAGCAACGACCCATGGCTCACCCCGGCCATCGACTGGGACACCACGCTCAAGTTCCGCCATCGCCTGTGGGACCTGGGTCTTGGCGTCGCCGAGGCCATGGACACGGCCCAACGCGGCATGGGCCTCGGCTGGACCGAGGCGCAGGAGCTGATCCGCCGCGCCCAGGCCGAAGCGCGCACCCGCGACGACGCGCTCATCGCCTATGGCGCCGGCACCGACCACCTGGCTCCCGGCCCCGATGTCGGTATCGACGACATCATCAAGGCCTATGAGGAACAGGTCGGGTTCGTCGAGGGCCAGGGCGGCCGCGTCATCCTGATGGCGTCGCGGGCGCTGGCCGCCGCGGCCAAGTCGCCGGACGATTATGCCAAAGTCTATGGCCGCATTCTGAGCCAGGTGAAGCAGCCTGTCATCCTGCACTGGCTGGGCGAGATGTTCGACCCGGCCCTGCAGGGCTATTGGGGCCATGCCGACCACGACAAGGCCATGGATGTCTGCCTGGACGTCATCGCCGCCAATGCGGCCAAGGTCGACGGCATCAAGATTTCCCTGCTCTCGGCGGAAAAGGAAATCGCCATGCGCCGGCGTCTGCCGGCAACGGTCAAAATGTACACCGGCGACGACTTCAACTATGCCGAACTGATCGCCGGCGACGACCATGGCTACAGCCACGCTTTGCTCGGCATTTTCGACGCCATCGCCCCTGCCGCCTCGGCGGGCCTCGCGGCGCTCGGCAAGGGCAACAATAACGAATTCTTCGACCTGCTCGAACCGACCGTGCCGCTCAGCCGCCACATCTTCGCGGCGCCGACCCGGTTCTACAAGACGGGGGTGGTGTTCCTCGCCTATCTCAACGGGCTGCAGGACCATTTCCAGATGATCGGCGGGCAGCAATCGACCCGCTCGCTGCAGCATCTGAGCGAGCTGTTCCGGCTGGCGGACAAAGCGCGTGTCTTGAGTGACCCCGACCTGGCCGTTCACCGCATGCAGGCGGTGCTCAACGTTAACAGTGTGCTAACCAAATGACCCAACGCGCTATCTCGCTGAACCTCGCCACCACCCGTCAGGTCTGGGGCTTCGCCGAAGCCGTCGATGGGTGCCTGAGAGCCGGAATCACCGCCATTTCGCCCTGGCGCGACCAGATCGCAGCCATCGGGCTCGATGAGGCCGCTCGCATCGTCAAGGCCAATGGGTTGCAGGTCACTGGCGTCTGCCGCGGCGGCATGTTCCCGGCCGAAACGGCCGCCGGGCGGCAAGCCAATATCGATGATAACCTGCGCGCCATCGACGAAGCGGCGGCGCTCAATGCCGATTGCCTCGTGCTGGTGGTAGGCGGATTGCCCGGCAGTTCCAAGGACTTGCCGGGCGCCCGCCAGATGGTGACCGACGGCATTGCCGCCATGCTGCCGCATGCCCGCGCCTCGGGGGTAAAGATCGCCATCGAGCCGCTGCACCCCATGTATGCCGCCGACCGGGCCTGCGTGAACACGATCGACCAGGCGCTCGATATCTGCGAGACGCTGGGCGAAACCGTCGGCGTCGCGGTCGACGTCTACCATGTGTGGTGGGACCCGCGGCTGGAACAGGCTATCGCCCGCGCCGGCCGCATGAAGCGCATTTTCGCCCACCACATCTGCGACTGGCTGGTGCCGACCAGGGACATGCTGCTCGACCGCGGCATGATGGGCGATGGCGTCATCGACCTGCCTTCTATCCGGAAAATGGTCGAAGATGCGGGCTTCTACGGCCCGCAGGAAGTCGAGATTTTCAGCCAGGACAATTGGTGGAAGCGCCCCGGCGACGAGGTTCTCGCCGTGATCAAGGAGCGCGTTGCCTCGGTGTGCTGAAGAAAAGGCCCGGCATCGGAGCCGGGCCTTAAAGCCAGATCAGGCCTTGGTATAGGTCAACGTCTGGCAGAAAATGCCGCCGCGGCAGCCCTGGATATCGACTGTTTCCGGGCTGGTCATGGTGACAGTGGCCTCGGCGCTGATGCCGCCGGCGCTGAGCTGGCCCTTCCACTGGTTGGGCGCAACCTGCTCGGCCTGCATCACCTGCTTGCCGACAAAGGCCAGGTTTTCTTCCGTGGCCGACTTGCCTTCAAGATTGGTCAGCACGCCGCACAGGTCGGTGCCGTCGCCGCAGGGCGAGAACTTGAAGGACGTGCCCCAGGAATCGACGAACGTGCCCGAGGGAACCGCGGTGGTCGCGGCAAAGACCGGAATGGCGGTGGCGGCGCAAAGGGCGCCAATGGCAAGAATCTTCGGAATACGCATGGTATCTCTCCACGCGACTACACCCGCCCCAGGCCGTCGCTGCTGATGATTGTGATTGTCGGCCCAACGCATATGGGCCGGCGGCAGTTGCCGCGCTCGTGATCACAACTACCGGCGAAATGTGGCAGCAATTTCGACATGGGTGGATTGGACGAACTGATCCACTGCCACGAGGTCGCTCATGGCATAGCCGCCTGCGGTGAGAATGGCCGCGTCACGGGCGAAAGTCCTGGCGTCGCAGGCCACCATGGCCACGGTTTTCACCTGGGATGCGACCAATTCGCGCACCTGCGCTTCGGCCCCGGCGCGGGGCGGATCGAGCACGACAGCGTCATAGGGCAATTCGAACCGGGTCAGCGGATCGCGGAACAGGTCGCGGGCCTTCGCGGTAACCTCGCGCAAGCCCCTGGCGAAGCGCCGGGCCTTGTCGAGCGCGGCGATACCGGCGCGGTCGCTGTCAGCGGCAAAGACCGGGCGCTGTTCGGCCAGGCGCAGGGCGAAAGGGCCAATGCCACAGAAGAGGTCGGCGACGGTTTTCGCCTTGCCCACGGCACTGAGCACGTAATCGGCCAGCAGGTTTTCCGCCGCTTCGGTGGCCTGGAGAAAGCTGCCGATGGGCAATTCCACCTGTGCCCTGCCCATGGCCACCATGGGCTTCTGGGTCTGCAGCACCATTTCGCCGTTGAGCGCCAGCCTTGCCAGGCGGAAGCGAC
The DNA here is from genome assembly GCA_966192215.1 of uncultured Devosia sp. GTDB lineage: Bacteria > Pseudomonadota > Alphaproteobacteria > Rhizobiales > Devosiaceae > Devosia. The sequence goes on along the minus strand of CBIGSA010000152.1, from coordinate 3,734 downwards.
TGACCAGCGGCGCGACCCGATCGGCACGCGCCTGCTTTTTCTCGGTGCGGATGGCGACATCGAGCCCGCTCAAAGTGGCAGTGAAACTCACATCGGCCTCACCCACCACCTGCATGACCGCGCGGGCAATGTCGGGGGCTTTGGCCAGAGCCGGGACGAGAATGGGGCAGGTGTCGATATCATGCACCTGGTGGCTGCGCAGGCGCATATAGCCGGCGCCTTCCCTACGGGCGTGGAGGGTCGCCCGGCGACGGCCCTCGCCCGAGGCGTCGACAAGGCGAGACACTTTGACGTCGATGCCGGCAAAGTGCAGCGGGGTTTCCACCAGTCCGATCTTGAAGGCCTCGTAGCTCGACCTGTCCATATGCTGGAGCTGGCAGCCGCCACAGGCGCCGAAATGCGGGCAGAATGGCGTGACGCGGTTGGGTGAAGGAGTGATGACGCGCAGCAATGTACCGCGGTCGCCTTCGGCCTCGATCTCCACCACTTCGCCGGGCAAAGCCAGCGGCACGAAGAGCTTGCGGCCTTCGATCTCGGCAATGCCTTCGCCCTTGTGGCCGAGGCTGGTGATGGTGGCGGTGATGGTCATGGATGTCCGGGCTTGCTGGGCGTTCAGTAGCCTGTCCCTGCTCGGATGCCAATCTTTCCTCTCCCCGACGGGGAGAGGAACAAGAACGGCACCTTCAGCCCTATGGCCGGCTCGCCCATTCCAGCAGGCTTGCCAATCCCACGAAGGGCACGCCGGCATGCTCGCTCAGCCCTGAAGCACAGGTGGAAACCGTCGAAACGCCCAGCGTACAGCCGGCCGGGATATCGCCCTTGGCGAAGCGGGTGGCGTGCTGGTTCAGCTCGGGGAAGAACAAGCCCTTGTCGCCGGCATAGCCGCAGCAGGTGACCGAACTCAATACGGCGATCTCATCGGCGCAGGCGCGGGCCAGGGCTTCGGTCATCGGCTGCTCTGCCAGCCGCTGGGCCGAGCAATTGTGATGCACAGCCACGACGGGGAGCTTCCGCGTGATGGTCAGCTTCGGCAGCACCTGGGCGAGCAGGAATTGCGCCGAATCGAGCACCGGTGCAGTGCCGGGGAATTCGCGCAGGTGCTTGGCGCAGGTCGAGGCGTCGGTCACGACGGAAAGGCGACCGGCATCGGACAGAGCCGAGAGTTCGCGCTTGAGATCGCCGCCCACCGCGGCAGCCTGTTCGGGGAAGCCCTTGGACTGGAAGGGCTGGCCGCAGCATTGGCCGGTGAGATGGTCGGGCACGATGACATCGAAGCCGGCGCGCTCCAGCAAAGCCAGCATGGCATCGGGCACGGCCAGCAGGTCATGCTCGCTTTTCGGCGCGCCGAACATGCGGGTGGCGCAGCTGGGGAAATAGACGATGGATTGGCGGCCGGTCTGGCGGCTGGTTTTGGCTTTGGGCGCGCCGGGACCATGACGCAGGGCGCGGGAGACACGTGGCACGCGATCGCCGGTCAGGCGGCGAGCCGTATCGGTAATGGCTTCGACCGCCGGCGCGGGAATGATGGTCCGGGCCGCGTCGGCCAAAGCCACGCCACCGCGCATCATGGTTTCGACCGCGCCGCGATGATCGGCGGCGAAGCCGGCCACGGAGCGCGCCGTCGCGCCGCGCCGCTGCCCGCGCTGGCCGATAATCATCGTGCCGGTTTCGATGCCAACCGGGCAGCGCAGCGAGCAGAGATTACAGGCGGCGCAGGTGTCGAGACCGGCATATTGGAAATCGTCGTCGAGGCGCTTGAGCCTTGCCGGATCCTCGCCGCTGGCGCGCAGGCGCTCGCGCTCGCGGGTCACGGCGATGCGCTGGCGGGGCGACAGGGTCATCTGATGGCTGGGGCAGGCCGGCTCGCAGAAGCCACATTCGATGCAGAGATCGACCAGTTCGTCGGCCAGCGGCATGAGTTTCAGATTCTTGACGTGGATCTTGTCATCCGGATTGAGCAGCACGCCCGGATTGAGCAGGCCTTCGGGATCGAAGAGATGCTTGATCCGGTGCATCAGCGCATAGGCCTTAGTGCCCCATTCGGCCTCGACAAAGGGAGCGATGGCGCGGCCGGTGCCGTGCTCGGCCTTGAGCGATCCGCCATATTGCACCGAGACGAGGTCGCTCAGCGCCTTGGAGAAAGCGTCGAACTTTTCGGCCGAACCGGGCCTGGAGAAATCGTCGCCCATCTGGAAATGCAGGTTCCCCGCCAAGGCATGGCCGAAGATCACCGCATCCTGGTAGCCGTGCTCATCGAGCATGGCGCGCAGATCGACCACGAAATCGGCCAGGCGCTCGATGGGGGCGGCGACGTCCTCGGTCAGCATGATGCTGCCCTTGGGCCGGGCGGCGCCGGCGGAGGCGAAGAAGCCCTTTCGGATGTCCCAGAGCTCGTGGCTTCTGACCTCGTCGGTGGAAAAATCCACCTGGGTGGCGCCGTGGCGCGTCAGCAATTCCACCGCCCTGGCGACCTCGGCCTCGAGCGTCGCCGCATCGGGCGCGGTGACGTCGATCAGCACGGCGGGCGAATTCTCGGTGAGCCAGGGCAGCAATGGCGCCATGGGCTTGAGGTGCTCGACCGTCGCCAGCGCGCGGCGCTCGATATATTCGGCGGCGGTCACGCCGGTCGTCACCTGCACGCCGCCATTGGCCATTTCGATAATGGCGCGGCCGGCCGATTGCGGATCGGGGAAAGGCACCAGGGCCGTGGACTTGAAGGGATGCTCGGGCACCGTATTGTAGGTCACTTCCGAAACGAAGCCGAGCGTGCCTTCCGAGCCCACCATGAGGTGGATGAGGATATCGAGCGGGTCGTGATAATCGACCAGCGCATTGAGCGAATAGCCGACCGTGTTCTTGATGCGGTATTTCTGCCGGATCAGGGCGACCAGCTCGGCGTCATCCATCACCTCGTGATGCAGCCGGTGCAGCCCGTCGAGCATAGAGGCATGGCTGATGCGGAAGGCGTCGCGGCTGGCGGGATCGCCGCTGTCGAGCATGGTGCCGTCGGTCAAAACGATCCTGAGCCGCGCCATGGTGTGGTAGGTATTCTGCGCCACGCCGCAGCACATGCCGGAGGAATTGTTGTTGACCACGCCGCCGATCTTGCAGGTGGCCTGGCTGGCCGGATCAGGCCCGATCTTGCGGTTGAAAGGCTTCAATGCGCGGTTGGCATTGGCCACTATGATGGCCGGTCCCAGCGTGATCTGCTCGGCACCGGGATGGATATCGAGCTTGCGCCAGCCATCGCCCAAAACGGCCAATACACCATCGGTCACCGCCTGGCCGGAAAGCGAGGTGCCCGCTGCACGAAACGTGATGGGCAGGCCCTCGGCCCGGGCCGCGGCCATGACCGCGCGTACCTCATCCTCGGAATTGATGAAGACCACCACCGCCGGGATCAGCCGGTAGGAACTGGCATCGCCGCTCCAGGCATAGGTCATCAGCGGATCGGTATGGATGGCGCCGCGCACCTGGCCCTTGAGGCGGGCGGCGACGCGCTCACCGGCGGCCTGGCGGTCGGGCACGGTTGGCTGGACGGATTGGGGGACGATGGCGGCTTGCTGCATGCGCCAGCACTAACATGTTAGTTGCCGGCTGCGAAGGGCCTTGTGTGTGAAAGGGCGGCGGTCACCCGCCGCCCGCTTGTTTGTCGCGTTTCCGAACCGCAAAAACCGTTTCCACTTTTGCTGGAAACGCTCCGGGTCAGATATCGACGTCGTCGTCACCCAAAG
>CBIGSA010000151.1:0-8301 GCA_966192215.1 uncultured Devosia sp. | reverse complement strand
GCCGGTTCACCGGCACCGTGACCGTTGCCGGCGACACCATCGATGTCGGTCGCGGCCCCATCAAGGTGACCGCCGTGCGCGACCCCGCCGAGCTGCCGCATGCGGCCATGGGCGTCGATATCGCGCTCGAATGCACCGGCATCTTCACCTCCAAGGAAAAGGCCAGCGCCCACCTCAAGGCCGGTGCCAAGAAGGTAATCATCTCGGCCCCCGGCGACGGCGCCGACAAGACCATCGTCTACGGCATCAACCATGCGAGCCTGACCAAGGACGATGTGGTGATCTCGAACGCCTCCTGCACCACCAATTGCCTGGCCCCGCTGGCCTATGTGCTGCACAAGGAGTTCGGCATCGAAAAGGGAATGATGACCACCATCCATTCCTATACCGGTGACCAGCCCACGCTCGACACCATGCACAAGGACCTCTATCGCGGCCGTGCCGCGGCGCTGAGCCAGATCCCCACCTCGACCGGCGCCGCCAAGGCCATCGGCCTGGTGCTGCCCGAGCTCAAGGGCAAGCTGGACGGCATTTCGGTGCGCGTGCCGACCCCGAACGTGTCGCTGGTCGATCTCAAGTTCCTGGCCAGGCGCGACGTCACCGCCCAGGAAGTCAATGACGCGCTGGTCGCGGCTTCCGATGGCAAGCTCAAGGGCGTGATGACCTATACGCATGATCCGCTGGTTTCGAGCGACCTCAACCACGATCCGCATTCCTGCACGATCCTGCTCGACCAGACCAAGGTCATCGGCGGCAACTTCGTGAACATCATGGGCTGGTACGACAACGAGTGGGGCTTCTCCAACCGCATGGCCGACACCACCGTGGCCCTGGGCAAGACGCTCTAGGTCTTCTTCGACCCTGCCGTGAACGACAAGGCGCCCCATGGGGCGCCTTATTTTTTCAGGCGAGCTTTTCAAAGACGCGAGGCACTGCCAGATTTGCCATTATGGCCATCCCGGCCGATCATGGAGCAGAAGCAATGGCCCCTTTGCGCATTTCCGCCCTGTTGATCGCCATGACCATTCTGACCGTGCAGACCCATGGCGAAACATACGAGGACAGCCAAAGCGGCATCCGCATCACTGTGGACGACGCCTTCTCCATTGCCGCCGAGCCCGTCGCCGGGCAGCCGGATGCACAGATGATCTTTATCAGTTCGCGCAACACCGAGCATCCCTTCGTCCCGGGAAGCATCAGCCCGGTTTGCGTCTTCACCCAATGGCCCGAGCCTGAATTTGCCGGACTTGACCAGGCAACCATCAATGCCGATGCGCCCAGTTGGCCGGCAGACATCATTGCCGACATGTCCGGCACGGCCGAGCTTGAAAGCGCCACGCCGTTCGAGCACCAGGGCCTGGCCGGCATGGAAGTGATAACGCGCCTGACGCAATCGGTGACCAACGAGGAATATCTGGTATTCTTCGCGCTGGGGACACCGGCGGGCCGAGCCAGCCTGGCATGCGCCGCCGCCAGCCAGTCTCTCCCCCTCGCGCTCGCCGCCTATCGCCATATGCGCGACGGGATCACCCTGCCACAATGAGCCTCGACCGAACCATCCGCTGGCGCGGGCTGGACCCGGCCAGCCTCGAACACTGCCACGTCATCTCGACAGAGCGGGATACCCGCATTCGCGGCACGATCATCACGCCCGGCTATGGCCTGTTCTACCGCATCAAGCTCGACGATCGCGAGCATGTGCGCACCGTCAGGCTGGAGCGCACCGATGGCGCCGTGCTTGAACTCTTTTCCGATGGCGCCGGGGACTGGTCGGATGACCGGGCCGAGCCGCTGCCGGCCTTGCGCCATTGCCTCGACATCGACATCTGGCCGACGCCGCTGACCAATTCGCTGCCGCTCTGGCGCTGCCAATGGACCATCGGCCAGCCGCAGCGCTTTGCCATGGCCTGGATCGACGGCGACGAGATGACGGTGAAACGCAGCGAGCAAATCTATACACGGCTCGACGCCACCCATTTCCGCTTCCAGGGCGCCGAAGGCTTCGAGCGCGTCATCGAAGTCGATGCTGATTTTCTCGTGGTGGATTATCCGGGCCTGTTCACCCGCCAGGACTAGAAGCCTGTCACCGGCGAGTCATCAAATCAGCCTAGAAGCGCCCTGTTCATGCAGGGACGCTCTCATGTTCCATATCATGCGGCCCATATTCGGCAGCCTGCCCATTGCCTCGGCCCTGATCGGGTTTGCCGGGCAGCCCGCCCTGCTGGCGCTGCCACCGGCCCTGACCACGACCCTGGTCCTGCTGCGCGACCGCCTGATCCGCCGCCGGGTCGGCCGGGCCGCCTGGCCCAGCGACGGCTTTGCCCGCCATGTCCTGGTGGACGATCTTGGCCGACTGGTCTGCATCACGCTGCTCGGCCTGCCTCTCTTCCTTGTCGGAAATCTGCTGCGCCAGGCATTGCTGCATCCCTGACTGGTAGAGTTTTTTTGCTGCTATGCTTCCCCCTTCGTCGCCGCTCTGCTACGCCACGGCGGACGACCTAGACCACCGGAGGCAACCCATGTCCGCGACCTTCAAGACCCTCGACGAGCTCGACCTCAAGAACAAGCGCGTGCTGCTCCGGGCCGATCTCAACGTGCCGGTCGCCGACGGCAAGGTCACCGACGCCACCCGCATCGAGCGGCTGGTGCCAACCATCCGCGAAATCGTCAAGCACGATGGCAAGGCTATCCTGCTGAGCCATTTCGGCCGCCCCAAGGGCAAGGTCGACCCCGAATTTTCGCTGGAACAGGTCTGCGAGGCCGTCGCCAACGAAACCGGCCACCCCGTCGGCTTTGTGGCCACCGACTGGAATGATGTGTCCCACGCCCAGCAGGCCATCGAATCCGCACCATCAGGCTCGGTGCTGGTCCTGGAAAACACCCGCTTCCACCCCGGCGAGGAAGCCAACAACCCCGAACTGGCCCAGCGCATGGCCAGCCTCGGCGATGTCTATGTCAACGACGCCTTCTCGGCCGCCCACCGCGCCCATGCTTCGACCGAGGCCCTGGCGCATCTGCTGCCCGCGGCGGCGGGTCTGGCCATGCAGGCCGAACTCGAAGCGCTCGAAGCCGGCCTCGGCAAGCCCAAAAAGCCCGTCATCGCCGTGGTCGGCGGCGCCAAGGTCTCTTCCAAGATCGACTTGCTCGAAAACCTCGTGACCAAGGTCGACGGCCTCGTCATCGGCGGCGGCATGGCCAATACGTTCCTCCATGCCCAGGGCTATGCCGTGGGCAAGTCGCTGGCCGAGAAAGACCTGGCCGAAACCGCTCTACGCATCATGGACAAGGCCGTGGATAGCGGCTGCGCCATCATCCTGCCGATCGATGCCGTCGTCGCCTGGCACTTCAAGGCCGATACGCCCACCCGCCTCTACGGCGTCGACGCCATCGACAATGATGGCATGATCCTCGATATCGGCCCCTCCTCCATCGAGCGCATTGCCGGCGCCATCGATGACGCCCATACCGTGGTGTGGAACGGCCCGCTCGGCGCCTTCGAGATGAACCCCTTCGATGCCGGCACGGTCGCCATCGCCAAGCACGTCGCCAAGCGCACCCATGACGGCAAGCTGGTCTCTGTGGCCGGCGGCGGCGACACGGTCGCCGCTCTGGCCCATGCCGGCGTCAAGGACGCCTTCACCTATGTCTCCACGGCCGGCGGCGCCTTCCTCGAATGGATGGAAGGCAAGCCCCTGCCCGGCGTCGAGGCCTTGAAGAAATAGTTTCCGTTTTGTGAAACTTTCACTTGCCGGACCCAACCGATCCAGATAGTTTCCACATAAGGAAACTATCTGGAGACACGACGTGTCGCTGACGCTCTACCTGCACCCGCTTGCCTCGTTCTGCCACAAGGTGCTGATCGCCCTTTACGAGAACGATACGCCCTTCACTGCTGAGACCGTCGACCTCGGCAACCCGGATTCGGCGCGGCAGGTCATCGATCGCTGGCCGGTCGGCAAGATACCGGTGCTCGAGGACAGGGCGCGCAACCGGGTCATCCCCGAAACCAGCATCATCATCGAGTATCTGGGACGCCACTATCCTGGCCCGGCCAGACTGCTGCCGGACAATGCGGAAGCCGCGCTCGACACCCGCCTCTGGGACCGCTTCTTCGATCAGTATGTGCAGGTGCCCATGCAGAAAATCGTGGTCGACCGCATCCGGCCATCGGGCGCGAACGATGGCCACGGCGTGGCCGAGGCGCGCAATACCCTGCGCACCGCTTATGCCATGATCGACGGCCAACTGGCCGGCCGCGACTGGGCCGTGGGCGACAGCTTTTCCCTCGCCGACTGCGCCGCCGCGCCCGGCCTGTTCTTTGCCGCTATTGTCGAGCCTTTCCCAGCCGGATATGCCAATCTGGCGGCCTATTTCGAACGGCTATTGGCGCGGCCCAGCGTCAGCAGGGCCCTCGGCGAAGCCCGACCCTACTTTGACATGTTCCCCTATCGGGACGCCATGCCGGCGCGATTCCTGGCCGACTGACGGAGGCAGAGCTGCAGACCGAACCAGCCCAACTCGACCGGCTCTTCCATGCCCTGGCCGATCCGCATCGCCGCGCCATGGTGACTCGCCTCGTCAAGGGTCCCGCCTCGATGACCGAACTCGCCACGACGCTCGACCTGGCATTGCCATCGACGCTCAAGCATTTGCAGGTGCTTGAAAACGGGGGCATGGTGGCCTCGAGCAAGCAGGGTCGCATCCGCACCTTCGCCATCGATCGGGACGGACTGGCGGCCATGCAGGCCTGGCTGGCTGAACACCAACGCCAGCTCAATGCCGGCTTCGACCGCCTGGAAGCCCTGATGCGGGCCACGCCGGAAAAGGACCCGAACGCATAATGTCTGCTTCCCCTTCAGCCCGGCATTCGAGCTTTACCATCGAGCGCACCCTGCCAGGGCCTCCGTCCCATGCCTGGCGTTTCTGGGCCGATCCTGCGCTCAAGCAGGCCTGGTCCGGCTGCCATCCGGACTGGACAATGCTGGAACAGGCGCAGGATTTCCGTCCCGGCGGGCGCGACTTCAGCCGCATGCGCGACACGGATGGCGCCATCCACAGCGTGGACATGCACTATCTCGACCTGCTGCAACCCCGACGCATCCTCTACGCCTATACGATGCATCTCGACGCCACCCCGCTCTCGGCATCGCTGGTAACCATCGAATTGCTGCCCGAGGGTCAGGCGACCAACATGGTCTATACCGAGCACCTGGCCATGCTGGCCGGGGACGCCGAACGACGCCAACAGGGCACAGGTGATGGCTTCGATCGGCTGGTGCTGGAAATGGAGCGCGCACTGGCAACCCTGCAATAAGGTTCCATCCGCCCTTCGTCGCATAACCACAGGTCTAATCGCGGCAGCAAAAACGAAAGTCTAATATCCCGGCAATCCCAATTGCCGAGGCAAGCCCATGACGAAATCGCTGAACGCCATCGCCCAGAAGCTCATGGAGCCGGGCAAGGGCATCCTGGCTGCCGACGAGTCCGAAGGCACGATTGCCAAGCGTTTTGCCAAGATCAACCTGCCCAATTCGCTCGACCTGCGCCGCGACTATCGCGAAATGCTGTTCCGCTCGACCGAGGCGATGACCAACTACATTTCCGGTGTCATCCTCACCGAGGAAACGCTGGAGCAGCATGCCGCCGACGGCACCGCCTTCCGCGCCATCCTGGCCGATGCCGACTGCATTCCCGGCATCAAGGTCGATCGCGGCGCCTTCCCGATGCCGGGCGATAGCGGCGAGAAGATCACCGAGGGTCTCGACGGCCTGCGCCAGCGCCTGGCGCGCTATGCCGAACTGGGCGCCGGCTTTGCCAAGTGGCGCGCCGTCATCACCATCAATGACGTAGCTCCCACCCGCAACAATATCCGCGCCAATGCCCATGCTCTGGCGCGCTACGCCATCCTCTGCCAGGAGGCGGGTATCGTGCCGGTGGTCGAGCCGGAAGTCGTGGGCGACGGCGATCCCGGCAATCACTCGATGGAACGCTGCGCCGCCGTGACCGGCGACGTGCTGGAAAATACCTTCAAGGAACTGCGCCTGGCCGGCGTCGATCTCGGCGGCATGCTGCTCAAGCCGAACATGGTGCTGCCCGGCATCAATTCGCGCGACCGCCCCAGCGTCGAGGAAGTGGCACGCCGCACCGTGGCCGTGCTGCGCGAGCATGTGCCGGCCGCGGTGCCCGGCATTGCCTTCCTTTCCGGCGGGCAGACCGATGAGGAGGCCACCGCCCACCTCTCGGCCATGAACCAGATTACCGGCAAGCCCTGGCCGCTGACCTTCTCCTACGGCCGGGCCCTGCAGAATGTGGCGCTGCGTACCTGGGCCGGCCGCCGCGAGAATTTCCCCCAGGCACAGGCGGCCTTCGCCCACCGTGCCCATATGAATTCGCTGGCCGCCCTGGGCACCTGGACTGGCGAACTCGACCGCGCAGCCTGACAACACGGTTCTACCTGACGTCCCAACGTCACCGAGTGCGCGCCCTCCTCCCAGGGGGCGCGCATTTTCTTTGCGCCCGCCACGGCCTTCGCCTATTGGAAGGACTGTCCTCTTTGTCGCCAAAATGGGCAGACAAGAGGAGGTCTTGCGTCGAGTACCCGGAAGCCATGGCCCCCCAGCTCTATCTGATCACCCCCGCCGATGCCGATCCGGTGCGCTTTCCCGCCGCATTGATGGCGGTGCTCAACGCCGCCGAATTCTCGGCGCTACTGGTGGCCCGCGGCGCGATGGACGATGCCAGCTATGCGGCGATTGCCGCCAAGGTGGTCAATATCGGCCAGGGTGCAGGCTGCGCCGTGCTGGTCGAGGATGACACGGCGTTGGCGAAGCGGCTCGGCGCCGACGGCGTGCATGTCACCGGCGGCCCCGCTGCGCTCAAGGCGGCCATTGCTGCAATCAAGCCCGCCATGATCGTGGGCGCGGGGAACCTTCATTCCCGCCACGACGCCATGACGGCGGGCGAAATGGACATCGACTATGTCTTCTTCGGCCGTACCGACGGCAAGCCCGATGCGCAGGGCGCCGAACTCGCCGAATGGTGGGCAGAGACCTTTGAAATACCGGCCGTGCTGAGCCAGCCCGACGCCGCCCCCGACACGGCCAGCGCCCGCGGCGCCGAATTTCTCGCCTTGTCGCAAAGCCTGTGGTCCGCCGAGGCCCCGGCCGGGGCCATGCAGGCCATTGCCGCCAGGCTGGGAGCATCGGTGTGATGCGGCGCCTCCTGCTCACCGCATTGCTGGCGCTGGCGCCGCTCGGCGCCATGGCGCAGGACGCGCAGCCGAACCCGGCCGATGCGATTTCCGACGAGATTTTCGGACCGCGCGTACCCACCGACGAAGCCTATGGCGCCTTCCAGCGCGGCTATTACCTCACCGCGCTCGAACTTGCCCTGCCCCGCGCCGAACAGGGCGACGCCGCCGCTCAGACGCTGATTGCCGAACTCTATGCCAAGGGCCTGGGCGTGGCGCAGAACGACCAGCGCGCCGCCGGCTGGTACCAACTCGCGTCAAATGGCGGCGACCGCCTCGCCACCTTCGCCCTGGCTCTGGCCTATCAGGACGGCATCGGCGTGCCCAAGAACCGCGCCCGCGCCGCCGACCTGTTCAGCAAGGCTGCGGAAGCCGGCTATATTCCCGCCAAATACAACATGGCCCTGCTGCATGTCGAAGGCGTCTATGCCTCGCCCAGCCTGGTCACCGCCGCCGAACTGATGAAGGAAGCGGCCGACGCCGAACTGCCCGAGGCCCAATACGACTACGGCACCATGCTGATCGAGGGGGCAGGCCTGGCTCCCAACCCAGCCGAAGGCGCCCGCTATATCGGCCTGGCCGCCGAGCAGAACCTGGTGCCCGCCCAGGTCGATTATGCCACCCTGCTCTATCTCGGCCAGGGTGTGGACAAGGATATCGAGGCGGCCGCCACCTGGTATGGCCGCGCCGCCGAGGCCGGCAATGCCGTGGCGCAGAACCGCTATGCCAAGCTGCTTGCCGTGGGTGAAGGCGTGACGCTCAGCCTCGAAGACGCCGCCATGTGGCGCGCCTTGGCCCGCCGCCAGGGCCTGAGCGATCCCGCGCTCGACCGGCTGCTGGTCTCCATTCCCGAAGAGGATCTGGCGCGCGCGGAAGAGCGGGCCCGCTTCTGGCCATCGACGCCACCCAGCGTCGAGACCGTACTGGAAATCCCCACCGTCACGGAGACGCAGGAGGGCGAGGTCCTGCCCGCCCCCACCGACACCGACGAGGCGCCCGAGGCCGGCGAGCCGCAAGACCCTTGAACGCGCCTCGGTTCTGGGGCAATAAGC
>CBIGSA010000150.1:0-8493 GCA_966192215.1 uncultured Devosia sp. | reverse complement strand
GGTGTCGCTGGCCGAGCGCGCCCGCGGGCGCGCCGAGGCGCTCGCCGACGAGCCGCTCCTGGCCGCCGCCGACCTGCGCCGGGGCAGCATCGCGGCCAGCCGCGGCGACCACGGCACGTCACGGCGCCAGCTCCTGCGCGGGATCCAGACCGAAGACGAACAAGCAGAACCGGGTTACGAAGAATGACATCAGTCACGATAGGCTTTGCTGGGCTCGCCATCCTTTTCACGCTGATCGGGTTTGGCATGCCTATCGGTTTTGCCATGGGCCTGATCGGCGTTGCCGGCTTCAGCCTGCTGGTGAGTTTTGACGCCGCTCTCGTGCGCGTCGGCGTCACCACGTTCCACCTGGCAACCAACCAGGCCATGGGCACCGTGCCGCTCTTCCTGTTCATGGCCCATATCCTTTTCGCCGCCGGGATAGGCCGCGATCTTTTCGATTTTGCCGCCAAATGGCTCGGACGCCGGCGCGGTGGTCTGGCCATTGCCACCGTCGGGGCGTCGGCCGGCTTTGCTTCGGTCAGTGCATCGAGCCTTGCCACCACTGCTACGATGGGCCTGGTCGCCCTCCCCGAGATGCGCAAGCACAGTTACAACACGGCCATGGCCTCGGGCGCGGTCGTGGCAGGCGGCACGATCGGCTCGCTCATCCCGCCGTCAGGCATGTTCATCATCTATGGCATTCTGACCGAGACCTCGATCGGCAAGCTTTTTGCCGCGGGCATCATCCCCGGCATCCTGCTGGCCCTGTTCTACATGATCGTCATTTCGGCCTGGTGCCGCATTGACCCCAGCGCCGGCCCACGCGGCCCGAAATATACCTTCGGCGAGAAGCTGCAGAGCTTCACCAAGATCGGCGAGGTCATTGCCCTCTTCGCGCTGGTGATGGGCGGCATCATACTCGGCTGGTTCACGCCCACCGAGGCAGGCGCCGTCGGTGCCGCTGGTGCCATAGTCATCGCCATCGTCCGCGGCAGGCTCTCCTGGGAGGCCACACGGAAGGCCATCTACGCCACGCTCAAATCCACGGGCATGATCTTCGGCATTCTTTTTGGTGCCATGGTGTTCAACAGTTTCGTCACCGCCAGCACCATTCCGCTGCATATCGTCAATTTCGTCACCGAAAGCGGCTTCCCCCCCATGGTGGTGCTGCTGCTGATCCTCCTGGTCTATTTCTTCCTTGGGATGGTGCTGGATGCCTCGGCGATGATGACGCTGACCATCCCGCTGTTTTTCCCGCTGGTCACCAATCTGGGCTTCGATGCCATTCTCTTCGGCGTCCTGGTGGTGCGCATGACCGAAATTGCCCTGCTCACGCCGCCCGTGGGGATGAATGCCTACGTCCTGTCGGGGATCGCCAAGGACATACCGCTCACGACCATTTTCAAGGGTGCCTTGCCATTCGTGGGGGCGGACATAGTCCATGTGGCGCTGTTGATCTGCTTCCCCATCCTGGTGCTATGGCTGCCCAATCTATGAGCGGCACCAAACACGCGCGCTGGGGGTTGGTAACGACCACCGGCGTGCTGACCGGCTTCGGGCATGGCTTTGCGGCGTTTGCCGTCTCAGCCCTGCTCAAGCCCCTGGCACTTGACCTTGAAACCGGGCGTGGCGCCATATCGATCGCGATCGGCCTGGGCCGGCTGATCGCTGGCCTTGCCTCGCCGGTTATCGGGCGGATTGCCGATGCGCGAGGCCCCCGCGGTATCGTCATTGGCGGCATGCTTACCTCCGCCATCGGGCTTTTTGCGCTGGCTTTCGTGCGCGACGAGATCCAGCTCTATCTTGTCTGGTCGCTGCTCTTTTCGGTTGGGGTGGCTGCCGGCTTCACCGTGGCACTCGACAAGCTGGTCGTTTCGAGCATGGGCAGCAAACGCGGCATGGGCCTGGCCGTGCGCTTTTCAGTGTCGGCGGTTGTATCCACAGCGATCGTACCGGTCGTCACGACAATGATCGAATTTATAGGCTGGCGACAAACCTGCATGGTGTGGGCAGGGCTTTTATTGTTGCTCATTGCCGCGCCCTACTACTTCCTGCACGCTGACAGGCTCGGGATCGGGGGGCGAGACGAGCCCGAAATACGGCCGGCCGACGTCCCGCCACGAAAGTCAGTGTTGAAGCAGAGCGCCTTCTGGATCATTGCCATTGCCCTGATGACGCAGGCCTCGGTCACCGCCGGGCTTTCGGTACATCTGGTCGCACTGATGACCGACTATGGGGTCGATCCGGTTTTTGCCGGCACACTCTTTGGCGGCATGATCCTCCTGTCGGTTCCGGTAAGGCTGTTGGCCGGCCACGTGGCTGACAAGGCAAGACCCGCGCAACTCCCCATCGCCCTGGCCGCCCTTCTCGTCATGGAGGGGCTCGCCCTTGCGAGCTTTGCCCTGGCACCCAGTTTTGCCACCATGCTGGTGATCATCGCGGCCCTGGGTATTGCCGCCGGAGCGCCAATGGTCCTGGTACTGGTGCTTTGCAACGAACTGTTCGGACAGCGAGGCTTTGCCACCGTGCAGGGCAATCTGATGATGATCCAGGTACCCGGAACGATGCTCGCACCTATCATTGCCGGCTACGTCTATGACTTCACCGGATCCTATGTGCCTGTCGTTGCCGGCTTTTGCGCCCTCCTGGTTCTCGGCGGATCCTCCCTTAGCCTCCTCCACAGGCAAATGGAGAGGAAACGCGTGGTGCCCTAGCACGGGGAGCTAGGGCAGAAGTTACCAATGCCTGCCAATGGTCTGCTTCCTGCTGCTGGCGATTGCATGACAAAGCAGCCGTTATGAACGCGCCTTCTGGCGGTGCAATTGGGGCCGAACCCGAGGCGGAGCTCTAGCCGCGCGCCGCCAGCATGGCCAGCATGGAGGCGACGGCCGTGGCATAGCCATGGGCGCCCAGGCCGGCCATGACGGCATCGGCGCGCATGGAGACATAGGAGCGATGATAGATCGGCTCGCGCTTGTGGATGTTCGAGATGTGGAACTCGATCACTGGGCCCTCGAACATCTTGAGCGCGTCAAGCAGAGCAAGCGAGGTGAAGGTGAAGGCCGCGGGATTGATGATGATCCCTGCCCCATCATCGATGGCCTCATGGACGAGGTCGATCAGCCTTTCCTCGCTGTTGGTCTGCTCGAACACGATGGGTCGGGTGCCGGCGGCGGCGCGACAGATCTGCTCCACCTCCGCCAGTGTCGTGGTGCCGTAGATTGCCGGCTCGCGCTTGCCCAGCCGGTTGAGATTGGGACCATTGAGGACATAGATCGGCTTCATAGCCCGGCTCCGCCATAGCCGAACATCCGGGGCAGCCAGAGCACTGTTTCGGGCACGAAGGTGAAGAGAAGCAGCGAGACGATGAGCCCGAAGAGGAAGGGCATGACATCGCCGACAATGGCCTTCATCGGCGCGCCGGATATCCGCGTCATGATGAAGAGCAGCAAGCCATAGGGCGGCGTGACCAGGCCCAGCATGATGTTGACCACCACGACCACGCCGAAATGCACCATGTCGATGCCCAAGGCCTGAGCGGTGGGGATCAATACCGGCACGATGACCAGGAGGATCGTGGTGCCTTCGAGCATGCAGCCCAGGATGAGCAGCAGGATATTGACCGCGATCAGGAAGGTGACCGGGTTGAGATCCCAGGACAGCAACAGGGCGCTGAGGCTGTGCGGGATGTTCTCGATGGTGACAACATAGTTGAACACCAGCGCCCCGGCGATCAGCATGCCGATGGAAGCGGTCGTTTTGGCGCTGGTCAGCAGCGCCGAATAGAGGTCGGGCAGCCTGACGCTGCGATAGACGGCGACGGAAACGACCAGCGCATAAAAGGCAGCGACGGCGGCGGCTTCCGTGGGCGTGGTGATGCCGCCATAGATGCCATACATCAGGACGATCGGCATGAAGAGGACCGGCAGGGCATGCCAGGTCATCTTCGGCAATTGGCGCAGGGGCACGGGCTTTTCGACCGGGAAATTGCGGGTGCGGGCGGTGACGGCAACCTGGATCATCATGAGGCCGGACATCAGCAGGCCCGGGACCACGCCGGCCAGGAACAGGTAGCCGATGGACGCATCGGCAATCAGCGCATAGAGCACCATGGGAATGGATGGCGGGATGACCGGTCCGACGACGGCGGTGACAGCGGTCAGCGCAGCCGCAAAGCTCGGCGTATATTTGTTATCCTGCGTCATCATGTGCTGCATCATCTTGCCCGAGCCGGCCGCATCGGCGATGGCCGAACCGGACATGCCTGCAAAGACGATGGATTGCAGGATATTGACCTGGGCGAGCCCGCCGCGGAAGCGACCGACAACGGCGTCGCACCATCGCAGCAAGCGCTCGGACAGGGTGCCCGAATTCATGATCTCGGCGGCGAGGATGAAGAGCGGCACGGCCAGCATGATGTAGTTGGAATACATGCCGTTGAGAAACTGTTCGGCGACGATGCCCATGTCCTGCCCGCGCATCAGCAGATAGAGCACGGAGGCACAGATCATGGCGAGGCCCATGGGCAGGCCCAGCACCGACAGGACAATGATGAGCCCCAGGGCCAGGGTGAAAGCGGTAGAGAGGATCATATGCCCGAGCTCGCCTTGGTGGGATCGAACGCCTCCGGGCCCTTGCCCCATATGGCCTGGTAGCCAAGCCAGAACTGGCGGACGATCGTTGCCACCGCGAAGATGGCGTAGATGGAATAGAGCCAGTCGAACCGGATCTTGAGATAGGCGGTCTTCTCGACCTTCATGAAGGTGACGTAGTCGACGACCGCGGGCAGCGAGATGGCGAAGAAGAAGATGAGCGTTATGGCCGATATCACCACCATGACGCGGCGCCAGCGGTCACTGACGGCCGAATAGACGATGTCGAAGCGGATTTCCTCGCTGTCGCGCACCACGAAAGCCGTGCCGAACAGCACCATCCACAGCCACATGATGACGCTGATTTCATGCGTCCAGCCGATGGGCAGGTTGAGGATGTAGCGGAAGACGATCTGCAGGATGAACACCGAAAACATGACGGCGAGCATGGCTGCGAGGATGTTTTCAGCGCGGGCATGCAACCACGCGCCGAGGCCGGCAAGGCGGGAATTCATCTGCAGTCTCCGAGGCAGGTGCGGCGGCCCGTTAACCGGTACCGCCGCATGCGGAGTTCAGTCTAGAGGGCGTTGATGCGGTCGATCACGCCTTCGGGCCAGTCCTTGGCCAGGTCGGATTCCAGATACATCTGCTGGGCATGGCTGCGGAAGGCATCCAGGTCCGGCTCATAGATGTTGAGGCCAACGGCCTTGAATTGTTCCAGCAGCTCGGCTTCGCGGTCGAGATGCGCCTGCTGGCTGAAGTCGATGGCGGCCGTCGCGGCAGCCTGGACCTTTTGCTGCTGCTCGGGCGTCATGGCATTCCAGGCATCGCCAGAGATGACCAGGAGGTCATAGCCGACCAGGTGCGAGGTGAGGACGATCTGGTCCATCACTTCATAGAACTTCATATTCTCGACGTTGGGCAGCGGATTGTCCTGGCCGTCGATGGCCCCGGTCTGGAGGCCCGTATAGACCTCGGCATAGGCCATCGGCGTCGGATTGGCGCCCAGAGCCTCGCCCAGGAACTGCCAGGCGTCGCCGCCGGGCATGCGCAGCTTGATGCCAACCATGTCGGCCGGAGTCTTGATTTCCTTGTCGATGCGCAGGCCGACCTGGCGAGCGCCGAAATAGGTCGGGCCCAGGATGTGGATGCCGAGCTGGTCTTCTGCCATGGCCTTGAACTCGGCACCGACATCGCTGTCGAAGAAGGTGCGCAGGTGGGCGGCGTCACGGAACAGATAGGCCGAGGTCAGCACCGACCAGGCCGGAATCTGGTTGGAAATGTCCTGCGGGGCGATATTGCCCATTTCGAGGTTGCCGCGCTGCAAGGCAACGAGTTCGGTGCCCTGCTTGAAGAGATTGCCGCCATAATAGGGCTCGAGGGTGAAATCCTCGATGATCTGGCTGGCGAACAGGTCCATCATCTCGGCGCGGATATCTTCGGCCGAGAACACCGCCGAGAATCGCAGTACGGGCTTGTCCTGAGCCATGGCGGGCATTGCTGCGGCCAGCATCAGGCCACCGAGCAGCACCGCGCGCCGCGTGAATCCAAAACGCATTGTCATCCTCCCATTACGCCCGAAATGCCGGGCCATCCTCACCAGACGCACGGCCTTATCGCCGTCGTTTTCGTCCTGGCACACAATGTACGAAATAGTTCGTTCAAGTCAATGGCGCGTTCCCACTGGCAGAAATTTAGCGGCCGGTTTCCCATTTGTCATGTGTTTTATCATTTGTATGAGATTTCTAGATTGCTTTGACGAATGTCAGATTTCCCTGATAAAAGAGCGCGATAGGAGGCTGACGTGGCGGACGACAAGCAGATTTTCGAAGAAGGCATTGGCGAGGTAGCCTTTCGGCGCATCCGCGACGACATTGTCGCCGGGGCGCTGCCACCGGGCAAAAAGCTCAAGCTCGATTCGCTGAAGGCGCGCTACGGCGCGAGTGTCAGCACCCTTCGCGAAATCCTCAACCGGCTGGCCAGCGAACAATTGGTGGTGGCCGAGGGGCAACGCGGTTTCGAAGTAGCGCCCGCCAGCGCGGAAAACCTGCGCGAAGTGGCCGACCTGCGCCTGCTGCTCGAAAGCCATGCCATCCGCCTGTCGCTGCAAATGGGTGACCTCGACTGGGAAGGGCGCGTGGTGGCGGCGCATCACAAGCTGAGCGTGATCGAGGGGCAATTGCTGGCCGGCGAGATCGACCGCACGGCGCAATGGGTGCGTTATGACTTCGCCTTCCACAATGCGCTGATTTCGGCCTGCGGCTCGCGCACGCTGCTCGACCTGCATGCCTCGGTGTTCGACCGCTTCATCCGCTATCACATGCTGGCGGCGAGTTTCCGCGGCGCGGCGGTGATGGACGATCATCGAGCGTTGTTCGACCTGGCCATGCGGCGCGATGCCGACAGAATCGTCGCCAAGCTGACCGGCCATATCCGAAGCGGGGTCGACTATGTGCTGTCGACCGGGCGGATCTAGTCCGCTACCGCCGCGCGAAAGGTTGCGGCCATGGCGGCAGCATCCGGCTCCAGGCCGGTGAACAGCGCAAAGGCCCGCACCGCCTGGTAGACGGCCATGCCGCCGCCGGGCAGGACACGGCAGCCCAGGGTCCGCGCATGGCGGACCAGTGCGGTTTCCAGCGGAAAATAGACGACATCGGCCACCCAATGGCGAGGCTCGACCAGAGACTCGTCGATCGGCAGGCCGGGATGCTTGCTCATGCCGACGGGGGTGGCATTGACGATGCCGTCGGCCTGTGCGGCAGTGGACACATCCGCTACGGCCCGAACGTCGGCGCCCAGCAGGCGCTGCAGGCGCGCAGCCAGGGCCTTCGCCCGGGCCACATCGGTATCGTAGATATCGAGACGTTCCGCGCCGCATTGGAGCAAAGCCTGGGACACGGCGGCGCCCGCTCCGCCAGAGCCCAGTTGCAGCACCCTACCCCGCGCCACGTCGGTCAGGTCGCGGCGGAAACTTTCGGCGAAGCCCCAGCAATCGGTGTTGTGGCCAACGGTGCGCTCGCCGAGCACGATGGTATTGACCGCGCCGATGGCGGCGGCATCGGGCGCCAGATCATCGAGCAGCGGCAGCACAGCCTGCTTGAACGGATAGGTGACGTTGAGCCCGGCAAAGCCGAGGTCGCGCGCTTCGGCCAGCACATCGGGCAGATGCGCGTCGCCGAGGTCGAGACGATCGAAATCGATCAGGTGATAGCGATAGTCGAGCCCCTGCCGCGCGCCTTCATGCTCATGCATAAGCGGGGAGAGCGAGGAGGCGATGCCCCTACCAAGCAACCCGATCGTAGTCGCACCGGGCTTGGGCAGGCGATCGTGCAGAACCGAGACGCGAAGCGGTTGCGCGGACTGGCTGCTGGCGATGGGCAAGGCGGTCTCCCTGGACGGCCCCTGCCCGCGGAAAAGCGGCGGCGGCCTTGTCTTTCCCTCGCGGCACAAGGATAAATGCTGCAAGGCGATTTGCGGCAAAATGTACGAACTGGTTAGTTTAGTCAATTGCCGCCCAGGAAGGCGACGACGGCATGAGCACTCCAGTTTCGACATCCCGCAGCAAATCCCGGGACGGCGTGTCGCGCGTGCAGGACCCCGAGGGCACCAGGCAGAACATTATCGAAGTGGCGGCGCAGGAATTCGCGCTCAACGGGCTTTCGGGCGCGCGTATCGATGAAATCGCGGCCAAGACCCGCTCGTCCAAGCGGATGATCTACTATTATTTCGGCAGCAAGGAGGGGCTCTATGTCAGCGCCCTCGAAAACGCCTATCGCCAGGTGCGCGAGGGCGAAGCCAAGCTCGATGTCGAAGGTCTGCCGCCGCTGGATGCGCTCAAGCGCCTGGTGGAATTCACCTTCGACCACCATCACCAGCATGAGGAATTCATCCGCATGGTGATGATCGAGAATATCCACCA
>CBIGSA010000149.1:0-8526 GCA_966192215.1 uncultured Devosia sp. | reverse complement strand
GTCTATGCCTATGCCTTCGGCGACTGCCTTGTGAACTCGCTCTACGCACAGTATGAGAAGTCCAGTGAGGGCTTTGCGGAGCGCTATTTCGAGCTGCTCAAGGCCGGGGGAAGCAAGCACCATTCCGAACTGCTCAAGCCATTCGGGCTGGACGCCAAGGACCCGCAATTCTGGTCGCTGGGCCTCGCCATGATCGAGGGGCTGATCGACGAGCTGGAAGCGACTTCCCCGTGAGGCAGACTTTCGGCTGATAGACTAAGAGAGAACTGGACTAAACGAGGACGACATGGCCACCAAGAAACGCCCCGAGCACCATTCCGAATTGCAGTTGGAATCGCCGATGGACTACGCCCAGCACGAAGCGACCTATAACGGGTTCCTCACCGCCATTAAGTGGTCGATCATCGGCCTGGCCGTGACCACCATCATCCTTTACTTCCTCATCAAACCCTGACGCAGACGCGCATACCAGGCATTTGAACCGAGCCTGTCCGTCGGGCAGGCGGGCAGGAGACATCAATGAAAATTGCGATCGTCCGCGAGCGTTTCGAGGGAGAGAACCGCGTTGCGGCAACTCCGGAAACGGTGGGCAAGCTGATTGCGCTGGGCGCCAGCGTTGCAGTCGAAAAGGGCGCGGGCCTGGGCTCGCGTATTCTCGACAAGGACTATACCGAAGCCGGCGCTACCATCGCCGCCAGCGCCGATGCGGCGCTCAAGGGCGCCGATGTGGTGCTGACGGTTCGCCGGCCCACGGCAGCCTCGCTGGGTGGTGTCGCCAAGGGCGCACTGGTGATCGGTGCGCTGGACCCCTATGGCAATGACAAGGATGTGGCGGCCCTGGCCAAGGCCGGCGTAACCGCCGTGTCCATGGAATTCATGCCGCGCATCACCCGCGCTCAGGTGATGGATATTCTCTCGAGCCAGGCGAACCTGGCCGGTTACCAGGGTGTCGTGGAAGCGGCGGCCGAATTCGACCGCGCCTTGCCGATGATGATGACCGCGGCCGGTACGGTGCGCCCAGCCAAGGCCTTCGTCATGGGCGCAGGCGTCGCGGGCCTGCAGGCCATCGCCACCGCCAAGCGTCTCGGCGCGGTGGTTTCGGCCACCGACGTGCGGCCGGCGGCCAAGGAGCAGGTGGAGTCGCTGGGTGGCAAGTTCATCGCCGTCGAGGACGAGGAATTCAAGCGGGCCGAAACGGCCGGCGGCTACGCCAAGCAGATGAGCCCGGAATACCAGGCCAAGCAGGCCGAGCTGACCGCCAGCCATATCGCCAAGCAGGATATCGTCATCACCACCGCGCTGATCCCGGGGCGTCCGGCGCCGCGGCTGATCACCAAGGCGATGGTGGAGAGCATGGCGCCGGGTTCGGTCATCGTCGACCTGGCCGCCGAACGCGGCGGCAATGTCGAATTGACCGTGCCGGGCAAGGTGATCGAGCATAACGGCGTCAAGATCATCGGCTACACCAATGTCCAGGGTCGCATCCCGACCACGGCCAGCCAGCTCTATGCGCGCAACCTGCTCGCCTTCCTCACTACGCTTGTTGATGCCAAGGAAAAGAAGCTCGCCATCAACTGGGATGACGAGCTGGTCAAGGCGACGGTGCTGACGCGCGACGGCAAGGTGGTGCATCCGAATTTTGCGGCAGTAGCGCCGGCTGCGGAAGCCAAGCCGGCTGCGGTTGCCAAGCCCGCGCCCAAAGCGCCGGCCAAGAGCGTTGAGGCCAAGGCGGCCCCGGCCAAAACGGGCGCTGCGAGCAAGGCGGCACCCGCCAGGAAGCCGGCGGCCAAGGCGAACCAGGCCAAGAAGCCGGCCGCCGGGAAGGCCGAAGTGCCGGCCATGGCCGATGCGCCCAAGAAGGCGGCATCGGGCGTTGAACAGTCCATTCCGGCTGCTGCCGAAGCTCCGGCTCCGGCCAAGCGTGCCGCGACCAAGAAAGCGGCGGCGGTGATCGACGCGGCTGCCGCAGCCAAGAAGCCGGCGGCGGCCAAACCTGCCGCAGGGCCGACGGCCAAGACGGCCGCGCCGAGCAAGCCGGCAGCGGCCAAGAAACCTGCTGCCGCCAAAAAGCCCACAGCACCCAAGGGAGCCAAGTAAATGGAAGCGATCGACCCCTTCACCTTCCGCCTCGCCATTTTCGTGCTGGCGATCTTTGTGGGCTATTTCGTGGTCTGGTCGGTGACCCCGGCTCTGCATACACCGCTGATGAGTGTCACCAATGCGATCTCCTCGGTGATCGTGGTGGGCGCGCTGCTGGCCGTGGGCGTGCAACTCGCCGCCGACGCGAACTGGGTTTCCAAGGTCTTCGGCTTCATTGCGCTGGTCTTTGCCAGCGTGAACATCTTTGGCGGGTTCCTCGTCACCCAGCGCATGCTGGCCATGTACAAGAAGAAGGGTTGAGCCGATGATTTCTGCAGATATTGCAGCCCTTCTCTACCTCGTCTCGGGCGTGCTGTTCATCCTGGCGCTGCGCGGGCTTTCGAGCCCCAGCTCGTCCCGCCAGGGCAATATGTTCGGCATGGTGGGCATGGGCATCGCCATTCTCACCACCCTGGCCGTGGCGGCGCCCTCCGACTGGATCAGCTGGGTGCTGATCATTGGCGGCATCGGCATTGGCGGCGGCATTGGCGCCTATATGGCCCGTACGGTCAAGATGACCGACATGCCCCAGCTCGTGGCGGCGTTCCACTCGCTGGTTGGCCTCGCCGCGGTGTTCGTGGCGGCGGCGGCGCTCTATGCGCCCGAAGCCTTCGGCATCGGCACGCCGGGACATATCCATGCGCAGGCGCTGGTCGAAATGAGCATTGGCGTGGCCATCGGTGCCTTCACCTTCACCGGCTCGGTCATCGCCTTTGCCAAGCTCAATGGCAATATGAGCGGCAAGCCGATCATCCTGCCGGCGCGCCATGCCATCCATATCGTGATGGGCGTGGCCATCGTACTGCTGGTCTGGGCCTTCACGGTGTCGGCCGATCCCTGGCTGTTCTGGGCCATCACCATCCTGGCCCTGGTGCTGGGCGGGCTGATGATCATCCCGATCGGCGGCGCCGACATGCCGGTCGTGGTCTCGATGCTCAATTCCTATTCGGGCTGGGCGGCGGCGGGCATCGGCTTCACGCTGGGCAATACGGCGCTGATCATCACCGGCGCATTGGTGGGCTCCTCGGGCGCGATCCTGAGCTACATCATGTGCAAGGCGATGAATCGTAGCTTCATCTCGGTGATCCTGGGCGGGTTCGGCGGCGACAGTGCCGCTTCTGCCGGCGGCGTCGAGGATGATCGTCCGGTCAAGCAGGGCGCTGCGGAAGACGCGGCGTTCCTGATGAAGAATGCCGGCAAGGTCATCATCGTGCCGGGTTACGGCATGGCGGTGGCACAGGCCCAGCACGCGCTGCGCGAAATGGCCGACCTGCTCAAGGCTGAGGGTGTCACGGTGAAATATGCCATCCATCCGGTGGCAGGCCGCATGCCGGGGCATATGAACGTGCTCTTGGCCGAAGCCAATGTGCCCTATGACGAAGTGTTCGAACTGGAGGATATCAATTCCGAATTCGCCCAGTCCGATGTCGCCTTCGTCATCGGCGCCAATGACGTGACCAACCCGGCAGCCAAGACTGACAAGTCTTCGCCGATCTACGGCATGCCGGTGCTGAATGTGGAGGATGCCGGCACGGTGCTGTTCATCAAGCGCGGCATGGCAGCGGGCTATGCGGGCGTCCAGAACGAATTGTTCTACCGTGACAACACCATGATGCTGTTTGGCGATGCCAAGAAGATGACCGAGGATATCGTCAAGGCGCTCGGACACTGAGAATGGAAAGGCCCGCTTCGGCGGGCCTTTGTTTTGGTGGGTGCCCTCTCCTAACCTCTCCCTGACGGGGGAAGGCCAGATCGGGGATGCGGCGCCATCTTGCGTCATCCGCAGCGTGGCTCCTCCGCTACCGGGGGCAGGTGGGAGGGATATCCGCTAGTAATGCGGCGGCGGGGGCTCCGTTGAGGGGTCAGCGATATGCACGCCGGAGCGGACCTGTTCTTCCATCTGTTCCAGCTTGCGGGTCAGCAGGTCGATCTGCCGCCATTGCGCAGTGATGGTGGCGTTGAGGTCCTCGATCGTCTGGTCCTGGAAGGCGATGCGCGTTTCCAGGGCTTCGATTCGTTCGGTCAGGTTGTCGGTCATGTTTCCTCGCTGCGGCAGGGTTAGCCGAGCGCGGGGCGCGTGACAACCGGCGCGTCAGTGCGCCGTCAGCAGGGTCATGCAGGGGCCGGTGGGCGCTGGCAGTGAAGTGGTGCGCCGATAGACAGTAAAGGGGCCGAGCTGCCTGTCTTCAGCATAGGCGGTCATCAGCGCCTCGAAGCGGGGTTCGGCGCGGAAGAAGGCGAGCATGTCAAAATCCACATTGTCGACGCTGGCGCCATCATCGATGAGGAAATCGGGTGGATTGCAGGTAAAGTCCTCGACGGTGTCGAGCCTGACCTGGGCGAGGTAGTTCCCCAGTGCGCCATCGAGCTGCTGGCCAGCGGCAAGCCGGTTGGCGGCGGCCTGCATCATCCAGAAATGATAGTAGCGCGAGGGCCATTTGAGGCCGGTATCATCGACCATGGGCCACATGCGGCTTGCCTTGGTGGTCAGCATCACGGCCGTCATGCCAGGCCTGGCCTCGTCCAGCAGCCGATCGTAGATGGGGGCGAATTCGTTGCGGTAGGGGCCGAGGGCCAGCGGCGACCACAGGGCAAGGCCGGCCACCAGGATTGCGGTGGCGCGTTCGGCCCGGCGCAGTGCCGGCAGAACCGGGCGCTGCGCCAGATGCAGAAGCTGGGCGAGGAAGAGCGCGGCCATGATGGGGGTAAACTGATAGGTCCAGCCCTTGGCCTGCAGGATATAGGCGATGAGGAATGCGGCCGCGACCAGCAGCATGGCCTGTGCCACGGGCTGGAGTTCGCGGCGGAAATGCCAGAAGTAGAACAGGCTGGCCGCCAACAGCAGCGTCATGGGATTGAGCAGGAAGACGCGGACCGACATGCGCAGGTCGCCATAGGCCAGGCGCAGGCCAGGCACCATGTCGCTAAGATAGTGCGGCGTGAAAACCAGGATGGCGGCGGCATAGGCCAGGGCGCCCAGCACCAGCGTGATGGTCTCGATGCGCAGCGGGCGCCATTGGCGGCGCAGGCGCCAGATGAGCCAGCATTCGAGCAGGATGGGGATGAGCGCGAAATAGTGCTTCAGCGCGAACATGGGCGTGGCTAGCAGGGCAGTGGCAAGGGCCAGTTGCCAGGAGACGTGTTGGCCGGCAGCACGGCGCGCGATCAGCAAGGCATAGGGAATGGCGGCGATAAGCGTCAGATGCTCGCGCTGGGCGAAATCGCCAATGGTGATGAGCACCGTGGCCAGCAGCATGCCGCAATAGAGCACGGCCCGCTGCCGGCGCGGATAATCGCGGCAGAGCCGGGCGGTGAGGACCAGGCCGAGGCCGATGAGCAGCAGGACCATGGCGAGCAGCAAGCGCAAGGCGGGCAGACCGGTCTGACTGGCGAGCAGGTCGATGGGTTGGGCCATCCAGAACCAGAGCGGCGGATTGACCTCCATGATCCAGCTATAGAGGCCCACGCCAGCATTGAGATGCCGGGCTATCCAGAGCTGCCAGGCGATGTCGTGCCAGACGCCGATACCCATGACGGCGAGGCAGGCGCCGAGCCAGCACAGCAGTGCCAGTGCTTCCGGCCAGAGCGCAGCGCGCGGAGTCGCGGGAGGGGTCATGCCCGCAGGGCTTGCCGGAGCTGTTCCTGCAACTGGCGGGCGTCCTCAGCCCCGGTGCCGGCTTCGGGCCGCGGCGCGGCATGGACCGCGTTGACGATGTAGAGGGGCCGGCGCTTGGCCTCCATATACATGCGGCCCAGATACTCGCCGAAAATGCCCAGCACGAGGAACTGGCCGCTGCCGATGATGAGCGTCAGCACGGCAAGGCTCGTCCAGCCGGGCACGGCTTGGCCCGATATCCACGAGCCGATCGTATAGATGAGGCCGACAATGCCCATGAAGCCCATGAAGAAGCCGAGATGGGAAGCCAGCCGCAGCGGCACGACCGAGAAGCTGGTGACGGCGTCGAGCGCCAGTCCGATCATCTTGCGCAGGGGATAGTGGGTTTCGCCGGCAAAGCGTTTGTCGCGGTCATAGAGCACGGCGGTCTGGCGCAGGCCGATCCAGCTCACCATGCCGCGCACGAAGCGGTAGCGCTCGGGCATGGCGTTGAGATGATCGAGGGCGCGGCGGCTCATCAGGCGGAAATCGCCCGTATCGAGCGGCAGGGCCACATCGACCAGCCGCTGCAGCAGCCGGTAGAAGGCGCGGGCACTGGTGCGCTTGAACCAGCTTTCGCCATGGCGCGCCCGGCGCTGGCCGTAGACTACATCGGCGCCGCGATCCATCTCGGCCATCATGGCGGGGAGCAGTTCGGGCGGATCCTGCAGGTCGGCATCAAGAATGAGGATTCGGTCGCCGCGGCAGAGCTCGAGCCCGGCGCTGAGGGCGATCTGGTGGCCGTAATTGCGCGCCAGGTCCACCACGACGACATGCGGATCGCTTGCGGCCAGGGCGATGAGCGCCGGCAGGGTGGCGTCGGTCGAGCCATCGTTGACCAGCACGATTTCATAGGCGTCGCCGGACTGGGCGGCGCAGGCCGCACTGACGCGGCGGTGAAATTCGGCGATACTGTGCTCTTCATTGTAGCAAGGGGCCACAACGGACAAGAGTTTCGGGCCGAATCGCGTCGGTTCGACTTGCATGCTGACCCCCAAGCCTTGTCCTGAGCGGGGCAAGACTAGCGGAGGTCTCATTACTTCCACGTAAATGACGGGGCCGACATTGCGGCGGTTACATCCAGGTGCGTCCTTGCGACGGGGTGTGTTCCGCGCCATGTGGGGGGGCAAAGATTTGTCTCAAGGACTTTGGCATGACCAAACTGCTCAAGATCGATGTGTTCACCGATGTCGTGTGCCCCTGGTGCCTGGTTGGCTCGGCGCGGCTCGACAAGGCCATTGCGGCTCTGCCCGACGACATCGAAGTCGTCGTGGAGAACCATCCTTTCTATCTCGATCCCAATACGCCGGCCGAGGGCGTCGTCGTGGCTGACATGCTGCGGGAGAAATATGGCAGGGACCCCAGGGACATGTGGGCTCGCGTCGAGGGCGAGGCGAAGAAGGCCGGGGTCGATCTCGACCTTAGCCAGCAGCCGCGCATGTTCCCCACCAAGAAGGCGCATACGATCACGCGGCTGGCCAAGCCCCTGGGCATCCAGCACGAACTGGCCAATGCCATCGCCAATGCCTATTTTCTCGAGCATCGCCAGATCAACGACGACAATGTGCTGGCCGATATCGCGGTGGAATATGGCTTCGACCGCGGCGATGCGCTCGACGCGATGAATGACGAGAACGAATTGGCCATTACCGAGCAATTGGCCAATGACGCGGCGGCACAGGGCATTCGCGGCGTGCCGTTCTTCGTGTTCGGCGAGAAATATGCGCTGTCTGGCGCGCAGCCGGACGAGGTGTTCGAGCGGGCACTGCAGCAGACCATCAGTGAGCTGTGAGGGGTTCTTACCTCTCCCCTTAAGGGAGAGGTGAAGAGCGTGCGAATTGGTATAGGCTTGCCCCGAATCCATTCGAGGTCCTGCCCGTGAAACTGCTGCGCCGCGTTCTGCTTGCTGTCGTGATCCTGGTCGTGCTCGGCTATGCCGGCGTGGTCGGCTACATGTATGTCAACCAGCGGGCGCTGCAGTATGACGCGCAGGGAGAGATCACCGCGCTGGCCGATACCGGGCTGACTGGCGCCGAGGAGATTGCCGTGCCATCGGGCGATGGCGTGGTGCATGGCTGGTACCAGGCGCCGCAGGCGGGCAAGCCGCTCATCGTCTATTACAAGGGCAATTCGGGCAGCTTCAGCAAGGAACACGAGCGCTACGAACAGTTCGTGGCCGATGGCTATGGCTTCGTAGCCTTCGACTATCGCGGCTTTCCCGCCTCGCCGGGCAGTATCAGCCAGCAGGGCATTCTGGACGACGCTACCACCATGTTCGACTGGGCGGCGGCAAAGGGCTTTCCGCTGGTGATCTGGGGGCGCTCGCTGGGCTCGGGGCCGAGTACCTATGTCGCCAGCGTGCGCGATGCCGAGGCATTGCTGCTGGAAACGCCGTTCCTGTCGGCGGTGACGGTGGCCGGGGAGCGCTATCCCTACCTGCCGGTGGGTCTGGTTATGCAGGACCAGTTTCCGGTGAACCAGTGGATCGTGGATGTGACCGAGCCGGTGCTGGTGGCGCATGGCACGGGGGACGAGACGATCGGGGTCAGCAATAGCGAGCGGCTTTATGCGCTGGTGCCCAACAAGGACGAGTTGTGGATCGAGCCCGGGGCGGGCCATAGCGACCTGTGGGATCGCGGGATCTGGGGCCATGCCGAACCGTTCTTCGAACGGGCGATAGCAGATTGACGCTATTGGTTAGCGGATTGTTAACGTTGACGCGCGGCTTGCGT
>CBIGSA010000148.1:0-8542 GCA_966192215.1 uncultured Devosia sp. | reverse complement strand
CGGACGAAGGGATAGACGCCGGGCACGCCGTCGGCGAAGTCGACGTCGGCGACGTCGGCCGCCGTCCAGAGCGGCTTCAAGTCGATGCCATCGGGCGTGTTCCAAACCAGGCCGTACGGGTCGGAGCCCAGACGCGACATGGTCGCGATGCGCGGGTCGCGTTGCATCGCGCATCGCATCGACTCCATCACGATGACGGCAAAGCATGAGAAAGTGCATGGCTCAGCCCTTGGCGTTCTCGAGCAGCAGCATGCCGGCACCCGTCATGGAAGCCGGCGCGAAATAATGGGTATGGTGGGTCTCGACCTGCTCATCCATCGCCGCGCGCATCACCAGCCACATGATCAGTTCCGCCCCTTCTGAGCCGAACATCTCGACATAATCCTCGCGCGACATATCGCGATAGTGCGCCGGATCGGCGGCAATGCCTTGGAGCCAAGCGCGGTCGGCGTCCTGATTGATGTAGCCGGCGCGCGAACCCTGCAGCTGGTGCGACAGCCCACCGGTGCCCAGCACCACGATTTTCTCGTCAGTAGGCCAGGAGTCGATAGCCTCGCGCACCACCTTGCCCATCTCCCACATGCGCTGCGGGGTGGGGATGGGATACTGGATGGTGTTGACGAAAATGGGCACCACCTTGACCGGCCAGGCATCCGGCCGGCCGAACATCAGTTCCATGGGCACCTGCATGCCGTGGTCGACCTCGATTTCGCGGCAGACCAGCGGATCGAAATGCCGCGACACCAGCAGGTCGATGAAGTGCCAGGAGAAATCCACCGCACCTTTGAAAGGCGGAATGGGCCGGGCGCCCCAGCCCTCGTCGATCGGGTTATAGATCTCGGAGCAACCGACGGCAAAGGTCGGCACACGGTCGAGGAAGAAGGAATTGCCGTGATCGTTGAAGATCACGATGGCAATGTCGGGCTTCTGCTCCGCCATCCATTGCTGGGCCGGAATATAACCGTCGAAGAACGGCTTCCAGTCGGGCGTATCGCGCAGGCCCTTGTCGAGCGCAACGCCGATGGAGGGCACATGCGAGGTCCCGACCCCGCCGATAAGCTTAGCCATTAATCTTTTTCCCCAGTCGCTGCGTCAAGAATGCCGTGTGTTCCATGTCCGCCTGGTCGGCACCGATCTTGGTGATGGGCGTCGGGTCGATGGCGGAAATCTTCAGGATGAAAAACAGGTTGCCGCCGAGCCGGACCATTTCCTGCCAGTCACGCGACAGCACGGCCGCCTTCTCCTTGGCAGTGAGGCCAAAGCGGTCGAGATAGGCCGGCTCGTCCGTCCGAAATGCCTCGCGATTGACCGGATCCATTAGGCCCATGGCCATCTTGTTGATGTTGTAGCCGGTCAGCGCATGTGGCCGATCCAGCAAGGGCGTGGCGGGCAACGGCTTAGATGGATTGCTCATGCAGACTCCTTGACGGTGGCGAGCCAATTGCGCAGCGCCGAAGCGGTGGCATCGGGTTGTTCGATCGGCGCGAAATGACCCGCATCCTCGATGATGACGAGCTGTGAATTGGGCAATGCCCCGGCCATGTCCTGATGCTGGGCCAGCGGGCTCCAGCCATCCTGGCGGCCGACAGCCACCAGCACCGGGCACTTGACCTCAGCCAATTGCGGCCAGGCATCGGGTCGCCCGAGCAGCGCCCGCAACTGGCGCTCGTGAATTTCCGGCGTCATGCGGCCTGCCATGTCACGCAGCCGGGTCATCAGCCGAGCGTCGGAACGGCGGGAGGGCTCGACCATGGGCGGCAACCATTCATCGAGCAGGGCCGCCATGCCAAGCTGGTTGGCCAGATCGATGAAATGCTGCCGCTTGGCCTCTTCGCCATCCTTGCGCGGGTGGTAGCCGGTATTGAACAGCGCCAGGCCGGCGATGCGGTCGGGCGCCAGGCGCGCCATTTCGAGCGCTACGCGCCCCCCCATCGAATGACCGGCCACCAGCAACTTCCCAGGATGCTGCTGCAATATCGCTTCGGCCATGCCCGTGATTGACGTGGCGCGAGTCACATCGGCAAAGGCGACAGGATAGGGGGCCAGAAGCTTGGCCGCCGGCTGCCACACGGTCCAGTCGGAGATCAGTCCGGGAACGAAGACCAGCACTGGCGCGCTGCCGGTCATTTCAGGGGCCATCTGCCATCGAAACCCACGGCTCAGCCGGCGTCTTGGGCCCGCCGATCTGGTGGAACTCGATGATGGCGCCATCGGGGTCGCGCACCATGGCCCGGAAGCCGTCGCGGGGGGGCATCTTGAGCACCATGCCCTGGTCGAGCAGCATCTGGCAGGTCGCGTAGACGTCATCGACGCGGAAGCAGACATGGCTGACGCCCGTGCCCCCGGTGACGTTCTTGCGCTGGACCAGGGCGACGGTCGGTGTGAATCGCTCCGACTGTGCCGTCTCCATGTCGTTGGGGGCGGCCATGAAGGCAGCGTTCATGGTCGGCTGGTCCATGCGGCGCGCTACGCCCAGGCCCAGCGCCGACCAGAATTTTTCCGACTGGTCTAGGTTATCAGTGAAGATGGTGGTGTGAAGGTAATACATCGCTACTCTCCTGCTTTGGCTGCGGCGCGGCTCAGACGTTCCAGGTGCCCTGGTCAGGCATTGAGAGCCATGGCTCGGCAGGCTCGAGCGCGGGGCGGCGCTGGATCAGCTCGATCGAAGTGCCTTCCGGCGTGTTGACAAAGGCTTTGAAGCCCTCGCGCGGCGGACGCTGGATGGTGAAGCCGGCCTGCATCAGCCGCTCGCAAGTCTGGTAGATATTGTCGACCCGATAGCCAAGATGGCCGAACGGCTTGGCGAAATAGGCGCCATCCTGATCATCCCAGCTTTTCAGCAGTTCGACATTGGGACCGAAGCGGGCGGTAAACTGCGCCGTCTCGAGATCTTCGTCGGCAGCCAGGAACACCACCGTGCAGCGTTCCGCCTCGACTTCCATGCGCTTCGTCTCGGTCAAGCCGAGGACATTGACGTAAAAATCCAGGGCCTTTTCCAGGTCCCGCACCTTGATCATGGTGTGCATGTATTCCATCGGCGGCTCTCTCCCTGACGAGCTTCGCAGACCCGTCCTTCCTGTTTGATCCGCACCTTAGCCAGCCCGCTCCGCGTGCCGCAAGCATTATTTCTGCAAAAAAACAAAATAGCACTTGGGCTTCGGGGTTGAACTCTGCCAAACTTGCGGAAACCATGGATTTTACCGCATTTCCGGCGGCGATCCGCCGAAAATTATGATGGATTCAGAACAATATGGAGGCAAGCATGGATGCAGGATCGGGCGTAGGCTGGGGGATAGTCGGCACCGGCAGCATATCGAGCACCGTGGTAGAGCAACTACTCGCCACCACAGGTACCCGCCCGGCGGCCGTAACGTCGCGGACCCTGGACAAAGCGCAGCAATTCGCTGTCCGCCACGGCATCGCCCGCAGCTATGATTCCCTCGCCAGGATGCTGGCCGATCCTGCAGTAGAGGCGGTCTATGTCGCCCTGCCGCACAGCGCTCATCTCGACGCGATCCTGCTGGCGCTGGATGCCGGCAAGCACGTGCTCTGCGAGAAGCCGATCGGACTCGATGCCGGCGAGATTGGGCGGATCATCCAGCATCCGCGCGCCAGGGACCTGGTGATCGGCGAAGGGTTCATGCTGCGGCACCAGCCGCAATGGCGCTGGATCGAGGAGACGATCCGCAGCGGCGCGCTGGGCCGCGTCCGGGCCGTGCATGCCTTCACCGCGCTCACCGTGCCCCGTGCCGCGCCGGATCCAACGCGCGGCACCCTGCCTGGCGATGGCAGCCTGCTGCTCGATATCGGCTGCTATTCCGTGCACCAGATGCGCACCATCTTCGGCAGCGAGCCGCTTGAGGTCAGCTCCGAAACCGAACTGGACGCCGCCGGGCTTGATACCATGGTCTCAGCAACGCTACGCTTTGCCGACGGCACCGGTCACCTGACCATCGCCACGACGCTCAAGCGCGGGCGGCGCATGCATGTCCTGGGCACCGAAGGCAGTATCGAAATCCTCAACCCGGTGCATTCGCCCAGCGGCACTGCCCGTATCCTGGCGGCGCTTGCCGGCAATGATGGCGACCCCCAGGAAATGCAGTTTCCCATCGGGCTGCAATACGGCCTGCAGCTCGAGGAGTTCGCGGCAGCGGTCCGGGCGAAACGCCAGCCCCTGGTGCCGCTCAGCAATGCACTGGGCAATGCCCGAGTCATCGACGCGATCCGCGCATCCGCCCGCGCTGGCGGGGCGTGGACCCGCCCCTAAAAACGGTAAAGGACGCCGCGCCGCGGCGTCCTTCACCTCGCTGACGATGTCGCTCCCGACCTAGTCGGGAAATGGATAATCCATATAGGCGAAGTGGGTGTTGTCCGGCGCCCAGGAATTGACGTTGAACGTCCCCTGTCCGCCGAATGTGCGCACCACGATGCGGCTCTCGCCGCCCTCTGCCGGCATCACGCGCAGCTCGATATCGAGATCGGCCGGATGGGTGATCACGCCCTTCTCGTAGCTGATATAGGACATCCACTTGCCGTCCGGAGAGAAGTGGGGGAACCAGTTCACCCGGTCATCGAAGGTGATGCGCTCGATGCCCGAACCATTGGGCCTCATGCGGAAAATCTGGGCATGGCCGGGGCGTTCGGCCTCGATCTCGGAGTTGAAGTAGACCCACTGGCCGTCGCGGCTGTATTCGGGCCCATCAGACTTTTCGGGCCGGGCGATCAGGTAGGTGTCGGCCCCGCCCGCCAGCGGGATGGTGGCGATGCTGAGCTTGCCCCGGACTACTTCGCCAACGCGTTCGACGGCGGTATAGACCAGCGTGGAATTGTCCGGCGACACGCCGTGCAGCCAATAGCTGTAGCCGCGCTCTTCCGGATAGTCGTTGGAGATCTGCCGCGGCGTGCCGCCCGCAAACGGGATGCGGTAGAGCTTGCCAGCCGCTGAGAAATAGATCTCCGAATTATCCGGCGAAAGCACATGGTCGTTATTGCAGGACTGCACGTCTCCGGTCGGTATGTCGATCAGCCCACCCGAGCCGTCAGCGGCAATGCGATATAGCTTGCCGCCGCCATTGATGATCAGCCACTTGCCGTCATTGGTCCAGTTGGGCGCCTCGTAGAGCGTGGGCAGTTCGATGACCGTGCGGGTGGCGCCAGTATCCTTGTTGACCACGCAGAGGCGGGAGATCTGCTCAGGCTGCAGGTCCTTGCGGCCGGGCCAGCGGCCATATTCGATGTTTGCCTTTGCCATTCAGAGCCGCTTTCCGGTTGCCGTGTCGAAGATGGAAGAACTGTGCGCGGCGATGCCGATGCGGATCGCGTCGCCTTCAGCCAAGCGCATTTCCGTCGGCACCCGCAGCCCCAGCGTCTCGCCGTCGGGCAGCTTGCACCAGGCCAAGGTGTCCGATCCCATCGGCTCGAGCATGTCGACGACGAAGTCGGCGCTATAGTCCTGGTCCGCTGCGGCCTCGCCGAACGCCAGGTGCTCAGGGCGAACGCCCAGCGTTGCCTTTCCGGTGCTTCCCGACGTTTCGAAATTGTAGCGATCGAGCGGCAGAGCATGGCTGCCCCAGCGGAAGACCGGCTTGCCGTCCACCTGTTCTAGGTCTCCCTCGATGAAGTTCATGGCCGGCGAGCCGATAAAGGCCGCCACATAGCGGGTCGAGGGGCGCTCATAGATTTCAGCCGGACTGCCCAGCTGTTCGATGCGACCCTTGTTCATCACCGCGATGCGATCGGCCAGGGTCAGCGCCTCGACCTGGTCATGGGTCACGTAGATCGAGGTGGCGCCCAGCGAGCGATGCAGGCGCTTGATCTCCCGGCGCAGTTCCACGCGCAGTTGCGCATCGAGGTTGGACAGCGGCTCGTCGAACAGGAACACCTGTGCGTCGCGCACCAGCACGCGGCCGATCGCGACGCGCTGGCGCTGCCCGCCGGACAGTTCCGCCGGGCGACGATCCAGCATGGCGCCGAGCTGCAGCGTTTCGGCCGCCCGGGCCACGCGTCGCTCGATGTCGTCCTTGCTGAAGCCGGCCACGCGCAGGCCGAAGGAGAGGTTCTCGCGCACTGTCATCTTGGGATAAAGCGCATAGGACTGGAACACCATGGCAATGCCGCGGTCCTTGGGCTCAGCCCAGGTGACATTCTTGCCCCCGATCCAGATCTGGCCGCTGGTGACATCCTGCAGGCCGGCCATGGCATTGAGCAGGGTGGACTTGCCGCAGCCGGAGGGCCCGAGCAGCACGAGGAACTGCCCCGGCGTGACCGTGAGGTTGAGGTGTTCGAGGGCGGTGAACGTGCCGTAGGAGACGGTAACGTCGCGTGCTTCTACCTGAGTCATATTGCTATCCCTTGACTGCGCCGGCGGTGATGCCGCGGACGAACCAGCGACCCGAGACGATGTAGACCAGCAGCGGCACGAGAGCGGTCAGCATGGTGGCAGCCATTTCCACGTTGAACTGCCGCTCGCCCGTCTGCGAACCGATGATGTTGTTGAGCTGAACGGTCATTGGGGCATTGTCGCGCCCGCCGAAGGTCAGCCCGAGAATGTAGTCGTTCCAAGCGCCCGTCGCCTGCCAGATCACCACCACGATGGTGATCGGCGCCGACATGGGCAGGATCACCGACCAGAAGATGCGCCAGAAGCCCGCGCCGTCGATGCGGGCCGCCTTGAAGATTTCGATCGGCAGGCCGGCATAGAAGTTGCGATACATCAGGGTCACGACCGGCAGGCCGAAAATCACATGCATGGCGATGATCCCCGGCAAGGTCCCGAATATGCCCAGCGCCGCCCACAGCCGCACGAGCGGATAAAGCACCATCTGCAACGGAATGAAGGCGCCGAACATCAGGATGGCAAAGACCAGATTCGCGCCCTTGAAGCGCCAGAACGAGAGCACGTAGCCATTGAGCGCGCCGAACAGGATCGACAGCACCACGACGGGTACGACGATTTTTACCGAGTTGAAGAAGCCGACCTGCACGCCATTGCAATTGAGCCCGGTGCAGGCCTCGTTCCATGCCTTGCCCCAGGCATCGAAGCTTGGCGCCATGACGGGCATGAGCACGTTGGTGGCCCGGATTTCGGTCATGGGCTTCAGCGAGGTGGAGACCATGACATAGATGGGCAGCAGAAAGAACAGCGCCATGACGAAGAGGAAGGCATAGACCCCCAGGCGATCCCAGCTAAGACGGCGAGGCCGAGGCCCCTGATGGGCGTCGCTGAGAGAAACAACGGGGTCGGCAAGAGTGGCAGCGGTCATTAGCTCAGCCCTTCTGCAGGATCTTGGTGCGGCGGCTGCGCCAGTTCTGGACATACCAGATGGGCGCTCCGACGGCGACGACGGTGAGGATCAGGATGGTGGCGCCGGCGCTGGCGAGGCCCGCATTCTGACGCTCGAACAGGTAGTCCATCACGAACTTGGCCGGCACTTCGGTGGCACTGCCGGGGCCGCCATTGGTCATGGCGACGACAAGGTCATAGTTGCGGACCACGCCGAAGGAGAGCAGCAGGATGCAGGTGGCAAGCGAGGGGCCCAGCATCGGGATCACCACGGAAATGTAGGTGCGCCATTTTGGGATGCCCTCGACGCGGGTTGCCTTCCAGATATCGAGGTCCACGCCCCGCAAGCCGGCCAGTACGATGGCCATGACCAGCCCCGCGCCATGCCAGACGGCGGCGGCGACGATGGTGTAGATGGCCAGGTTCCGATCGATCAGCAGCTTGAAGGTGAAATCGGACCAGCCCAGATCCTGCACGAATTTCTGGAGGCCGAGCTGGGGGTTGAGGAACCACTGCCAGGCAAAGCCGGTGACGATGTAGGAGAGCGCATAGGGATAGAGAAAGATGGTGCGGAACACCGTCTCGCCGCGCACCTGCTGGTCGATGAAGATGGCCAGCAGGTAGCCCAGGACCAGGCAGCCGCCGACGAAGCCGACACCAAAGATCAGCATGTTGCGCATGGAAATGCCCCAGCGCGAGCTCTTGAACAGTGTCTCGTACTGCTCGAGGCCGACAAAGGTGAAGTCGGGGAACGAGCCCGAGGCGGTGAAGGACAGCGCCACCGTCCAGATGATGCACCCCACAAATACCACGAGCGTGATGAGAATGGTGGGTGACAGCGCGAGTTTGGGGGCAAGAGAGCGCACCGGGTGACTCCAGGTGAAACGGCGGTTGTAGGGTCAAACCGCAAAGGGAGACGCCGCCGTGGCGGTGTCTCGATGGTGGATCACTCGGCCTGAAGTGCGTTGGCCAGACCGTCCATGACTTCGTCGACCGACATGTCCGGATTGCTCCAGAATTCATTGACGATGTCGCGGTACTCGCCGTCCATTTGCTGGGTGATGAGCGAACGGGGATTGGCCAGCACGTTGCCTTCGGTGTTGATGGCCTCGTAGCCCAGCTTGGAGCAGAGGTCGGCATTGTCCGGCAGGGCAGCGTCGGTGCGCACCGGCAGTGCACCGCGCGGTGCAACCGCCGCGGTCTGGACCACGGGCTCAAGGATCAAGGCAGCGAAGCGCATCTGGTCCTCGGTGGCCACAA
>CBIGSA010000147.1:0-8586 GCA_966192215.1 uncultured Devosia sp. | reverse complement strand
ATTTTGCCACCAATGACCCGGAGCCGGATGCGTCCGAACTCTGGACCGACATCACTATCAGCGCCTGAGGCCCTGTATGAGCATCCTGCTCGGCGTCATCGTGCTTTTCGCGGTCCTGTGCGGCGTCGTCGCGGTCGTGCAGGCCGTGGCTGTGGTGCGGGCGGCGCCGGCCAGCGAAAATCTCGCGGGCTTCATACCGCTGGGCTGGTGGAAATTCTCCCAGCTCGAGACCAAGGCCGGCCCCGCCGCCACGCAGCCGCTCAATATCTACAAGCGCGCCGTGATCGGCTTCGTCATCTTCGTACTGCTGGGGCTGATCCTCAGCGGCTGGGCAATCAACCAGGCGCCGGCCCCGGTCAGCGCCTCGGCCGAACCGCGGCTGATCAACGATCCGCGCGTCATTCCCGCCCAATTCGCCTTCAATACCGACAATCGCCGCGTGGCCACCATGCCCGGCGCCCTTATGCTGGAGAGCTGATATGCCCCAAATCCTGATGCCCGCGCTGTCGCCCACCATGGAAGAGGGCAAGCTGAGCAAGTGGCTGGTGAAAGTCGGTGACAGCGTCAAATCCGGCGACGTGCTGGCCGAGATCGAGACCGACAAGGCGACGATGGAAGTCGAGTCGGTCGACGAAGGCGTGGTCAAGGAATTGCTGGTGGCCGAGGGTACCGAGGGCGTGAAGGTCAATACGCCGATCGCGCTGGTGCTGGCCGAGGGCGAAACGGCGACGGCGGCCCCGGTCGCCCAGACTGCGCCTGAGCCGGCCGAAGCGCCGGTCGTCGCCGCCGAAAAGGCCGCGGACGCCGCGCCATCGGCGGCCGCTGTGCCGGCCGCCCCGAAATTCGAGGCGCAGAGCGATCCCGACCTGCCCGAAGGCGTCGAGATGGTCGAGATGACCGTGCGCCAGGCGCTGAACGAGGCCATGGCCGAGGAATTGCGCCGGGACAAGGACGTATTCGTGATGGGCGAGGAGGTGGCCGAATATCAGGGCGCCTACAAGATCACCCAGAACCTGCTGCAGGAATTCGGGCCCGAGCGCATCATCGACACGCCGATCACCGAGCATGGCTTTGCGGGTCTCGCCGTGGGCGCGGCCTTTGCGGGCCTCAAGCCGATCGTGGAATTCATGACCTGGAACTTTGCCATGCAGGCGATCGACCAGATCATCAACTCGGCCGCCAAGCAGCTCTATATGTCGGGCGGGCAGGTGACGGCGCCGATGGTGTTCCGCGGGCCCAACGGTCCCGCCGCCCGCGTCGGCGCGCAGCACAGCCAGGATTATTCGGCCTGGTACAGCCACGTCCCCGGGCTGACGGTGATCGCGCCCTATAGCGCGGCCGACGCCAAGGGGCTGCTGAAAGCGGCTATCCGCTCGCCCAATCCGGTAGTGTTCCTCGAGAACGAAATCCTCTATGGCTCGACGGGCCTGGTGCCCAAGGTCGACGACTTCCTGCTGCCGATCGGCAAGGCGCGTATCGCCCGCAAGGGCGCCGATGTGACGATCGTCTCCTTCTCGATGGGCATGCGCTATGCGACGCAGGCAACCGAGAAGCTGGTGGCGGCGGGGGTCGATGTGGAACTGATCGACCTGCGCACCTTGCGCCCGCTGGACAGCGACACGGTGATCGAATCGGTCAAGAAGACCGGGCGGCTGGTGACGGTGGAAGAGGGCTGGCCGCAGGGCGGCATCGGCTCGGAACTGTCGGCGCGGGTGATGGAACAGGCGTTCGACTATCTCGATGCCCCGGTGATGCGCGTCACCGGCAAGGATGTGCCGATGCCCTATGCCGCCAACCTGGAAAAGCTGGCGCTGCCGAACGTCGATGAAGTGATCGCGGCGGTCAATGCCGTGACCTACCGCTCGTAAGGAGAACCGGGATGCCAATCGATATCACCATGCCGGCGCTCTCTCCGACGATGGAAGAGGGCAAGCTTGCCAAGTGGCACGTCAAGGAGGGAGACAGCGTCTCCTCTGGTGACGTGATCGCCGAAATCGAGACCGACAAGGCCACGATGGAAGTCGAGGCCGTGGATGAGGGCAAGATCGGCAAGATCATGGTTGCCGAGGGCACCGAGGGCGTAAAGGTCAATGCGGTGATCGCCGTGCTGTTGCAGGAGGGCGAAAGCGCTGACGCTGTGGCCGCGCCCAAGGCGGCTCCGGCCCCGGCAGCGAAGGAAGCGCCGAAGGCCGAGACGCTCAAGGCCGATGCTGGTGCGGTCATGCGCGAAAATACGGCGACACAGGCCAAGCCCGATATCGGTGCCTTGGTAGCCGCGGGGACCGAGCAGGCGCGCAGCAAGGTGGCCAATTCCAATGAGGCGGGCGGCAAGGTGTTTGCATCGCCGCTGGCCCGTCGTCTTGCCAAGGAAGCCGGGATCGATGTTTCGGCGATTTCCGGCAGCGGCCCCAAGGGTCGCGTGGTGAAGTCGGACGTGGAAGCGGCCAAATCGGGCAAGGTGCCGCTCAAGGCGGCGTCGGCTCCTGCCGCTGCAACGGGCGGCGCTGCGGTGGCCGGCGGGATGAGCAAGGCGCAGGTGCTGGCGCTCTATCCCGAAGGCAGCTACGAGCTCGTGCTGAACGATGGCATGCGCAAGACCGTGGCGGCGCGCTTGACGGAATCCAAGCAGACGGTGCCGCATTTCTACCTGACGGTGGATTGCAGGATCGATGCGCTGTTGGCAGCGCGCGAACAGATCAATGCCGCCGCGCCCAAGAGCAAGGACGGGAAGCCTGAATACAAGCTCTCGGTCAATGACTTCGTGATGAAGGCCTGGGCCGTGGCCCTGCAGCGCGTGCCGACGGCCAATGCGACCTGGGCGGTGGACTCGATCCTCTACCACAAGCGCTCGGATGTGGCGGTTGCCGTGGCCGTGCCGGGCGGGTTGTTCACGCCGGTGGTCAAGAGCTGTGATACCAAGACGCTGCGGGAAATCTCCGAAGAGGTGAAGGACCTGGCGACGCGCGCCCGCACCAAGAAGCTCATGCCGCATGAATATCAGGGTGGGGCGTCGTCGGTATCCAATCTAGGCATGTTCGGCATCAAGGAATTCGGCGCCGTCATCAACCCGCCGCATGGCACGATCCTGGCGGTGGGCGTGGGCGAAGAGCGCGTCTATGCCGACAAGGGCGAGATCAAGATCGGTCAGTTCATGACCTGCACGCTGTCTTGCGACCACCGTGCCGTCGATGGCGCGCTGGGGGCGGAAGTGCTCGGCGTGTTCAAGGGGTTGATCGAGAACCCGGTGATGATGCTGGCCTAGGGGCAGAGCAGATGAAAACCATCCTGGCGTATGGCGACAGCCTGACCTATGGCGCCAATCCGCAGCCTGGCGGTCCGCGGCATGCCTATGAGGATCGCTGGCCAAGCGTGCTGGAGCGTGGGCTGGGCGGCAAGGCGCGGGTGATTGCCGAGGGGCTGGGCGGACGGACGACGGCGTTCGACGACTGGACGGCCGATGCCGACCGCAATGGTGCGCGCATCCTGCCGACGCTGCTGGCCAGCCATGCGCCGCTCGACCTAGTCATCATCATGCTGGGCACCAATGATCTCAAGCCGGCGGTCAACGGCAATGCGCTGACCGCATCCTATGGCATGCGCCGGTTGGTGCAGATCACCCGCGGGCATTTTTCGATGCTCAACGAGCCGGTGCCGGAAATCCTGCTGGTGGCGCCGCCTCTGGTCTGCGACACCGACAATGGCGACATGATGGGCCACTTCGGCGGCATTGCGCATGCGTTGTCGCAGGCGAGCGAACTGGCGCAGCACTATGCGCGCCGGGCGCAGGAATGGAATACCGGCTTCTTCGATGCCTCGACGGTCGCCCAACCCGACCCGCGCGACGGCATTCATCTCGATGCGGCCAATACACGCGCGATCGGCGAGGGGCTCGTGCCGGTCGTGAAATCCATGCTCGGCCTCTAGGCCGGGACAACAGACTTACTGGAGGCCCAAATGGCTGACCAATACGACCTTCTCGTCATCGGCGCCGGCCCCGGCGGCTATGTTGCGGCCATCCGCGGCGCGCAGCTCGGCATGAAGGTGGGCATTATCGAGCGCGAGCATATGGCGGGCATCTGCTCCAACTGGGGCTGCATTCCGACCAAGGCGCTGCTGCGCTCGGCCGAGATCTACGGCCACATGACTCATGCCAAGGATTATGGCCTGACCGCCGAGAAGTTCGGTGTGGATATCGATGGCGTGGTGAAGCGCTCGCGCGCCATCGCGGCGCAGATGAACAATGGCGTCCAGTTCCTGATGAAGAAGAACAAGGTCGACATCATCTGGGGCGAGGCGGTCATATCAAAGCCGGGCGAAGTGAAGGTCGCGCCGACCAAGAAGGCCATTCAGCAGCCACAGGTGCCGCCGCCCAAGAATGCGCTGGGCGAGGGGACTTACAAGGCCAAGAATATTATTATCGCCACGGGCGCGCGGCCGCGCGTGCTGCCGGGTATCGAGCCCGATGGCGACAAGATCTGGACCTATTTCGAGGCGATGAAGCCGGCTACCATGCCCAAGAGCCTGGTGGTGATGGGGTCGGGGGCGATCGGGGTCGAGTTCGCCTCGTTCTATCGCTCTATGGGCGCTGACGTGACTATTATCGAGCTGCTGCCGCAGATCATGCCGGTGGAAGATGCCGAGATTGCCGGGCTGGCCCGCAAGCGGCTGGAGAAGCGCGGCATCAAGATTTTGACCGATGCCAAGGTCGAGAAAGTCACCAAGAATGCCGGTGGAATTCTTGCGGATGTCCTGCTGAAAGATGGCAGCAAGCAGCAGATTTCCGGCGAGAAGCTGATTTCGGCCGTGGGCGTGCAGTGCAATATCGAAAATCTTGGGCTGGAAACAGTCGGGGTGAAGACCGAACGCGGCGCTATCGTCATCGATGGCTATGGCAAGACGAATGTGGATGGCATCTGGGCCATCGGCGACGTCGCCGGACCGCCGATGCTGGCGCACAAGGCCGAGCATGAGGCGGTGATTACCGTCGAGAAGATCGCGGGCATGAAGGTGCATGGCCTCGACAAGACCAAGGTGCCGGGCTGCACCTATTGCGAGCCACAGGTGGCCAGCGTCGGCCTGACCGAGGCCAAGGCCAAGGAAGCGGGCCGCGAAATCAAGGTCGGGCGGTTCCCCTTTGTCGGCAACGGCAAGGCCATTGCGCTGGGCGAGCCGGACGGATTGGTGAAGACGATTTTCGATGCCAAGACCGGGGAATTGCTGGGCGCGCATATGGTGGGCGCCGAGGTGACCGAGCTGATCCAGGGCTTTGTCGTGGCGATGAACCTCGAAACCACTGAGGAAGAACTGATCCATACCATTTTCCCGCATCCGACCCTGAGCGAAACGATGAAGGAAAGTGTGCTGGATGCGTACGGACGAGCGCTGAACATCTAGCAGCGCCCGAGCGAAAGCCAAGGAGTTATCCACATGGTCAAGGCGATCCAAGTCGGCCTGGGACACTGGGGATTCAGCTGGACCAAGGAAGTTATCCCCAAAGTTCCCAGCATTCACATGGTGGGTTATGTGGACAGCAGCCTCGAGGCCATCAAGCGGGTGCAGACCGAGCTCGGCATCGAGGAGAAGCGCTGCTTCCTGAGCCTCGATGAGGCGGCGCAGGGGCTGGAGGCGGATCTCGCCATCTGCACCTTGCGTACCGAAGCGCATTACCCGGTGGTGAAGCGCTGCCTTGAGCTGGGCTTCAACGTGATCGTGGAAAAGCCCTTTGCCTCCACTATTGCGCAGGCCAAGGAACTGGTGGAACTGGCCAAGGCCAATGGTCGCGTGTTGATGGTCAGCCAGAATTACCGCTTCCAGCCGGCGCCGATTGCGGCGGCCGAGCTGATCGGGGCGCAGAAATTCGGGCCGGTGAACCTGGTCTCCATCGACTTCCGCCGGCATGCGCCGAGCCAGGGCTATCGCTATTGGGACATGCCCGATCCGCTGCTGGCGGATATGTCGATTCACCATTTCGACCTGATGCGCATGGTGCTGAATGACGACCCCAAGCGGGTTTCCTGCCGTACCTGGAATCCAGCGGCCAGTCCGTTCGGACACCATCCGATCGGGGTGGCGACGCTGGAATTCGAGAGGGGCACGATCGTGTCCTATCGCGGGAGCTGGATGAGTTCGGGGCCGGTGACACCCTGGTCGGGCGAGTGGACGATGGACTGCTCGGAAGGCGAGATCATCTGGAGCTCGCGCGACCATTTCATGGGCAAGGCGGGGCCGGACAAGCTCAGCCTGCGCGAACGCGACGGAGAACCCGTGGCCTTCCCGCTGGAGCCGATCGAATTCGCCGACCGGACTGGCACGCTGGCTGCGATCGCCAAGGTGATCGAGACGGGCGCTATTCCTGCCCGTTTCAGCTCGGGTGAGGATAATCTGCATTCGCTGGCCCTGGTGCAGGCAACGATTCTGTCGGCCTCGCGCGGCGGCGAATGGGTGGAGATTGCGGAGGTACTGCAATGAGCGTCGGAACGACTGAACTGCTGATCTTCCTTGGCATCGGACTGGTGGCCGGATGGCTGGCGGGCCTGGTGCTGGGCGGCGGTGGATTGCTGCGCAACCTGATCGTGGGCGTCATCGGCGCCTTTGTGGGCGGCTGGCTGCTTTCGG
This sequence comes from uncultured Devosia sp., assembly GCA_966192215.1. Lineage (GTDB taxonomy): Bacteria > Pseudomonadota > Alphaproteobacteria > Rhizobiales > Devosiaceae > Devosia. The sequence continues at coordinate 1,971 of CBIGSA010000147.1, read as the reverse complement.
CGGCCAATATTTCCCTGCCCATCGGCAATGCGCTGGTGAGCCAGATCATCACGGCGACGATCGGTGCAATTGTCGTCATCGTAGTGGCGCGGGTGATCGCGCGATAGGGCTTGAAGGGCACTCGGCGAGACGCAATATCTCGCGGAGAGTTTGAGAGGGCACAAAGAATGGCATTACCAGAACGGCAAAGTGCGGGTGGAGGCTTCACCATGGGCGGCAACAACAATCGCGCGATCCTGGTGTTCCTGGGCATCGGCATCGTGGCGGGCTTCCTCGCCAGTCTTATCGTCGGCGGCGGCGGGCTGATCACCTACCTCATCAGCGGGGTGATCGGTTCGTTCGTGGGAGGGTATTTGTTCACGGCGCTGCGGATCGACCTTGGTATCCGCAACGACCTGCTGCGTCAGGTCGTGACCTCGACGGTCGGCGCCATCATCGTCGTGGTCATCGCACGGCTGATTGCATAGAAGTCAGGACATCCCTTGGTCACTCTGATCGACAATTCCGCGCTCAAGCCCCGCCATCCTGAAAAGGCCAATCGGCCGGACAGCGTGGTGTTGCGCAAGCCGGACTGGATTCGCGTGAAGGCGCCGGGCTCCCCGGTCTATAAGGAAACCCAGCAGATCGTACGCGAGAACAATCTCGTCACCGTCTGCGAGGAAGCCGGCTGCCCCAATATCGGGGAATGCTGGTCCAAGAAGCACGCGACCATGATGATCATGGGCGAGATCTGCACCCGCGCCTGTGCCTTCTGCAATGTACGCACGGGCCTGCCGGGACCGCTCGACGCCAACGAGCCGGAGAATGTCGCCAAGGCCGTCGAGAAGCTGGGGTTGGAACATGTCGTCATCACCTCGGTGGACCGCGACGACCTCAGCGATGGCGGGGCGCAGCATTTTGCCGATGTGATCCTGGCGATCCGCGCGCGCAATCCGCGCACCACGATCGAAATCCTGACGCCGGACTTCCTGCGCAAGGAAGGCGCGCTGGAAATCGTCGTGGCGGCCAAGCCTGACGTGTTCAACCACAATCTGGAAACGGTGCCGTCCAAATATCTCAAGGTGCGTCCGGGCGCCCGGTACTTCCACTCGATCCGGCTGCTGCAGAAGGTCAAGGAACTCGACCCGACCATGTTCACCAAGTCGGGTATCATGGTGGGGCTGGGCGAGGAGCGGAACGAAGTGCTCCAGCTGATGGATGACCTGCGCTCGGCCGATGTGGATTTCCTGACCATCGGGCAGTATCTGCAGCCGACCAAGAAGCACTATCCATTGCAGCGGTTCGTCACGCCGGACGAGTTCAAGTCCTATGCCACCGTGGCGACGGCCAAGGGCTTTGCGCTGGTGTCGTCGAGCCCGCTGACCCGCTCGTCGCACCATGCGGGCGAGGATTTCGCGCGGCTCAAGGCGGCACGGATGGCAAAGCTCGGTCACTGATGAAGCGTTTCTTCGAGCGGCATGTGCCGCATCTGCCCCAGCGCATGTTCGAGATCGTGGCCGATCTCGGCGATTATCCGCGCTTCATTCCCAACTGCAAGGCCATGGATGTCCGCAAGGACCCTACGGCTGCTGCGGGGACCGATGTGCGGCTGGCAAAGATGACGCTGTTCTTCGGGCCGATCACGCAGGCCTATACCAGCCGGGTGACGCTGGACCACCAGGCACTGACCATCACGGCCAAGGCAGTGGACGGACCATTTGCCTATCTCGACAGTGTCTGGAGCTTCACGCCCGAAGGCATGGGGACGCGGGTGCGGTTCGAGATCGACTTCAAGATTTCCAACCCGTTCATCGCGGCCGTGGCCGAGCCGGCCTTTGCGGCGAAGCAGGATGAGATCATCCAGGCCTTTGCCGATGAGGCGGACCGGCGGTTCGGGGAGTAACGGTGCCACGCCCTCGTGGTTCGAGGCGTTGAAGAAGCGCACCTCACCATGAGGGCTACTTCTAGCTTGGTGCTTCAGTAGTCCTCATG
>CBIGSA010000146.1:0-8590 GCA_966192215.1 uncultured Devosia sp. | reverse complement strand
CGCAGCGACAGCCAGATGCCGGCATCGGTGGCCATCTATTCCTTCTATTCGGAGGCGGGCACGCCCATCGTGACCCTGCTGGCCGCCTATTCGCTCATCTATTCGCTTCCCGTCATCGCTCTTTATCTCTTCGTCAGCTGGAAGTTCGGCTTCCGGTTCTTTGGCGGCATCAAGGCCTAATCCACCATGGCATCAGTCGAATTCCGCAACGTCACCAAGACCTTCGGCAGCTTCAATGCCGTGGCCGATGTGAGTTTTTCCATCGGCGACGGCGAGTTCGTCTGCCTGCTCGGCCCGTCAGGCTGCGGCAAGACCACCAGCCTTCGGATGATCGCCGGGCTCGAAACGCCCACTTCCGGGCAGGTGCTGATCGGGGGCGAGGACGTAACCGCGCTCCACCCCAAAGACCGGCAGATTTCCATGGTGTTCCAGGATTATGCGCTCTACCCGCATATGAACCTGGCCGACAACATCGCCTATCCGCTCAAGGTGCGCGGCAAGTCGGTCTCCGAGCGGCATGGCCGCGCCAGGGAAGTGGCCGATGTGCTCAAGATCGGACACCTGCTCGACCGGCTGCCGAGCCAGATTTCCGGCGGCCAGCAGCAGCGCACCTCGCTGGCCCGCGCTTTGGTCTATCCCAGCCAAGTCTATCTCTTCGACGAGCCGCTCTCCAATCTCGATGCCAAGCTGCGGCTCGAAGCCCGCGGCTTCCTCAATCACCTGCAGCGCGACATGGGCATGACTGCCGTCTATGTCACCCACGACCAGGCCGAGGCCATGGCGCTCGCCACCCGCATCGCCGTGATGGATCAGGGCAAGATCGTGCAATATGCCTCGCCGATAGAAATCTATCGTCGGCCGGCCACCACCTTCGTTGCCAATTTCGTCGGCAATCCGCCGATGAATCTCGTACCGGTCGAGGCGACGCAAGGTGACGGGCAGTTGAGGCTCTCGACCGACGGACTCACGCTAGGCGGCTTGCCGATGAGCGACGGCATCAGCGCGGCCCTCGCCGCGGGCAAGTCGCTGACCCTGGGCATCCGCCCGGAGCACCTCTCCATCGCGACGCCCGGCGCTGCCAACACCATTTCGGGCAGGCTCTTCGCCAATGAGAATATGGGCCCCGAAAGCCTGGTCACCATCGAGCGCGCCGATGGCTCGCGCCTCACCGCGCGCATCTTCACTGACGACCATATCGCCCTGGACGAGGCGGTAACGCTGGGGTTTGCCAGTGAGCACATTCATCTGTTCGACGGCGCCGGCAACCGCATCGCTGCCGATGGGGAGCAGGCGCTGTGAGCCAGACCATCACGGCGCGTGTCACGCGCGCCGACCAGGCGGCCAATCCCTATTTCTATATTCCCTTCGACGTGCCATCGGGCACGACGCGGATCGACGTGACCCTCGTTTATCCCAAGGCCGAGGATTGCGTCATCGATCTCGGCGCCTTCGACCCGCGCGATACCGGCTATCCCACGCGCGAAGGCTTTCGCGGCTGGAGCGGGGGGGCACGCGACCGCTTTTTCATCGCCACTGACGATGCCACGCCCGGCTATGTGCATGGCGACATCCAGCCCGGCCGCTGGCAGGTAGTCCTGGGTCTCTACAAGGTTCCCGAAGCAGGCACCGACGTGAGTGTCACCATCGCCCTCGACGCCATGCCCCGCAAGCTGGAGCCGCAGCCGGCTCGCACCTTCCCGGTGCGGCACGGCGCGGGCTGGTACAGGGGCGACCTGCACTGCCACACCTTCCATTCCGACGCCAAGGGATCGCCGGAGCTGCTGCATGCGGCGGCCAAACAGGCCGGGCTCGATTTCCTGGCCATTGCCGACCACAACACCATCACACAGCGCCGCTATTTCCATGCGCAATCCTCACCCGACCTCGTCTTCGTGCGCGCCATGGAAGTCACCACCGCCGAAGGCCATGCCAATGTCTATGGCGTGGACGACTGGATCGACTTCCGCATGACGCAACCGTCGGATGCACATACGCTGGCGCGGCTGGTGCATGAGCGGGGCGGGCTGCTCTCGATCAACCACGACAAGCCGCCCATTGCCTGGGAATACGAATTGCCCGAAGCCGATTGCCAGGAAGTCTGGCAATCAACCTGGATGGCCTGGAACTGGATCGCGCTGGAGCGCTGGCAACAGCGCCTCGCTTCAGGCCTGCGCCTTTCGGCCATTGGCGGCTCGGATTATCACCAACCGGCCGAGTTGAGGCCCGAAGGCCCGCTGGTATTGGCGCGACCGACCACAGTTTTGTGGCTGCCCGAGCTCAGCGAGGATGCTGTGCTGGGCGCCATGAAGGCGGGCCAAGGCTATGTCACCGAGAGTCCCACCGGCCCGTCGCTGGTGGTGACCGTGGACGGGGAGCCCATGGGATCCACGGTCACCAATCCCCGTTCGCTCCACATCGAGGCGTCCGGCGCCAAGGGCGACCGCCTCGTGCTGATCGATGCGACGGGCGAGATCGCCGCCCTGCCCATCACCGCCGACGACTGGCGGCATGACATGAACATGCTGCCCGCCCGAGGCTTCCTCCGCGCCGAAATCATCGCCGATGCCAGCCGCGAGCGGCTGGGCGCTGAATTCCTCGCTTTGCTTGAAGGGCGCGAACTGCCCTGGCAACTCAGGGGCGTGAACCTCGCCGACCAGCCGATCCGGCGCGCCCTCGGCAATCCCATCTATATCGGGTCCTGATCCATGCTCATCGCCAACGCCCCCTGTTCCTGGGGCATCGCCTATCCCACCGGCAATAGCTTCACCTGGCAGCAATATCTCGATGAGGTCGCCGCGGCCGGCTATCGCGGCACCGAGCTCGGCCCGTTCGGCTTCCTGCCCAAGGACCCGGCTTTGCTCAAGGACGAGCTGGCCCGGCGCGATCTGGTGATGATCGGCGCCACCCATGTCCACACTTTCGGTGACGCGACCTCAGCGCCCGTTCTCATGCAGACGCTGCGCGACCTGTCCTCGTTGCTGGTCTCCCTCGGCGCCAGGCATCTCGTCATCATGGACGAGAGCAACTGGTATCCCGCGGGCCGGGAAGGCGTGCTCGACGAAGCCGGCTGGGCCGGGCTCACGCAGATGGTGCGCGATGCCCAGGCGCTGGTGGAAGGTGAATACGGGCTCAAGCTCAGCTTCCACCCTCATATCGGCACCGCCGTCGAAAAGGAGTACCAGATCGATCGCCTGCTGGCCGAGACCAGTATCGACCTCTGCTTCGATACCGGCCATCACGCCTTCTGGGACCAGGACCCTCTGGCCTACATGACCCGCATCTTCCCACGCATCGCCTACATGCACCTGAAAAACGTCAATGGCGCCGTCCGCCAGCGCGTGCTGGACGGCCAACTATCCGTGGCCGCCTCCTATGGCGCCGGCGTCATGTGCCCGCTGCCCGATGGCGTGGTCGATATCCAGGCCGTCATGCGCCTGCTGGATGACCGCGGCTTTGCCGGCCCCATCGTGGTCGAGCAGGACGTTGCCGCCAATGCGACGGAAACTCCGCTCCAGCTCGCCACCCGGAACCTGGCCTATATGAACGCGATCGCCCAATGACCAATCCCATCAAAGTCGGCCTGATCGGCCTGGGCGAAGTCGCCCAGCTCATGCATCTGCCGTTGCTGGCCGACGACGCTCGCTTCGCCATATCGGCCGTCACCGACGTGTCGCCCAGCCTGGTCGACTACATCGCCACGCGCTACGGCGTCCCCACGCGCCACGCCGATGCCACCGCGCTCATTGGCGATCCGGCACTCGATGCCGTCTTCATCCTCACGCCCGACCACCTCCATGCCGACCTGCTGGAACAGGCCATCCGTTCGGGCAAGCATGTCTTCATCGAAAAGCCGGCCTGCCTCACCGCCGACCAGCTCCGCCCGATTCTCGACATGCCCCAGCGCCCCGGCCAGGTGGTGTTCGTGGGCTATATGCGCCGCTTCTCGCGGCCCTTCCTCGAACTCAAGAAGCGCCTGCCGCCGCTTGCCGACATCCGCCATGTCCGCATCCGGGACATCATCCGCGAGGCGCCTTTCTTCGTGGCGCAGACGCGCAATATCTTCCGGCCCGGCGATGTACCGCCAGAGCTGATCGCCGAAGGCCGCAGCCGCACCCAGGCCATGCTGCGCTCGGTAATGGGCGAGGATTGTCCGCCCGACGCCCTGCGCGGCTATCAGGTCCTCACCGGCCTTTCCTCGCACAGTTTCTCGGCCATGCGCGACCTGCTGGGCACGCCCCGCGGCTGTTCCTATGCCGTGCAGCACAAGGGTGAGACCGTGGTGGCGCTGTTCGATTATGGCCATTTCACCGCCCTCTACGAGGCCGTGATCGACGATGTCTCCCGGTTCGATGCCGGCATCGAAGTGCTGACCCAGCGCCAGCATTTCAAGATGAATTACGACACGCCCTATATCCGCAACCTGCCGACGCGACTCGAAATCACCACGTCCAGCGATACCGATACCGGCACCGAAATCATCGGCCCGGTCTATGAGGACCCATTCCGTATCGAACTGGGTGCCTTCCACGACAGCATCACCACCGGCCGCCCGAACCGCACGACCCTGGCCGATTCGCTGGAGGACCTGCTGCTGTTCAAGGACGTCGCGCGCCATTTCTGGGGCGGATAAGCACGTCTCCGGCACAGGACGGCTGATTTCACCTACATCGGTCTCCGGTGTCATCCGCTTTTCACATGAGCATGATTGAACGCGATGAGGCCGCTTCCGGCCTCTTTCGTGTTCATTTGAACATCCCCTTTGCCAAATGAAAATCGCGTTGCTACGAATTGGCAATGCGAGGACGGAGATCCTTTGCTCAATAACAGGAGGAACGACCCCATGAAGAAACTAGGACTGCTGCTGTCGACTGGCATCATTGCCGCGCTGGCTCATGCTCCCCAGGTCGCGGCCCAGACCGAGATCGCCTGGTGGCACGCCATGGACGCCGAACTCGGCAAGAAGCTCGAGGAAATCGCCAACGGCTTCAACGAGAGCCAATCGGAATTCAAGATCGTCCCGACCTACAAGGGCTCCTATCCCGAGACCCTGACGGCCGCCATTGCCGCCTTCCGCGCCAACGAGCAGCCCGCCATCGTCCAGGTTTTCGAAGTGGGCACCGGCACCATGATGGCCGCCAAGGGCGCCGTCTATCCGGTCTATCAGCTCATGGCCGACAATGGCGAACCGTGGGATCCCAGCGGCTTCCTCGCCCCGGTCACCGGCTATTATTCCGATACCGACGGCAACATCCTGTCGATGCCGTTCAATTCGTCCACGCCCATCATGTACTACAACAAGGACGTGTTCGAGAAGGCCGGTCTCGACCGCGAGACTCCGCCCAAGACCTGGGCCGAACTCGAAAGCATGAGCCGCCAGATCATGGAATCGGGCGCCGCTCCCTGCGGCTTCACCACCGGCTGGGTGAGCTGGGTGCAGCTCGAAAACCTGTCGGCCATCCATGACCAGCCCTATGGCACGCTGGAAAACGGCTTCGGTGGTCTGGGCACCGAATTCACCTTCAACGGCCCCGTACAGGTCAAGCACTGGGAAAACCTCAAGAAATGGGCTGATGAAGGCCTGTTCCAGTATGGCGGCCCGGTGGGCGGCGCCGATGCTCCGCCCAAGTTCTACGCGCAGGAATGCGCCATCTACATGAACTCCTCGGCCTCGCGCGCCGGCGTCATCAACAATTCCAAGGAGTTCGAGGTCGGCTTCGCGCCGCTGCCCTATTATGACGACGTGACCACCGAGCCGAAGAACTCGATCATCGGCGGCGCTACGCTCTGGGCGCTCAATGGCAAGGATCCCGAAGTCTACAAGGGCGTCGCCCAGTTCTTCACCTATCTGAGCCAGCCTGAAGTCCAGGCCGGCTGGCACCAGTTCACCGGCTATCTGCCGATCACCAATGCCGCCTACGAACTGGGCAAGGAACAGGGTTATTACGAAGCCAATCCGGGTTCGGACATCGCCATCAACCAGATCACCCGCGGCACCCCGACGCCCAATTCCAAGGGCGTCCGCTTCGGTAACCTGACCCAGGCCCGTACCGTGGTGGATGAAGAATTCGAAGCCCTGCTGGCCGGCTCCAAGACCGCCCAGGAAGCGCTGGACGCCGCCGTCGAACGTGGCAATCAAATCCTGCGCGACTTCGAAGCCGCCAACCAGTAAGGCCCTCCGGCCCAAACCTGCCTCACCCGCTCTGCGGGTGAGGCATCATAGTCGCCAGTCGAAGCGACCAGAACGAGGCGGAGCATGCAGGCCAAGCGAACCATCTTCCCCAACAAGATTCTCCCCTACATGCTGCTCGTCCCGCAGCTTGCCGTGACCATTGTCTTTTTCATCTGGCCTGCTCTGCAGGCCCTCAAATCCTCCTTCGAGCGTGAAGACCCCTTCGGCTTCAGCACCACTTTCGTGTGGTTCGAGAATTATCGCCGGCTGTTTGTGGATCCGTCCTATCTCAATGCGCTGGGCAAGACGGCAATCTTCGCCTTCAGCGTCACGCTGCTCTCCATGACCCTGTCGCTGATCCTGGCCGTGGCGGTGAACCGGGTGCTTCGCACCAACCGGCTCTACACGACCCTGCTGGTCTGGCCCTATGCCGTGGCGCCGGTCGTGGTGGGCATTTTGTGGTGGTTCATGTTCAATCCCACCATCGGCATCGCGCCCTATCTGCTGCGCGGCATCGGCATTAGCTGGAACCATCGCGTCGATGGCACCGATGCCATGATCCTGGTCATCATCGCCGCGAGCTGGAAGCAGATTTCCTACAATTTCCTGTTCTTCGTCGCCGGGCTGCAATCGGTGCCGAATTCGCTCATCGAAGCGGCTGCCATCGACGGCGCGGGACCGTTCAAGCGGTTCTGGACCATCGTCTTCCCGCTGCTGTCGCCGACGACCTTCTTCCTTTTGATCGTCAACATCAACTACGCCATGTTCGACACGTTCGGCCTGATCGACGCAACCACCAATGGCGGGCCCAACCAGGCCACCAATATCCTGGTCTACAAGGTCTATGCCGATGGCTTCCTGGGCCTTAATATCGGTTCGTCCTCCGCCCAGTCCGTCGTGCTGATGATCATCGTCATCGCGCTCACCGCCATCCAGTTCCGCTATGTCGAGCGGCGTGTGCAGTATTAGGGGGCGCAGATGATCGAAAATCGACCTTTCCTGGCCTTCCTCACTCACCTCGTGCTCATTCTGGGCGTGGTGATCGTTGTGTTCCCGGTCTATCTGGCCTTTGTTGCCTCCACCCATGGCCCCGGCGATTTCATGCGTGGGCTCGTACCCCTGCTGCCCGGCCCGTATCTCGTTGAAAACTACGGCTTCATGCTCAACGAGGGCATTTCGACCGCCGGGGCGCCCCCGCTCTCGATCATGCTGCTCAATTCGCTGGTCATGGCCATCTCGATCGCCGTGGGCAAGATCGCGATCTCGATCCTTTCGGCCTATGCCATCGTCTTCTTCAAGTTCCCGCTGCGGCTCCTGGCCTTCTGGATCATCTTCATCACGCTGATGCTGCCGGTCGAGGTGCGCATCATCCCCACCTTCAAGGTTGTGGCTGACCTGGGTATGCTCAATTCCTATCCGGGCCTCATCATCCCGCTGATCGCCTCGGCCACAGCGACCTTCCTCTTCCGCCAGTTCTTCCTCACCGTGCCGGACGAGCTGATGGAGGCGGCCCGCGTCGATGGGGCCGGGCCGATGAAGTTCTTCCGCGATATCCTCCTGCCGCTGAGCCGAACCAATATCGCAGCGCTCTTCGTCATCCTCTTCATCTATGGCTGGGTGCAGTATCTGTGGCCCCTGCTGGTGACCACCGACAGCCGCTATTACACGGTCGTCATGGGCATCAAGCGGCTGGCGGCCACGGCCGATGCGGAGCCGCAATGGAATTTCGTCATGGCCGCGGTGATCCTGGCCATGCTGCCCCCCGTCCTCGTCGTCATCCTGATGCAGCGCCTTTTCGTCAAAGGCCTGGTCGAAACCGAGAAGTAAGAACATGGCAAGCATCGACATATCAGGCGTCAAGAAGGTCTATGCCGGCGGTGTCACCGCCATTCACAACCTGGACCTGGCCATTCCCGATGGCGAGCTGGTCGTGCTGGTCGGCCCTTCGGGCTGCGGAAAGTCCACCCTGCTGCGCATGATCGCCGGCCTCGAAGCCATTACCGACGGCACGATCGCCATCGACGGCAATGTGGTCAACACCAGGGAGCCGGCCGAACGCGACATCGCCATGGTGTTCCAGAATTACGCGCTCTATCCGCATATGACGGTGCGCGGCAATCTCGAATACGGGCTCAAGAATCGCGGCACGCCGCGCGATGAGATCGACCGACGCGTCGCCGAGGCAGCCCGTATCCTGGAGATCGAGCCCTTCCTCGATCGCCGCCCGCGCCAGCTCTCGGGCGGTCAGCGCCAGCGCGTCGCCATGGGCCGCGCCATCGTGCGCCAGCCCAAGGCCTTCCTGTTCGACGAGCCGCTCTCGAATCTCGACGCCAAGCTGCGCGTCTCGATGCGGGTCGAGATCAAGAAGCTGCAGCGCCGCTTCGACACCACGTCGATCTATGTTACCCACGACCAGCTCGA
>CBIGSA010000145.1:0-8606 GCA_966192215.1 uncultured Devosia sp. | reverse complement strand
GACCCAGTCGCCAAGCACCAACAGCAGGAACAGCAGGAAGGCTCCGGCGACGAAGGTGGATAGCCGCGTGCGCGCCCCCGACTTCACGTTGATGACAGACTGGCCGATCATGGCGCAGCCAGCCATGCCACCGAAAAAACCGCTCGCGATGTTGGCAATACCCTGACCGATGCTTTCGCGGTTCTTGTCGCTCTTGGTGTCGGTGATCTGGTCGACGATCGCGGCCGTGAGAAGACTTTCGAGTAACCCGACCGCGGCGACAGCGATTGAGGTCGGCAGGATTATCCACAGGGTTTCCAGGGAAAACGCGACCTTCGGGACGAGCAGTACCGGTAGCGCATTGGGCAAGTCGCCCAAATCACCCACCGTCCGGGTGTCGATGCCGAGCAGTAGCGCAGCGCCGGTCAGAACCAGAATGCAAACCAGCGGTGAGGGAATAGACTTGGTGGCACGCGGAAACAGGTAGATGACGGCCAAACCGGCGGCGATCATGGCGTAGCTTTCCCAAGTGACGCCGATTAGCTCGGGTAGCTGCGCCATGAAGATGAGGATGGCCAAGGCGTTGACGAAGCCGGTCATCACTGAACGCGACACGAAACGCATGATATAGCCGACACGCAGCCAGCCAGCGACGATCTGCAGCACGCCGGCCAGGATGGTGGCAGCCAGCAGGTATTGCAGACCATGCTCGCGCACCAGGGCGCCGAAGAGCACTGCCGTGGCAGCCGTCGCGGCAGATATCATGGCCGGACGGCCACCTGTGAATGAGATGACGATGGCGATCACGACTGAAGCATAGAGACCCACCTTGGGGTCGACGCCGGCAATTATCGAAAAGCCGATCGCTTCGGGGATGAGCGCGAGAGCAACGACAATCCCGGCAAGGATGTCGCCGCGCAGGTTAGAAAGCCAATTGAGGCGAAATGATTGGATAGGTGTCATAGGGGCCAAACAGCACAAATGCCGGGTTTGCCATATGGCGGCAAACGGGCATAAAGGGCGGTTTTTAGCTGGAGTGTCTGGCGGATCGGCGGCCAGAAGAGCCACCCGGGATTTCACCGGGTCCTGATTTATTGGCGCTTAATGCCCGCAAATGCTTCTGGATGCAAGCGGCCAAAACGACTCGCAGGTCCTGCGCCATCTGCCCTCAAGGCAGTTCAACGTTGACCGGACGGTCCGCAACCCACCCCATCCAAGTCACAACCGTGTGTCGGGAGAAGCAACAAGGCCCGGATCGCTCCGGGCCTCTTTGCATCAGTTCTTCTCCGGCCCTCAAGCGGTTGAGCCTCGAGGCCAGGGTTGTGCCTTCGAGGTGGGGCTCGCTCAATTCGACTATAGAGGTCCGCTGCCGCCCAGGTTCGCAGCGCCGGGCGATGGCGCCTAAGCTGAGTTCCCTACGGACGATGAGCGTCAGCTCGACATGCCGGGCGCGCAGGGCCAAGGTCCTAGCGTCCACTACTACGTCGTCCCAGACCGGGCGCGCTCCAGCATGCGGACCAGCTCGGTCTGGCGGCGCACGCCGAGCTTGGACAGGATCGACTTGGTCTGGCCGCGGATCGTATGCACGCTCACCCCGCGCTGGCCTGCCAGCTCTTCCAGCCGCATGCCATCGGCAATGCCCGCCGCCACGGCGGCTTCGGCCACGGTCAACCCATGCTCAAGCGCAAAGGCGCTATCGGCGTCGCGCACGTCCCGCTCGCGGACAATGGTGACAAGCAGGCAGTCGCGCGAATAGGCCAGCACCAGCGGGAACGTGCCCACCGGGTGCGCTTCCGGCTCGAACTGGGCGACCCGGATGACATAATTGTCCGCCCCGACATGACTGCGCCGGCTGGCCGCGACAGGCCGCATACCGCGCCGCAGCGCCCGCAAGGTGCTATCGAGCATGGCGGCAACCGCATCATCGCTGGAACCGGCGCGACCGGCATGGTCGTCGCGCAGCACGATCCCCTGCTGCAGCATCGCAACGCCCGCCTCATTGGCGTAGAGCACGAAGCCATTGTCGGCCAACAGCAGCACAGCCGCATTCTCGCGAATCTGCCCCTTTCGCAGCAGATCGAGTTCCAGCGACCGGCCGGCCAGCGCCCGGCTGATTTCAAAAGCCTGCTGCAGATGCGGCACAAGCAGCCCGACCATGCGCAGCCATGGTTCTTCGAGCCGTTCTTCATCCTTGAGCCGGATATTGCCGCCAAAGGCCAGCATCCGGTTCGCATCCTTGAAAATCAGCGCACCGCCACCGGCCGCGACATTTTCCTGCGGCCGGACCCAATCGTTGTAGAATTCGGTCCGGAACAGGTCATTCTTGGGATACATCGTCTCCGATGGCATCACCACGCCGGGCGTTCCATTGGCAAAGCCGACCGCCCAGGCATTCATTGTCCCGTAGTGGCTATTGTAGCTGTCGATATAGTCGGGATCGTAGCCCGCCGCGGTCAGCCCGAGCGAAATACCGCCCGGAATATCAAAGCCGAAGAGATGGGTCTTGATGCCTCCGGTGACCTGCGTCACCTCGGCCAGAAATTCCGCCCAACCCCGCTGATCCAGCACCGCCCGATATATCAGGGACGTCAGCCGACCATAGGCAGTGATATCCAAGTCATTCTGAGCCACCCGCCCGCCTTCATCGATCCACCCTAGTAAAGATGATAACAAACTCTCGACATCGCGCAACCGGCAGAATAATGCCGAAAGCAATTACAGATCACGATTGATCGACATTGCCATGTCCGGGCCAGGCAGAGGCAATCTGCACGGATATCCGCAGGCTGCACTGCGCCCGACTGTTTCGGGCGCTAACGTCTCGGCTGGTAGCGCAGCGCAACGGCCCCTGAGGCGAGCTCTTCCCGATCCACGAGCTTCAGCTCGACATAGCTGGAGAGCCCGGCGAGCAGCGTCGGCCCGTGGCCGGCGATGCGGGGTTGCATGACGAACTCGTATTCGTCGATCAGCCCCAGCTCGGCCAGCGCCAGCGGGAGCTGCACGCCCCCGGTCAGGATCGGGCCGCCCCGCCGTTGCTTGAGCGCGCGCACTGCCTCGCCCAGATCACCGCGCACGAGTTCGGAGTTCCACTCGACATGGCCGAGCGTGGCCGAAACCACATATTTTCTCATGCCATGGATGGTGCGGGCGAACGGCTCGGTCCAGTCGGGCGGCGTTGACGTCCGCGTATCCAGCCGCCAGGCAGCTTCCATCATTTCATAGGTAACGCGGCCAAAGAGCAGCGCGTCGGCACGGGCAAGGGTCTCGGTGGCGTGGCGGTGCGTGGCGCGGAGCTGCTCGTCCAGCAGCGCCTCATCCGTTGGTACGGCATTGTGGTGGACGCAGCCATCGAGCGTGACATTGATGGAATAGAGAAGAGGTCGCATCAGGAATGCCGCTCCTTTGCCGTGCGGGCCGCGATGGCCAGGTCGAAGCGTTGCAACTGGCTGGTCAGGCCCATAATGGCGCCGCGCGTCATCTCGGCATCCGGATGGCGATCGGCCGTCAGGACCATCCGGACGCGCCCGGCCTCGGCGAAAAGCTCGACCATCATGTCGTAGGGATAGGACTCGACGCCGGGAACGAAGTCGATGTCGAAGCGTATTCCCAGGCGCCGGTGGTGCACGATCTCGATGAACCGGCCGCTCACCCGCGCCATTGGCGACCTGCCGAGCTGCGCCAGGTAGGCGATCTCCTCTTCTCCCACCGCAGTCATGACGTGGTTGAAGGCGCCACCAACCCGCAGATCGAGCGTCGATATCTCCAAGCGCATGCCCTCGGGCGCGAACCACGCCTCGAGCCCTTCCCTAGTGGTCCACAGCGCCCAGACATCCTCGATCGCGGCGGCATAGACCCGCTCGAACCTGATGGTTTCCGCACCCGGCTCACTGGCATCCAGCATCATGTCTCCTCCTCGTCCTGCCGCGCATTCTGCCGCCGCGCCAGGGCGGCGTCGAAGCGATCGAGCCGGCCGTCCCAAAGCCGGCGATAGGTCCGGACCCAGTTGTCGACTGCCTGGAACGGCTCGGGGCGGAGCGAATAGAGGCGCCGCGCGCCATCAGGCCGCATCGCTACGAAGCCCGCCTCGCCGAGAATCCGCAGGTGCCGCGAGACGCCGGACTGGTCGATATCGACACTCCGAACCAGATCGCCAACGGCCTGCTCACCGCCGGCCAGCGCCTCGACAATGCGAAACCGCGTCGGGTCTGCCAGCATCTGGAATACGTTTTGTTGCATCATGGTGCATATGTATATCGATGCACATATATGGTCAAGCCGGTCTATCGAGGCATCGGCCATGGCTTCAGCGCGATAGACTGCTGACGGGGCGGACGTGATCCTCGAACGGCACATGTCGCCGCCGAAAGGTCGTGGCTTCGTCGATTTCCGGCCGCGTGATCCGGTCCATGCGAAAATGCCGGAAGCCTTTGCGCGCCGGGTCCCAGGCCACCAGATACCATAGCGGCGGCAGGATCAGCATGGCCTGCGGCTCGACATGTCGACTGGTCACCGCCTCCTTTGCGTCGCGGTACTGGAAGCGCAGATAGTGCCTTTGCAGAAAGGCCGTTTCAAATGCCTCCAGCAGTCCCGGATCCATCATGCCCACGTCGGAAATGTCCACCTGCGGCGAAAGTGGCCCGACATAGAGGCAATCGATAAACCGGCGCAGATCGGCCAGCTTGTCGGGGGGCAGCGCCGCCTCGATCCTGGCGAGGCCGGAATCTGCCAGGCGTGAAAAGGGCAGGCTTGCCGCCGCACGCATGGATGCGACGCTGATGAGAAGCGCGAAGACCTCGGCAACCGAGAGCCGCGCCGTCATCTGAACCGATTGCGGATCGAGCTGCAGCCCGCCCCCGCGTCCGGCTTCCGAATAAATGACGAAGCCTTCGTCGCGCAGCGCGCTGATATCGCGCAACACGGTGCGCCTGGACGCGCCGACCTTGTCCGCCAGCTCGGCAATCGTGGCACTGCCGTTGCGGCGCAGGCTGCGTACGATGGTGTCTTGTCGGAGGCGAGCTTTCATCTGGCCACGCTGCCATCAAATGGTGCCAGGATTTGGCATCATTCGTTTTTAGGCAGCGCCTGCACATGTCAGCAAGGTGAATCCGATGCCCAATATGATCGACTTTCCCAAGCCTGCCCTCGTATCCGTCAACGGAGTGAAACTCGAGGTTTTCGAGGCAGGCCGCGAGAACAGGGGAAACCCCATCGTGCTCTGCCATGGCTGGCCGGAGCACGCCTGGTCCTGGCGCCACCAGGTGCCCGCCCTTGTCGCGGCCGGCTACCACGTCATCGTTCCGAACCAGCGGGGTTACGGCAATTCATCCCGCCCGGCCGCAGTGGAGGCCTATGACATCGAGCACCTGACTGGTGACCTGGCGGCCCTTCTCGACCACTACGGATACCGCGATGCCGTCTTTGTCGGTCACGACTGGGGCGCCATGGTTGCCTGGGGCCTGGCGCTGCTGCATCCGGGCCGCGTCAGCAAGCTGATCAACCTGAGCCTGCCCTACCAGGAGCGCGGCGAAGTGCCGTGGATCGAGTTCCTGGAGCAAATCCTCGGCGGCGACTACTATTTCGTCCATTTCAACCGGCAGCCAGGTGTCGCGGACGCCGTGCTGGACGCGAACGCCGCCCGTTTCCTGCGCAATCTCTACCGCAAGAATGTGCCGCTCGCGGCGCCCGAACCGGGCATGGCAATGATCAATCTCGCCCGGGCGGAAGCTCCACTGGGTGAGCCCGTGATGAGCGACAACGATCTGGCGGTCTATATCGCCGCCTTCGAGAAATCAGGGTTTACCGGCTCCATCAATTGGTATCGCAACCTCGATCGCAACTGGCACCTGCTGGCCGATATCGACCCGATCATCCGGCAGCCGGCGCTCATGATCTATGGCGACCGGGATGTGATCCCGCGGTTCGAGCGCCTCACGACATTCGTGCCCGACGTGGACGTGATCGGCCTCGATTGCGGCCACTGGATCCAGGAGGAAATGCCGGACGAAACCAGCCGGGCGATCCTGGCCTGGCTGGACCAGCAGGCCTAGAACCGCAAAAGGCCCGGATCGCTCCGGGCCTTTCTTGTTCAGTTCTTGTCGGCCGTCGCCTTGGGCTTTTTCGGCTTGGGCAGGGCCTTGGGCTTGGCCGGGCGCGGGGGGACCGCGACCAGTTCGAGCTTGGCTTCGGCGCCTTCGCCGACCACGGCCACGGTGACCGTGCCGCCATTGATCAGTTCCCCGAACAGCACCTGGTCAGCCAGCGGCTTCTTGATGTGCTCCTGGATCACGCGACCCAGAGGACGCGCACCCATGCGCTCGTCATAGCCGCGCTCGGCCAGCCAGTCGGCAGCTTCGGGCAGCAGGTTGATCGTGACGCCGCGCTCGGCCAGCTGGCCTTCGAGCTGCAGAACGAACTTCTCGACCACGCGACGAACCACCTCACGCGGCAGCGGCGCGAAGGAGATGATCGCGTCGAGCCGGTTGCGGAATTCGGGCGTGAACAGGCGGTTGATCGCCTCTTCGTCATCGCCCTGCTCCCGCTTGCGGCCGAAGCCGATCGGCGACTTCTGCAGGTCCATGGCGCCCACATTGGACGTCATGATGAGGATGACATTGCGGAAGTCCACCGACTTGCCGTTGTGATCGGTCAGCTTGCCGTGGTCCATGACCTGCAACAGGATGTTGTAGAGGTCCGGATGGGCCTTCTCGATCTCGTCGAGCAGCACGACGCAATGCGGATGCTGGTCGACGCCATCGGTGAGGAGGCCCCCCTGGTCGAAGCCGACATAGCCCGGTGGGGCGCCAATCAGGCGGGAAACCGTGTGGCGCTCCATATATTCGGACATGTCGAAGCGCAGCAGCTCCACGCCGAGCGTATCGGCCAACTGCTTGGCGACCTCGGTCTTGCCGACACCGGTCGGGCCGGTGAAGAGATAGGAGCCGATGGGCTTTTCCGGTTCCCGCAGGCCGGCACGCGCCAGCTTGATGGCCGAAGTGAGCGCCACGATGGCCTGGTCCTGACCGAAGACGACCGTCTTGAGGCTCTGTTCGAGGCCGGACAGCAGTTCGGCATCGGACTTGGAGACCGACTTGGGCGGGATGCGCGCAATGGTGGCTATGGTCGCCTCGATGTCTTCCACATCGATGACCTTCTTGCGCTTGTCCTCGGTAACCAGCATCTGGCTGGCACCGGTCTCGTCGAGCACGTCGATCGCCTTGTCCGGGAGCTTGCGGTCGCTGATATAGCGGGACGACAGTTCAACGGCTGCCTTGAGGGCGTCGTCGGTGAACTTGACCTTGTGGAACTCCTCGAAATAGGGCCGCAGACCCTTCACGATCTCGATGGCATCGGGCACGGAGGGTTCGTTGACGTCGATCTTCTGGAAACGACGGACCAAAGCCCGGTCCTTTTCGAAGAACTGGCGGTATTCCTTGTAGGTGGTCGAGCCGATGCAGCGGATCGCCCCGGAAGCCAGAGCGGGCTTCAGCAGGTTGGACGCATCGAGTGCGCCGCCCGAAGTGGCGCCCGCACCGATCATGGTGTGGATCTCGTCGATGAACAGCACCGAATTGGGGAGCTTTTCGAGCTCCTTCATCACGGCCTTGAGCCGTTCCTCGAAATCGCCGCGATAGCGCGTGCCGGCCAGGAGCGAGCCCATGTCGAGCGCATAGATGACCGCTTCCTGCAGGACCTCGGGCACATCGCCCTCGACGATCTTGCGGGCCAGGCCTTCGGCAATGGCTGTCTTGCCCACGCCGGCATCGCCGACATAGATCGGGTTGTTCTTGGACCGGCGGCAGAGAACCTGGATCGTGCGGCGCAATTCGGCGTCACGGCCGATCAGCGGGTCGATCTTGCCCTGGCGGGCCTTCTCGTTGAGGTTGACGCAGAAATCGGCCAAAGCCGAGCTCTTCTTGGCCTCGGCACCGCCTTCGCCATGGTTCTCGCCATCCTCGGCCCCGCGCACCTTCCGCTCCTCGCTGGGACCGGACTTGGTGATGCCGTGCGAAATGAAATTGACCGCGTCGAGCCGGCTCATGTCCTGCTGTTCCAGGAAATAGGCGGCATGGCTCTCGCGTTCGGCGAAGATGGCGACGAGCACATTGGCACCCGTAACCTCCTCGCGACCGGACGACTGGACATGGATGACCGCGCGCTGGATCACGCGCTGGAAGGCGGCAGTGGGCCGCGCATCCTGGCCGGAGGCCACGATCAGGCTGTCCAGCTCTTCATTGATGAAATCTTCGAGGTCGCTCCTGAGCGCGTCGATATCGACATCGCAGCCGGTGAGCACGGCGATCGTCTCGCGGTCGTCGGTCAGGGCCAGCAGCAGGTGCTCGAGCGTAGCGAACTCGTGGTTGCGCTCGCGCGCCAGGTTCATCGCCTGATGCAGAGCCTTTTCAAGTCCGCGGGAAAATGAGGGCATATGATGTTCCTATTGCTTTTCCATCACGCATTGCAGCGGATGCTGGTTCTTGCGTGCCGTATCCATGACCCGTGTGACCTTGGTCTCGGCCACTTCGTATGGATATACGCCGCACTCACCCACCCCCTTCTGGTGCACGTGCAGCATGATCTGCATGGCCTCTTCACGCGACTTGTTGAAGACGTCTTGCAGGACCAGAACG
>CBIGSA010000144.1:0-8619 GCA_966192215.1 uncultured Devosia sp. | reverse complement strand
CGTGCCGCTGGTGACGCTGTCGGGCCTGACGGGCAAGAATATCGACAAGCTGATGTACGCCATCTTCGCCATCGAGCGGAGCTGGAACATGCATGTGTCGACGGCCCGCCTCAACCGCTGGCTGGCGGGCATGGTGGAGGGCCATCCACCGCCGGCCGTATCCGGGCGCCGGCTCAAGCTGCGCTACATGACGCAGGCCAAGACGCGACCGCCGAGCTTCATCCTGTTCGCCTCGCGGCCGGATGTGCTGCCGATGGCCTATCAGCGCTATCTCATCAACGGCTTGCGCGAGGCCTTCGACATCAAGGGCACACCGATCCGGCTATGGGTGCGCGGGGGCAGTGCCAACCCCTATGACGACAAGGGTGCGCGGAAGATCGGCTGATCCGGCTTGCCAATCGCGCCTTGCAGGACCAATCTCCACCCATGTGGCAAGGTGCCGATCGGGGAGACGTCATGACAATGGATGATGCAGCGCGCATGAAGCGCCGGTCGTTTCTGGTGGGCTCGGCCGCCCTGGCCACGCTCGGGCTGGCTGGTTGCTCGACAGGCGGCATGAGCTTCGCCGAGGCGGAGCGAGTCTATGGCCCCCTGCCCGACGAGCGCTTCCCGGTGCCGGCCGTCAATATCAACAAGGTCGATCCGAAATACCTGCGCCGGAGGGTGCGTTACGCTTCAAACGAGGCGGTGGGCACGATCATCGTCGATCCCAAGCACTATTACGTCTACCGCATCGAGGGCGATGGCTATGCCACGCGTTACGGCGCCAATGTGGGGCGGCAGGGCTTCCTGTGGAGCGGGGACGCCTATATCGGGCGCAAGGCGGAATGGCCGGTCTGGACGCCACCCAAGGAAATGATTGCCCGCCAGCCGGAGGTTGCCGAATATGCCGGTGGCATGCCGCCGGGCCTGGGCAATCCGCTCGGCGCACGGACGCTCTATCTCTACCAGAACGGCAAATATACGCTCTATACGATCTACAGCACGATCATGCCCGAGACGATCGGCAAAGGCGTGTCCAGCGGCTGCGTTGGCCTGCTGACCCAGGACATGCTTGATCTCTACGACAAGACGCCGGTCAATACGAAGGTGATCGTGCTGCCGGCCTAGCGGGTCCGATGCCGGATCGCAGGATGGACCCCGGCTCAAGGCCGGGGTGACATCGTGTTCGGGGCGCCTTAGCGCCCGCTGCGGTAGTTGGGGGCTTCCCGCGTGATGGTCACGTCGTGGACGTGACTTTCGCTGAGGGCGGCGCCGGAGATCTTCACGAAGACGGAGTTCTCGCGGAAATCCTTGAGGTTGTGGGCGCCGGTATAGCCCATGGAGGCACGGAGGCCTCCTGCGAGCTGGTGGAGAACCGCGCCGGCGGCGCCCTTATAGGGCACCTGGCCCTCGATGCCTTCGGGGACCAGCTTCATCTGGTCGCGTACATCCTGCTGGAAGTAGCGATCGGCCGAACCGGAGCCCATGGCACCGACCGAACCCATGCCACGATAGGATTTGTAGGACCGCCCCTGGTAGAGATAGACCTCACCGGGGCTTTCGTCGGTCCCGGCCAGAAGCGAGCCGACCATGACGCAGGAAGCACCGCCCGCCAATGCCTTAGCCATATCGCCTGAGAATTTGATTCCGCCGTCAGCGATGACGGGAATGCCGTGCTTGGCCCCCTCCTCCGCACAGGCCATGACGGCGGCAAGCTGGGGCACGCCGACGCCGGCGACGATGCGCGTGGTGCAGATGGAGCCCGGGCCGATACCGACCTTGACTGAATCCGCACCAGCATCGATCAGCGCGCGGGTGGCTTCGGCGGTGGCGACATTGCCGGCGACGATGCGGGTGGAGTTGCTCTCGCGCTTAACCCGCTCGACGGCCTCGGCAACGCGAACGGAATGGCCGTGGGCAGTGTCGATGACCAGGAGATCGACACCGGCATCGATAAGGGCCAACGAGCGTTCGAAGCCCTGATCGCCGACCGTGGAAGCCGCGGCGACGCGCAAGCGGCCTTGGGCATCCTTGACGGCGTTGGGATTGAGCTGGGCCTTTTCGATGTCCTTGACGGTGATCAGGCCGGTGCAGCGGCCGTCTTCGTCGACAACCAGCAGCTTTTCGATGCGATGCTTATGCAGCAGCACCTTGGCTTCGTCCTTAGAAACGCCGTCGCGCACGGCGACCAGGTTTTCGCGGGTCATCAATTCGCGGATGGGCTGGGCCGGATGGGACGCGAAGCGCACGTCGCGGTTGGTGAGAATGCCAACCAGCTTACCGATGGACCGGCCGCCCGTACCGCCATTCTCGACCACCGGAATGCCGGAAATGCGATTGGCCTGCATGAGGGCCAGCGCATCGGCCAGGGTGGCATCCGGTCCGATAGTGATGGGGTTCACCACCATGCCCGACTCGAAGCTCTTGACCTGGCGAACCTGCTCGGCCTGTTCGGCGGCGGTGAGGTTCTTGTGGATGACGCCCATGCCGCCGGCCTGGGCCATGGCGATGGCCATGGCGCTTTCGGTGACCGTATCCATGGCCGAGGACAGGATGGGAAGATTGAGCGCTATGTCCTTGGTGACATAGGTGGAAATGTCGGTCTCGGTGGGCAGGATGTCGGAGCGCGCCGGCTGCAGCAGCACGTCATCGAAGGTCAGCGCGTAATCGCCGGTTGCGGTGGTAATAATCTTCGCCAAGGCCAGACCTTTCCTGCCTTCTGATGCAATCAGAAATGTTGGAGTGCGAACCGGCGAAAAGGACTCGCGGGTTCAGGTTGGCGAGGGTCAATAGCACCGGCGGCCCCGCTTGCATAGGGGTCGGGCGCAGCTTGCCGGGCGGGGCGGACCGGCGCATATTGCATGCCTGCCCGGAGACCGCCATGCGCAATTTCGCAATTGCCTGCCTTTGCTTCGCCCCGGCGGCTGCCCTGCCCGCGCTGGCAGGGGAGCTTGACGATTTCGTCGCCGCAGAAGATGGCGCGCTATCCTGCTGGTCGCGCATCTACGACGAGGCGCACCTGGTTGATCACCCCGACCAAATGGTCAGCGCCCTGACATTCGGCGTGAGCTACGCGGCCGAAACCAGTGAATTCGCGGAACAGTATTCCTTCTGGCTGGAAGCCTCGCTGCGAGACGGGTCCAGAGGCTATACGACCGGCCCCTGCAATGCCTATGACGGCAAGATGTGGTGCGGCGTGGAATGCGACGGCGGTGGGATCTATGTGGAAGCCCGCGCTGACGGCGAGGTGATGATCGACCTGGAGACGCATGGCTATATCCGCATGTCGGGAAGCTGCGGTTCGTCTGATGAGAACGGCATTTCTGCTCTAGAATCGGGCAAGGACGACAAGCTGTTCCTGCTGCGGCCGACGGATGCAAAAGCCTGCAAAGCCGCGATGCTCCACTAAAAATCTTCCATACAAGCTCAGCTTTGGCCTTTTCAGCGTGACGGACGAGGGCCATAGTGGGGCCGGCTGCGGTCGCGGCCTTCTCGATTCCTGTCCGGTCCCATTCCCGTGATCCGCGTCACACCCCTTATCCTGGCGGTCGCCCTGTTCATGGAACAGATGGATTCGACCGTCATCGCCACATCGCTGCCGGCGATCGCGGCCGATATCGGGAGCGATCCGATCTCGCTCAAGCTGGCGCTGACCGCCTATTTCGTGGCTTTGGCCATCTTCATTCCAATCAGCGGGTGGATGGCCGACCGGTTCGGGGCCAAGAATATTTTCCGGTTGGCCATCTTCGTCTTCATGCTCGGCTCGCTGGCCTGCTCATTCTCGTTTTCGCTCGAAACCTTCGTGGTGTCGCGCTTCTTCCAGGGCATTGGCAGCTCGATGATGACGCCGGTGGGGCGCCTGCTGCTGGTGCGCTCGACGCCGCGGAACGAACTGGTATCTGCCATGGCCTGGCTGACGGTGCCGGCCTTGGTGGCACCGGTGACGGGGCCGCTGATCGGGGGCTTTCTCACCACCTATCTCAGCTGGCACTGGATCTTCTGGATCAATATCCCGATCGGGATTACCGGCATCATCGTGGCCGGACTGTTCCTCAACGTGCCAGACGCACGCAATCCGCGACCGGTCGACATGGTCGGGTTCGTCCTGGCGGGCATCGCCTTTGCCGGCTGCGTGTTCGGCCTTTCGGTGGTGAGCCTGCCGGCGCTGCCGATCATCTATGGGTACCTTACCATCGCCATCGGGGTTACGGCAGGCATCCTCTATCTGCTGCATGCGCGGCGGACGACGTTTCCCCTGCTCGACCCCGCCCTGTTGCGGCACAGACTGTTCCGCTCGTCGATCATCGGCGGTTCGTTCTTCCGCATCGGGGTAGGCGCCGTGCCATTCCTGCTGCCGCTGATGCTGCAGCTCGGCTTCGGGCTCAATCCGTTCCAGTCGGGCGCCATCACCTTCATCTCGGCCATCGGCGCGATCATGAGCAAGTTCATCGCCGAACGGGTCTTCGCCCGCTTCGGCTTTCCGCGCGTGCTGGGCTTCACAGCCTTGTTCGGGGCGCTGCTGATCGCGGCGCAGGGGCTGTTCAGTTCCGATACGCCCGTTCCCGTCATGATGGCCATCCTGCTGGCCGGAGGCATTTTGCGTTCGGTCTTCTTCACCGGCTCCAATGCGCTGGGCTATGCCGACGTGGATGACGAGGAGGCCAGCCAGGCTACAGCCATCGTGGCGGTGGCCCAGCAGCTCAGCGTGGCCTTCGGCGTGGCGGTGGCCGGTGCCATCCTCGAAATCAGCACGCGCCTGCATGGCGGCGAGCTGACGCTGGTGGATTTCCAGATCGCCTTTTTCGTGGTGGGCGGGCTGAGCGCGCTGGCCGGCGCGATCTATATCCGGCTACCCGCCGATGCGGGCAGCAATGTTTCCGGCCATCGCGCCGCCGCCATCGGAAAGGAGTAACCGGGTAAATCCGGTGAATTGCCCGTGTCACGAGTCGTTCCCCTGATCCTCGCCACCGCATTGTTCATGGAAAACATGGACGCGACGGTGATCGCCACCTCGCTAGCCGCTATCGCCGAGGATATCGGAACCGACCCGATCTCGCTCAAGCTGGCGCTTACGGCCTATCTGGTGGCGCTGGCCATCTTCATTCCGGTTTCGAGCTGGATGGCCGACCGGTTCGGGGCGCGCAACGTGTTCCGTGTGGCCATGGTTGTGTTCATGGTCGGCTCGGTGGCCTGTGCGGTATCGGGCTCGTTGCTCGCCTTCGTAGTGGCGCGTTTCATCCAGGGCATGGGTGGCGCGATGATGACGCCGGTGGCGCGGCTGGTGCTGGGGCGGGCGACGCCGCGACATCAATTGGTCAATGCCATGGCGTGGCTCACCATTCCGGGGCTGATCGGCCCAATCATGGGGCCGCCCTTTGGCGGCTTCCTCACCACCTATCTGAGCTGGCACTGGATTTTCCTCATCAATGTACCGATCGGCGTTGCGGGCGTGCTGCTGGTGGGGCGCTTCCTGCCCGAGACGCAACGCAATGCGCCGCGACGCATCGACATGAGCGGTTTCGTGCTGGCGGGCACGGCGTTCGCGCTGTTTGCCTTCGGCACATCGGTGATCAGCCTGCCGGCGCTGCCACCGGTCATCGGCGTGATCGCCACCGTGGTGGGCGTAGGGATCGGGGGCATCTATGTGTGGCATGCGCTGCGGACCGAGGCGCCTTTGCTGGACCTGCGGCTGTTCCGTTTTCCCTATTTCCGCAGCGCCATCGTGGCTGGGGCCGCCTTCCGGCTGGGCCAGGGGGCGACGCCGTTCCTGTTTCCGCTGATGCTGCAACTGATCTTCGGCATGACGCCGTTCGAATCCGGCATGGTGACCTTTGCCGGTGCCGTGGGAGCCATCGTCGCCAAGTTCTTCGCCGACTGGCTGTTCAGGGAACTGGGCTTCAAGCTCTCGCTGGTCATCTCGACCGGGGTTTCGGCGCTCGGCATCCTGGTGATGGGGCTCTATACGCCGGAAACGCCAGTGCCACTGATCATCAGCATCCTGGTGTTCACCGGCTTCTGGAACTCGACCTTCTGGACCGGATCAAGCGTGTTCGTGTTCGCCGATATCGACGACAAGGATGCCGGCCAGGCCAACGTAATCAGCCAGGTGACCGGGCAATTGACCATGGCCATGGGTATCGCGGTGGGCGGCGGCGTGCTGGAAGCGGCGCAGGCATTGCGAGGCGACGGTGAGTTGCTGCTTTCGGATTTCCACGCGGCCTTTTTCGTCGTGGGCGCGATCTGCGCCATTTCGACCGTAATGTTCACGCGGCTGCCGGGGAATGCGGGCCATGAACTGACGAAGATGCCACATGCGCATTGAGGGCCGCGCCTTTCCCAAGGCGGCGCGCTCGTCGTCCTCGGCTTCTCCGCCATCCGGCCACAGGCCTCATGGCCTTCTCACCTAAAATCACTCCACCGGAGTGATTTTGCCTTCGGCCGGCTCAAAGCCCTTGAAACCCTTGGCGATCAGGTAGGCCTCGGCCGAATCCTGGCGGCTGGAGGGGGGCTTGGCATGGAAGGTGGACTTGAAGTGGCGCTTGAGCATGTGCAGCAGCTCATGCTCGGTGCCGCCCTGGAACACCTTGGCGACGAAGGCGCCTCCGGGCGCCAGCACATCCAGCGCGAAATCGGCGGCAATCTCGATGAGCTGGACGATGCGCAGGTGATCGGTGGCGCGGTGACCGGTGGTGGGCCAGGCCATGTCGCTCATCACCAGGTCGGCCTTCTTGCCACCCATGGCCTCGATCAGCATGGCGGGTGCGTCGTCGTCGGTGAAATCCTTCTGCAGCAGGATGACGCCGGGAATAGGGTCCATTTCGAGATAGTCGATGCCCACGATCAGCGGATTGGCCTCGGTCGAGCCGGTGGCCTTGGCCGCGACCTGCGACCAGCCGCCCGGCGCCGCGCCCAGATCGACCACGCGCATACCCTTGCGGAAGAGCTTATGCTTCTCGTCCATCTCCCGGATCTTGAAGGCGGCGCGGGAGCGATAGCCCTCGGCGCGTGCGCGGGCCACATAGGGATCGTTGAGCTGGCGCTCCAGCCACTTGGTGGACGAGACCTTGCGGCCCTTGGCCGACTTCACGCGAATCTTGAGGTCCTTGTCGGACTTGCGTCCGCCGGTGCCCAGGGCCTTATCCACCATTGCCATTCCTCCTGACATAGCGCGAAGCGCGGGTATGGGCGCGGTCGGCGTCCATCAGGGAAATCAGGATGCCCTCGCGCAAGCCACGATCGGCCACGCGCACGCGCTCGGTCGGCCATTCGCGCCTTATCGCCTCGAAGATGGCGCAGCCGGGCAGCACCAGGTCGGCCCGATCGCGGCCGATGCAGGGATGGGCCATGCGGCGATCGAAGGGCATGGCGAGGAGCACCTTGAGCGTGTCATCGACATCGCTGCGCTTCATCCACAGGCCGTCGACCTTCTGCCGCTCATAGCGCTCCAGCCCCAGATGGAGCCCGGCCAAAGTGGTCACCGTGCCCGAAGTGCCAATAAGGTGCACCGGATGGCTGGCAATCATCTGGCGCAGCTTCTCGCGGCCACGGAACTGGCGCAGATGCTCGGCAACATGAGCCACCATGGCCTCGAAGACCTCGGTGGTGACATCCACGCCGCCGAATTTCTCGGCGATGGAGACCACGCCTACCGGCAGGGACTGCCAGGAGCGAATCGAAGCCGACATACGGCCCTGCGCCTTAGGCCGACCACCGCGGAAATCGAGCCAGGCCAGCTCGGACGAACCGCCGCCCAGGTCGAACCTCAGCGCTCCGGCCGCCCCGCCCTCGCTCAGGTCGGCACAGCCAGTGACGGCCAGCTCGGCCTCGGTGCGGCGATCGACGATTTCGAGTTCGAGGCCGAGCTCGCGCTTGACGCGATCGAGAAAGGCGGGGCCATTTTCGGCGGCCCGGCACGCTTCGGTGGCAATCAGCCGCATACGGGTGGGCTGGTGCTCGCGCAGCTTGTTGCGGCACTGGCGCAGAGCTTCCATGGTGCGTTCCATGGCCGCATCGCTCAGCCGCCCGGTGACCGAGACGCCCTCGCCCAGCCGGACGATGCGCGTAAAGCCGTCGATCACGCGGAACCCGTGGTCATGCGGGCGCGCGATCAGCAGGCGGCAATTATTGGTGCCCAGGTCGAGCGCGGCATAGAGGGGGCCGCGATGCTTGCGCGGATTGGTGGCGGGCGATGTCCGCTTCTCCGCCAGGGCCACGGGCGCATCGCCCCCTGCCCTCCCCGCCGGTCCCGGACCGGGCGGAGTACGGATGGCCGGCTCGTCCAGTGACGACAGCCCGGCCGCGGACCGATCGGAATCGGTCACAGAAGTCTCCTGTCGTGCGCGGTCGACGAACTAGCCAAGCCAGCCGCGCCCGGGCGCACTCTTTCATTGCGTGTCACCGATGACGGTAGTGCAAGGGGGATCGGAGCGCAATGGCACGATCACACAAGGCAGCGATGTCAGAGGCGCTTGCAATATCAATCCGCATTGTTTATGCAGTGCCCGCGCTGGACGCGTCGCCGACTGCGCCATACCGACCGGCCCTGCCCGGGTCCCTTGCTGGGGAATAGTTCAACGGTAGAACAGCGGACTCTGACTCCGTCAATCTTGGTTCGAATCCAGGTTCCCCAGCCAAAAA
>CBIGSA010000143.1:0-8624 GCA_966192215.1 uncultured Devosia sp. | reverse complement strand
GTGGCGAGGAGATCATGGACGAGTCCGCCGTCGAGGCTCAGTCGCTCTATGAAAACTCAATGCTGCTGCTGATCGGCCTACTTGTTGGCTCGGCCATCATCGCCTTCATTGCCGCGACCTGGATCGTGGTCGCGATTTCCCGCGCATTGTCGAGCGCGGTGCGCCTTGCCAACGAAGTCGCCGAGGGCAATCTCAGCGCCAGTGCCTCGGTCAAGTCCGACGACGAGATCAAGGACCTCATCGACGCCCTCAACGCCATGACCCGCAAGCTGCGCGAGGTGGTGAGCGAGGTCACGTCAGCCACGCGCAACGTTGCCGCTGGCAGCCAGGAAATGTCGGCCACGGCCGAGCAGCTCAGCCAGGGCGCCACCGAGCAGGCTTCGTCCACTGAGGAAGCCTCCGCTTCGATGGAAGAAATGGCCGCCACCATCAAGCAGTCGGCCGATAACGCCAGCCAGACCGAGAAGATCGCCCGCCAGTCCGCGGCCGATGCCATCGCCTCGGGCGAAGCGGTGAATAATGCGGTGACCGCGATGCAGACCATCGCCGAAAAGATCATGGTCGTGCAGGAGATCGCCCGCCAGACCGACCTTCTGGCGCTCAACGCCGCGGTGGAAGCCGCCCGCGCCGGTGAACATGGCCGCGGTTTCGCGGTGGTGGCGTCGGAAGTGCGCAAGCTCGCCGAGCGCAGTCAGGCCGCCGCTGCGGAAATCTCGACCCTCTCGGGGACGACCGTCAAGGCCGCCCAGTCGGCTGGCGAAATGCTGTCCAAGCTGGTGCCCGATATCCAGCGCACGGCCGAACTGGTGGAAGAAATCTCCGCCGGCAGCCGCGAGCAGAATGCCGGTGCGGCCCAGATCAACACCGCCATCCAGCAGCTCGACAAGGTAACCCAGCAGAACACCTCGGCAGCCGAGGAAATGTCGGCGACGTCAGAAGAACTGGCTAGCCAGGCCGAGCAGCTCCAGTCCGCCATCAGCTACTTCCGCATCGATGCGTCCTCTATCTCGGCCGTGGCCAACAAGACCGAGGACAAGCCCGACCTCAAGCAGGCCATTCTCGCCAAGGCCCCGCATATGGCGCCGCGCAAGCCCGGCAAGACCAAGGCCAAGGCCACCAATTCCGGCGGCTTCGACCTCGATCTCGACGACGCCCAGGACGATCTCGACGGCGACTTTACCCGCCGCAGCGCCTGACCCTACCCACCATTCCCGCATCGGGACCGGCTCCGGCCCCGATGCGCCTTAAGCGTCAGTAGAACCTGGAGGACCGCAGGAGCGTGCCCTCGAGCCAAGAAAGGCACATGTTATGCGTTTGACCATCAAGGCAAAACTGACTGCTACCTTTGCAGTCGTCATTCTTCTGTCCGCAGTCAGCATGGTTGTGGCCCTGCAGAATCTCGGCTCGCTCAACAATTCCTTCGCAACCGCCATGGGCGAGGGCGTCAAGCGCATCCAGCTTGCGGCCGACCTGGAAAAGGCAACCCTGGAAGTGGCGCGCGACGAGAAGAATCTCATTCTCACCCATGAACCGGCGGAACGCATCACGCTGCTGCACAGTCTCGATGAGGAAATCGCCCTGGTTCATGAAGATGCGGCCGCGCTTCGCGAGATTTCCGACGAGGCCGGCCAGGCGCTGATCGACCGCTTCCTCGCCAGCTACGATGCCTATCTCGTCCAGCATGCCGAAGTCCGCCGCCTGGCCCAGCTCGATCGCGCGGCCGAGGCCTTTGCCCTGGCCAGTGGCCGGGCCGCCGAAGTCCGCAGCGAAGCCGTCGTCGCCCTCGACGAACTGACCGCGCTGGACAATGAGGAACTGGCCGCCGCCACCCACGACGCCGAGCAGCTCTATGCCTCGAGCAGCACGCTGCTGATCGGCCTGCTGATCGGTTCCACCCTGCTGGCCATCGGTGCCGCGACCTGGATCGTTCTCGGCATCAGCCGCGGCCTCGGCCGCATCCGCCAGGTGGTCGATGCCGTTGCCATTGGCGATCTCGACCAGCGGGTCGAGGTCACCTCCAATGACGAGATCAAGGACCTCGTCATGACGGTCAACACCATGACCGATAACTTGCGCGCCACCGCCAATGCGGCGGACCAGATCGCCGATGGCGACCTGACCATCGACGTCAAACCCCTGTCCGACAAGGACGCTCTGGGACTGGCGCTGGAACGCATGGTCACCAAGCTGCGCGATGTCATTTCCGAAGCCATCACCTCGGCCAACAATGTCGCGGCCGGCAGCCAGGAAATGTCGGCCACGGCTGAACAGTTGAGCCAGGGCGCGACCGAACAGGCCTCCTCGACCGAAGAGGCTTCGGCCTCGATGGAAGAGATGGCCTCGACCATCAAGCAATCGGCCGACAATGCCAGCCAGACCGAGACGATCGCCCGCCAGTCGGCAGCCAACGCAATTGCCTCGGGTGAGGCCGTCGACAACGCCGTGACCGCGATGCAGACCATCGCCGAAAAGATCATGGTCGTGCAGGAGATCGCCCGCCAGACCGACCTTCTGGCGCTCAACGCCGCGGTGGAAGCCGCCCGCGCCGGTGAACATGGCCGCGGTTTCGCGGTGGTGGCGTCGGAAGTGCGCAAGCTCGCCGAGCGCAGTCAGGCCGCCGCTGCGGAAATCTCGACCCTCTCGGGGACGACCGTCAAGGCCGCCCAGTCGGCTGGCGAAATGCTGTCCAAGCTGGTGCCCGATATCCAGCGCACGGCCGAACTGGTGGAAGAAATCTCCGCCGGCAGCCGCGAGCAGAATGCCGGCGCGGCCCAGATCAACACCGCCATCCAGCAGCTCGACAAGGTGACCCAGCAGAACACCTCGGCCGCCGAGGAAATGTCGGCGACATCGGAAGAGCTGGCCAGCCAGGCCGAGCAGCTCCAGACCGCCATCAGCTACTTCCGCATCAGCGTCGGCTCGTCCGCCCAGGCTGCCGCACCGGCCAGGGCTAGGACCAATGCCGGCCTGCGCGAGGCCATCATCGCCAATGCGCCCCAGATGAGCGAGGCCAAGCCGGCCAAGCAAGCCATGCGGAACGGCAAGGGCGGCGGCTTCGACCTCGATCTGGACGATGGCCACGATGAGCTCGACGGCGACTTTACCCGTCGTGGCGCGGCATAAGGAGAAGACCATGGCCGAACGGCCCCAATATGTCACCCTCGGCGTGGCCGAGGAACTCTTCGCCGCTCCGGTGGAGAAGGTGCAGGAAATCCTCGACATGCGGCCCATCGCTCGCTTGCCCCAGGCGCCCGAAACCCTGCTCGGCATGATCGATGTGCGCGGCCAGGGTATCCCGGTAGTCGACCTGCGCCTGACGCTCGGCCTGCCGCCGGCACCGGACAACGAGAATACCCGTATCCTCGTGCTGTCGCTGGATGGGCACGATGGCGAGCTGCGGCTCGGCCTCCGTGCGGACCGGGTATTCGAGGTGACCATTCTCGATGAGGATGATCTTGATCCACCGCCTTCGGTCAGCGGCACGTGGACGGGCCGGTGCATTGCCGGCATCGGCCGGCGCAATGGACGCTTCGTCACCGTGCTCGATCTGGAGCGACTGCTTGGTTCGTTCGAGGATGCCGTTCGCGCCGCCTGACACAAGCAGCATGCGATCCCCCTGACCGCACGCCTCGCCCGGAGACAAGACCTTGCCCTTTTCTACCCGCCAGGCCGCCATCCGGCTGGACCACGCCGACGACGATCATCTCTCGATGCGCGATTTCAAGCGCATCTCTGACCTGATCGGCGCCGAAGTCGGCATCAAGCTGCCGCCCACCAAGCGCCTGATGGTGGAAGGGCGCCTACGCAAGCGCGTGCGCGCGCTAGGGCTCGCCAGTCTGGACGATTACGGTGCCTATCTCTTCCAGCGCGACGGCCTGGCTGCCGAGCGCACCTTCCTCATCAATGCCGTTACCACCAACAAGACCGATTTCTTCCGCGAGCCTGAGCATTTCGACCTGCTCGAAAACCGCCTTGTCCCCGACCTGATCGCGTTGCGCCGCGGTGAGCGCAAGCCGCTGCTCAAGATCTGGAGCGCAGCCAGTTCCACTGGTGCCGAGGCCTATACGCTCGCCATGGTGCTGGCCGATCTGGTGGCCGATCGCCAGGATTTCCGCTTCGCCATCCTTGGCACCGACATTTCCACATCGGTGCTCGAACAGGGCGCCCGGGCTGTCTATCCCACCGAACTCGTCGCGCCGGTGCCACCGGGCAAGCAGCAGCGCTACCTGATGCATGCACGCAAGCCCGGCATCCGGCCCGAAGTGCGCATCGTGCCCGAACTGCGCCGGCTGGTGCACTTCGCCCGGCTCAACCTGATGGATACCAGTTATCCGTTCGACCGCGATGTGGACGTTATCTTCCTGCGCAACGTACTGATCTATTTCGACAAGGCCGACCAGGAAAAGGTCATCCTGCGCCTGGTGAGCCATTTGCGGCCGGGTGGTTATCTTATTCTTGGTCATTCTGAATCCATGATCGGCACCGCGGTGACCATGCGTCAGGTCGCTCCCGCCGTATTCCAGAAGGCCTGAAAGTCACGACCATGCCTGCAACCCGCCGCAAGATCCGTGTGCTCATCGTCGACGACAGTGCCTCGGTGCGCATGACGCTGAGCGAGATCATCGCCGGCGACCCCGACCTCGAAGTCATGGCGACCGCCGCCGATCCCTATGTCGCGGTCGAGCGCATCCGCCAGGAAGTGCCCGATGTCATGTTCCTTGATATCGAGCTGCCGCGCATGGATGGGCTGACCTTCCTGCGCAAGATCATGAGCCAGCGGCCTATCCCGGTAGTGATCTGCTCGAGCCTGGCCGAAGCCGGTTCGGACACCCTGATGCAGGCGCTCGAAGCCGGCGCCGTCGATGTCGTGGCCAAGCCGCGTGTCGATACGACCCAGTTCCTGCAGGAATCGCGCATGCGCATCTGCGACGCCGCCAAAGCTGCTGCCCATGCCAAGCTTCGCGGCGTCAAGAAGGCGCCACCGCCTCCGATCAACGTCGAGGCAAAGCTCACGGCCGACGCGATCATTCCGCCTTTGTCGGAAGCCCGCGCCGCCTCGCTGCGTGCCAAGCTGCCGCAAACCGAACCGATCGTCTGCATCGGTGCCTCCACTGGTGGCACCGAAGCCCTGCGCGAAGTGCTTGAAAAACTGGCTGCCGACAGTCCCGCCATCGTCATCGTCCAGCACATGCCCGAAAAATTCACCGGCGCCTTTGCCCGCCGCCTCAATGGCCTCTGCGCCATCGAGGTCAAGGAGGCCGAGGACGGGGACGTCGTCCAGGCCGGCCGGGCGCTGATTGCGCCGGGCAACCAGCACATGGTGCTGCATCGCGCTGGCAGCCGCTACACGGTCAATATCGTGGACGGCCCGCATGTGTCGCGCCATCGTCCCTCTGTCGATGTCATGTTCCGCTCGGCCGCCCAGGCTGCGGGCCGCAATGCCATGGGCGTCATCCTTACCGGCATGGGCGACGACGGCGCCCGCAGCCTGCTCGAAATGCGCCAGGCCGGCAGCCACACCATTGCACAGGACGAGGAGAGCTGCGTGGTCTTCGGCATGCCCAAGGAAGCCATCCAGCGCGGCGCTGCGGTCAAGACCGTGCCGCTGAGCCGCGTTGCCACGGAAATCGAGGCTTACGGGCGCAATGCGCGCCGCGCGGGGGCATCATCATGAGTGCATTGGCGCAATCGCTTTCTCCCGCTGCCGGCGACACCGCAGCGCTCCGTGCCATCGGCGTAGCGCTGGCCACGCCACGCGAGCAGATCGAAAGCACCTTCGTCACCGTGGGCGCCCGCCTCACCGAAGGCGCGGCCATGCTCAACCGCATCACCAAGGTTTTCGAGGCGCTGCCGGCCCAATTGCAGAGTCCCGAATTGGCCGAGGCCTCGCTGCGCCTGGCCGATATCGGCAAGCAGGCACAGACCATTTCGGCTCTCTTCGCCAACGAACAGGCCGACCTTGCGCGCCTGGTCGAAGTGGTCGCAGCCGCCGAACATCCGATTTCCGAACTGCGCCGCACCGTCAAGATGATGGGCATTGTCGCCATCAATGCCCGCGTCGTTGCAGCCAGCGTGGTGGGCGACGGCGACGATTTCGACGTCTTCACCACCGACATCGCCAAGCTCTCGGAAGGTGCCAGCACCACCATCCAGCAATTCACCGCCGCCTACCGGCAACTGACGGAAGAAGTGGGCCAGGCGGCCCGCCAGCGCAGCCAGTTCGAGAATGCCCATGCCGACACGCTGAGCACCCTCGCCGCCGACATGGAGACTGCCCTGGCCGAACTGGCCCGCCAACGCGCCATCTCCGTCGATGGTAGCGCCGAGACCGGCCGCGTCTCCCGCCAGATCGTCGGCCGGATTGCCAGCGCCGTCATGGCCCTGCAGGTGGGCGACGCGACGCGGCAGCGCATTGAGCATGTTGAAACGGGCATCGCGGCGCTTGCAGGCATGCTGGACGGCGGCAATCTGCAGGAAAACGATAGGCAAACAGCGGTCGCGCTTGCCGGTGGCCTCCAGATTGCCCAGCTTTCCGCTGCCACCGAAGCCTTCGAGGGTGACGTTGCCGAAGCCGGCGACGCCCTGCGCGACCTAGCCGCCGATGCCCGTGCTATCACCGATCAGAGCCGCGCCATCTATGGCCACGGCGACGAAGCGGGCGCCTCCTCGCTGGCGGCCCTCAGCAAGGCCGTACGCCATGCGGCGCTGGTCCTGCGCGATTGCGAGGCCGAGCGCACCAAGCTCGAACAGGTCGCCAGCGCCGTGCTGGGCACGGTCGGCGTGCTGCTGAGCCATGTCGAGGCGGTGCAGGAAATCGAGGCCAATATGCGCCTTGTCAGCCTCAACGCCGCGGTCAAATGCGCCCAATTGGGTCCGCGCGGCGCCGCGCTCAACGTCATCGCCCGCCAGCTTCGCGAACTGACCGGCGAGACGGTCGAGGCCGCCGAAGCCTCCATGGCCGGGCTGCGCGAGGCCGCTGGCCTGGCCCAATCCTTCGGCGCCGCCGCCAATGGTGACGCCGCTGGCCGCGTCGGACAGCTCGAACAGGAAGCAACCGCCGCCCTTGTACTGCTACAAGGCGTCGACCGCACACTGGCCGATGCCCTGGCCACGCTCAACCGCGATGGCCCCAGTGTCATCGCCCTGTTGGGCACGGCCGCCGAAACCTTTGTCAGCCAGGCGTCCATTTCCGAAACCATGCGCGATCTCGAAATGCAGCTTGCCGGGGAATGCCCGCCTTCTGCTTCCACCGCGCAGACCCCGGCCATTGCCGACCTGCTCGCTGCACATCGTGTCCGCTACACCATGGATGCCGAACGCAAGATTCACGAGAAGATGTTCGGCGCCGACGCCGCCCCGCCGCCTCCGGCCTTGGAAGAGACCGAAGAGGTCGATGTCGATGATATCTTCTTCTAGCCCGAATAGGGCCGGAAGTGCTTGGAGAGCTTGAGCGTCTGGGCCTGATAGTTCGAGCCCAGGGCTGAGCCGTAGAGCCGGTCCGGCGCCTCGGCCAACCGCTCGTAGATCAGCCTTCCGATGGTCTGGCCGTGGCCGAGCAGGAAGGGCACCTCGCGGCTGCGCACTTCCAGTACCGCCCGGCTGCCGGTGCCGCCGGCCGACGAGTGGCCGAAGCCGGGATCGAAGAAGCCGGCATAGTGGACGCGGAATTCGCCCACCAGCGGATCGAAGGGCACCATTTCAGCGGCATGGGTCGGTGGCACATGCACCGCCTCGTCGCTGACCAGGATGTAGAATTCGTCCGGATCGAGGATCAGTTCCTCACGACCGCGATTGACCAGCGGGTCCCAGAAATCCAGCACGTCGAGCGCGGCTTTCTTGTCCACATCCACCACGGCCGTGTGCCGCTTGGAGCGGAAGCCGATCAGCCCGTTTCGGCCCTCGCCCTTGAGGTCGATGGAGAGGGCGACGCCCTCGCCAACCGGGGCATTATTGTTGAACACCAGCGTATCGGACGCATGCAGCGCCTGGTGCTCGGCCACCGTCAGGCGGTTGTCGCCCGAGCGGAAGCGCATCTGGCTGAGCCGCGAGCCGGTGCGCACCAGGACCGGGAAAGTGCGCGGGCTGACTTCGAGATAAAGCGGGCCCCGATAGCCCGCCGGCATCTGATCAAAGCCGCGCGCCCGGTCCCCGATGACGCGGGTGAAGACGTCGAGCCGACCGGTGGAGCTCTTCGGATTGGCCGAAGCGCTGACCGCATCGGGCAGGTCGAGGCTTTCCTGCAAGGGCACCAGATAGACGCAGCCGCGCTCCAATACGGCGCCCTTGGTCAGGTCGATCTCGTGCAGCTTCAGCGCTTCGATGCGTTCGGCCACCGAATGGCTGGGGCCGGGGAGGAAGCTTGAGCGCACGCGATAGGCCACGTCGCCCAGGCGCAGGTCCAGGCTGGCCGGCTGTACCTGATCGGCATCGAACGGCCTGGCCGCCACGATACTGCCTTGCTTATGCAGGTTCTCGATCAACCGCGCCGGAAAGACGCCCTGCGGCCAGGCCTGTTGCTTGTCCATGCTCTCGCGTCCCAGGAAACCGTGGCTACCCCTAGCAATCCATGCAATTGACGCCAACAGGCAATTGGCCTTACATCACAGCCCAGTGGTGATTTGGCC
>CBIGSA010000142.1:0-8822 GCA_966192215.1 uncultured Devosia sp. | reverse complement strand
AGATGGAAATGCGCCAATTTGCTGATGGCATGACGGAAGCTTTCGTCCAGCGTCCCCGACAACTCGCCGCCATGAATGTGGGCAACGAAAATGCCGAGATGAACCGCCGCAATGGTCGCGGCCAACATTTCGCCGCGATCACCGAGCACCAGCACCAGGTCGGGCCGATCAGAGCGCCAGGTCTCGACGAAACCGCTCAGTTCGTCCGCCAGAGCCGTCGCCATCTGCGCCCCATCCTGCCCCGCCAGTTGCACCGGAATCTCCCGCACGACCGGCAGACCGCTATCGCGCACCTCGCGAGCCGTGTCGCCGTAGTGGGCGTTCATATGCTGTCCAGTAACGACAATTCCTAATTCATGCGCCTCATCGCGGTGAATCGCTTGGAGGCACCGTTGCATCAATCCGAAATCGGCTCGACTGCCGGTGACATAGTGAACCTTCATGGGTCGATGACTCGTAGCCCTTGATCCACAACGGCGGATGCAAGCTCAAAGTCGGCTAAATCATCGATATCGAGGCTGTCTAGCCGATCCATTTCGAAACCGATTGTATTATCCAGAAACAGGCTATCGGCGGCCAGGAATTCTGAACTGGCGCCGACATAAATCGCCCCGTTAGGGTTAAATACAGGCCGGGCGTCCTGACGGCGATCGACCCAACGCACGGGCGTGGCTGGTACCATGCGAAGATCATCCGCGAGGTGATAACTCCACTGCAGCGGTTTGCCGGCACATACGCTGACCAGCGATGACTCGCCGCTTGCCGCCAACAATGCGGTGGCGGCTTTGATATGCTTTGCGGAGCGGAATGGGGATGTGGGCTGCATCAAGGCGAAGCGCTGGGCCGATCCATGCCACTGCAAGGCATGGCGAACCACATCTGCGGATCGCGCTGACCCGACCGACAGGTGCGCCGGCCGCAGGAAAGGCACTTCCGCGCCGGCTGCAACGGCTGCGGCAGCAATCTCCTCGCTATCGGTAGAAACGATAACCCGGGAAAAACAGTCTGACTTTATGGCCGCGCGGATTGTCCAGGCGATCAGAGGATAGCCACCTAACAGCCGTATGTTCTTTCCCGGCAAACCAACCGAACCACCCCGCGCCGGTATGATTGCCAGATCGATTGTTGTGCCGCTCATGCTTTCGCCGCAGCTCCTGCAACGGGAAACCATGTCTTCCTGTCGAGTCCGAAGGCAATGACTGCGAAAGCCGCGAATGACACCAGACCCACCCCAACATCGACAAAGAGGTGTGTGGAAAGCACATTACCAAGGTAGCAGATAATGAGGCTGACAACGATTGCCGGCAGGTAATTCGTGGCAAAACGCCCGAACCATACCACCAGAAGGTCATTTCCCAGCCGCCGATAGGCGATAACGACCATGTAGGTGGCGGCAGCAAGCATGGACATTGACATGGACAGCATGACCCCGACGAGGTCGAACGAGCCGACCAACAGAAGATCCGAAAGTGCAAAGGACCCAATCAGGACGAGCGCGGCCAGCGCCAGGTGCCGGGTAAGGCCGGCTGCGGCCAAGATGGAAACGCAGATGACCATCACCCCGCGCGCCGGCAGAAAGATCACCCCCGAAACGAAAACCGCACTCATGACCGCGCGCTGCTCCGCAGTAAACACGCCGCTTGAGAAGATCACGCGAAATATACTGTCCGGAAAAAAAGCTGCAGGTATGGCCAGGCCCAGGCAAATCAGAGTTACGGCGCGCAGCGCAAGGCCGGCACTGTGAGCCACACGACCCGTTTCCTGATGAAACTCCGAGGCTAGCCTTGGCAGCAACACCACGGAAATCGCGCTTACCGCAAGTGTCATCGGCAATTCGATGACTTTGACCGCATAACTGAAGATGGAGAGAGAGCCCGCGTCGTGTTGTGTTGCCAGCGCCCGCGCAATGGCCGGTAGCAACGCCAGCGCCGAGGTAAACAAAAAGGCGGAACCGAACCGCCTGACGATCGACCAGTATTCAACCGGAGCAAAGCTGACCGGTTCATGGACGACACGGGCAGCGGCGGCGCCCTGGAAACCCAGCCTGATCAACGCGCCGACCAGAACGCCGAACGTGACGGCATATAGCAAGCCGAACGAACCAAGAAAAACCATCGCGCCGATAACGCTGATGTTGAAGATGGCGGTACCGGGAGCAGAGAACTGGAATTTGCCATTGGCATCCAGCCAGGCGGACAGAGCACCACAAGCTGCCGTCAGTGGGATGGCGATCACCGCAACCGCAAAATATTGCTGGCCGTTATCGACGGCTTCGCGCGGCAGTCCAGGTGCAAGCAACATCATCAGCTGATGCGAGAAAAAAGCAGCAACAAGTGCAATCATGGACATGACTGCCACGATCGCAACCAACGCCTGTATCAACAGCCCGGCACCTCGGCCCGGCACCAGTCGGCGAAATTCGGGGACGAGCGCCGCCGCTACACCACCGCCCAGTACCACATTGACGATCAGGTCTGGCACCGTGAGCACTAGAATAGCCAGATCGCTCTCGAGGCCGGCCCCGTACTGCCAGCCGAGAAACCAGTCGCGCGCAAAGCCCGAAAATCGCCCCAGAAGAAGCAGGGACGAGACGATGAGACTGGCTTGCAGAAATTTCACTAACAATACCCGTTGCCGCTACGGCGAACACTGCGGGTCTTCCGACCCCAAATTGCTTAGTAACACCTCACTAAGGGTCTCATTATCAGATAACTTTATGCTACGCCAGAACGCTGGGGCGACCTCATGGAAGTGGCGCTACCACATGAATTAGTCGGCCACATCTATGGTTTGGACGAAGGTCCGGCCCATCGCATCATTGGCAGCAACGCCGATGCGCCGCACATCCTCAATGGGCAAAGTGTCTCCGTGGAAAGCGTAGAACCAGGTTCCATCCTCGGTATCGAAGTCCAGATTGTCATGGAAGAAGCGCTTGCCCCGCGTCTCTATCGCGAGGAACGGCTGGGGACCAAATACCTGGCCGCTCAATGTCCTGATCGTCAGATTTGGCACGTCATCAGCAGGGTGCCTGTCTAGACTCATTGACAGTTTGATCGGCGGCGTCTGTTCCAGCGGGAGTTGCAGCCCTTGCTGAAAGGCCTCGCGTGCCGTGCAGTATCGGAACGGTACATCCGGATATTTGCGCCGCGCCGTGTCGATCATATCGCGCACCTCCTCGACCTCTGCGCCCAGGTCGCGGAAATCATGGCTCGCCATGCCGACGACGGTCGGCCTGCCTTCTGCCGCCTGTGCGAACGCCTTTTCGATCTCGAAATATTCAAGATTGGCGAAACGGTTCATCAGATTAAGTGCCCGACCGATCCAACGACGGCACTGCCCCTCCAGCTGGTAGTTATCGTGATGTGGATGATAAGGTGTCCAGTCATGCCGCGCCCGGCGCCAATCGCCGGACCTGCCATTTCTCAGGTCGACCGAATTCGTCCAAACCTGACCGGGATCAAGGGCTGTATTGGAAATGTCGAACGGAATCCACTGTTCGAGGAACAGGTGACTGTCGGGACGCTCGGTCTGGAATCCTGCCCGGAAGACCGATGGAAAGAACTCACGCTCAATGACCCGGCGCGCCAGCGTCTCATAGAGATGAGGCGAGTTCACATAGGACGTCGCGCATCGATGCGCTTCGCGATAGACCGACATTGGATGGAAATGCCACTGGATTTCGTCCGGACATGTGGGGTCTTCCGCCAGCCGCTCCACATAATGGTCATGAATGGCGTGATATCCCATGGTGCGACGCCGGGGATTGACGACGAAATCGACATGGTCGAGGCAGAACCAATTATAGACCCAGCCCTTCCCGAAACTGTCGGGTCGGCTGCTCCTGAACGCGCGCGACATGACCCGGTCCAGCATCGCATCGACCTTGGACCAGTCGTCCATATAGTTCACGCGATGGCCGCGCAGAAGCTGCTGCACCTCCCCCTCCTTGCCACCAAGATCGATCTCGCCACCCTGGAGCGCGCGAAGCGTCTCGCGCGTTCGCGGTAGGTGCGACACCTGGAAGAGTTCCTCCAGGCGTTCGAAATTAGCTTCAAGAGACTCGTAGAGCGGGCCCTCGGTATCGATGGCATGGAGGAAATTAACTGTGCTCATTCGGGGCGCTCGCCGGGATAGACACTGGTAAAGGTTCTGGAATAGGTCGATGAAAATTCATCGAGGATGGGGGTGTCCTCCCCCTTCTCCAGCACCAGCAGCCATTCGTAAAATGATCGCTGATAGTCCTGATGATATTTGAATTCGGCGAAATCGACCCGCCGTTCGAAGAAGTAGCGAGCGAGGACTTTGCTGCCCGCGCATTCGCACTGCGCGATCATCGCTGGCAGGTCGGTAAAATAGTTCGGATGTCCCTTTGATCGCGCGCCGCGCTCTGCGTCCAGCGCCAACTGGTCATCCGGCAGGTACGCATCGCTCTTGCCCGTCAGGTCGAGCCGCCCGCCCGGTTTCAGGACACGCAGGAACTCCGACAGGGCCCGATGCTGAAAAGTAGCATCGAATACGGCGACACAAACGACATTATCGAAACTCGCCGAAGCGAAGGGAAGCTTCTCGGCGACCGCCACTTCCAGCGCATCGACATTGTCGGCCTCGCCATAAGCCTCGACTGCCGCATCGATCATCGCCGACGAAATATCGATGCCGCTGATCCTCAACCCATAGGCACCGTAGAGCGGGAACAGACGCCCCCAGGCACAGCCGACATCGAGCACCGTGCTGCCGGCAAAAGGATGGGCGTCGAGAACTTTCTCATAGACCCAGTCGCCTTCGGTACGGGCGTCGCCCTGCTGCACGCCGGACAATCCCGCCGCCCCGGCTTCCGCCACGCGGCTTTTCCAGTATCGAGCATAGGACTCGTTCCAATAGGCCGAGCGGGGATCTTCCTTGCTAGACATTGCTGGTTGCAGCTTTCCGGTTGGAGGAAACTATCTCCTCGATGAACGACAGCACCAGTTCGGTCGAATTACCAACCGGCGGCATCTTGTTTCTGGGGGGTGGCGGAACCTTGCCCTTCGCAATCAGATCCATCGCCGCCTCCAGGTTGTCGACCGACTGAGCGAGCCCGAACTGGGGATACATCACATAGTCTGCAAAGCCCACGCATATTACCGGAAGCCCGCGAATGGCCGCCTGCAACCCCATGGTCGATGCTTCCACGCAGACGATATCCGCAATCAGCAAGGCCTCTTCGGGTGACAGCGCACCCTGATCCAGCCGTCCCCGGACGATCGGCAAAGACTCCGAACCCGTGGTGTTGGGGTGCGCCCGATAGACATAGACGATGGAAGGGTTTCTTTCACATAGCCCCTCCAGTGCGGAAATGACCCGTCCGGCGGGCTGGAACGCGCGTCCGATCATGGACACAACGCTCCCCGGCGCCGGCCACAGGACCACGGTCTTGTCCGTGAGATTCCAGTCCTCGCGCAACGCTGACCGGCGCCGTTCGTCCCCTGCGCCCGGCGCCAGTGAATCAAAGGCGGGATTGCCGGTGACGCGTATATCGGCCAGCGGGTAACCTTTTGTCGCCATGAATTCGGCTACGTCGTCGCTCAGTACGGCGAGGTTTTGTGCATAGGCAGGGCTGGCGATCCACTCGCTTTCCTTGACGAGAAACAGGTCGCCAACCGCGAGTGTTGGAATTCCCAATGCGCGGCCCGCCCTGAGCATGGCCAGTTCGAACCGCGGACTGGTCGTGGTCACGACTATGTCGGGCCGGGTCTTCTGCAGATAGCGCGATAGCACAGTTATTGGCTCGAACGCTTTGCGCCCATGCGCGCCAATGGTTTGAAGCGCATCATCCCAGCCGAGCCGTGTCACCAGGTCATGCAGGCCAAGCGCATAATAGGCACGGGTCTCCGCCGCCGTGACGTCGGGGTGACTTTCCGGTCCGATAAACTGGCCCACCGCTTCAAGGAAAGGCTCGTCCTCTGGCTCCAGCAGAGCCTCTACCGACAAGGCATCTATTCCGGCGCGCTGCAGGCTGCGATAGGCGGTCGTGAAACCAATGATCCTCGGGGTCAGGCCGCGCTTGGTCATCGCCATCGCCAAGGCAGCAATGATCTGCGCGTGGCCGCCGCCATAGCATGCGAGAAGCGACGAATATTCGGTCATGCGCCCTGGGCCGCCTCGCCAAACACGATGCGCATCTCCGTCGTATAGGGGTCGCTCCGATAGCCTGCTGTCGGGCGCCCCTCGGCGAGCAGGTTATTGAGACGCGCAGAGAACCACGGATCGGCAAGAATGGCCGACAGCTTGGCCCCATCCAGCCCCGC
Organism: uncultured Devosia sp.; assembly: GCA_966192215.1. Lineage (GTDB taxonomy): Bacteria > Pseudomonadota > Alphaproteobacteria > Rhizobiales > Devosiaceae > Devosia. The sequence goes on along the minus strand of CBIGSA010000142.1, from coordinate 2,535 downwards.
CAGATCCTGCCCGCTCCCGGCATAGGACCGGCGTGACATCTCGGGCTGGCAGATCATCTCGACAAGAAAGAGCTCCTCGGCAGACAGGTTGTCCTTCCAGCGCGGACGTGCCGCTTCGTAGTTCTTCTCGTCGGTGAAGGATGTGTTGTTCCGCCAGTCTTCACCCCTGATATCGCCAAATTTGCTGAGGTCGGAGACGGAGGAATCGAAGGGCTCGCCAAGGAAATCACAGATCCGGCGCATCGATGCTCCGAGATCGCGCGCCAGGTCTTCCGCATTCAGCAGCAATATGCGCTCCTGGCCATATCGCTCCTGCAGTCTGGGCGCCTCATCCATCGCCGCCTTGCAATTCAGCGCGGCATCCAGAAAGCTCGGCCAGGGTTCATAGGTCATCTTCTTGTAGGACGCCGTCACATCGCGCGGGTCACGGAAAATGTGGATGACCTGTCCATCAGGAAACATTTCGAGAAAAACCGGTATGTCCCGCCACTGCATGGCGAGCTTCTCCGCCCAGCGCGTGGCACCACCACCATCAGCCAACAGCAGAACCTGCATCACCGCATCATAGATCCGGGCATGGCTGCGTTCATGCTTCCCCAGGATCCGACGAACCCCCTCTATATCCAGGCTGAGCGACCAGCGCTTGCTGATGCGCGCATCAATCTCGGTCAACAGCCGACCGAGGGCCACATCGTCGTCGAGACCATGATGATGCGGCAGGCAGAACCGCAGATATTTGACGGTCGAGGATGCCGCTGCGACATTGGGAATCGAATTGACGACTGCCGCCAGGAATGTGGTGCCGCTGCGATAAACCCCCGACAGCAATATCGGACGCGTACCGCCCAGTCTGCCATTTTCGCCGGCAGGTTTCGTTTCAGTCATCGGCATATCCACTAAATCGAGGCAAAACGCGTCAGCAGTCCCAGGCCATGGGAACCGCTGCGCTCGGGATGAAACTGCAGGCCAAGGACGTTGTCCCGCTGTATGGCGGCAACAATCTCCTGAGACCCGTGCCGCACGACAGCCAGCGTCGCGTCGCTTTCGAGCGGCCGCGCAGCAAAGGAGTGAACGAAATAGAAGGCGGCGCCATCGGGGTTCTCCTCCAGCACGGTCCCGTCCCAGCGCGTGGAATTGTCCGATGGCGTACTCAGGCCATACCAGCCGATGAGCGGAACCCTGGCAGGCCGACCGTCGGCATCGAGAATATCGACCTTGTCGACGCTGCCGCGAAACAGGCCCAGGCCACGATGCCGGCCGAATTCCGTGCCTTCGTCCATCAGCAACTGCATACCCACGCAGATGCCCAGAAAGGGACGGCCACTCTCGACGAAGCGCAGGATTTCTTCATCGAGACCAAGGCTGCGCAACCGGTCGGCGGCCCGCCCAAACGCACCGACGCCGGGCAGGATGAGGCGATCGGCAGCGCGAATAGCATCATGGTCTCCGGTGAGCACCGCCTCCACGCCGCAGGCTTGGAGTGCGCGCGTTACGGAGAAAGTGTTGCCAATGCCATAGTCGACGACAACGCAGGTCGGGCTTTTCATGATTGTCTTGCCTGCTCTTTGGGCGAAATCCGGCGGGCGGGAACGCCCACATAAACCCCGGGCTCCACCAGATCGTCTGTCACCACCGCCCCTGCTCCAACTGTGATATTATCGCCGACACTGACGCCGGGTAGTATCGTAGCATTGCTGCCTAGCAGCGATTGCTGCCCCAGTCGCGCGCCGCCCCCCAACACCGCGCCAGGCGCCACATGCGCGAAATCTCCGACCACCGCATCATGCTCGACCACCGCCGCTGTATTGACGATGACCCCGCTACCGAGGCGCGCAGCATCATTGACCACCGATCCGGCCAGAATGACAGTTCCTGCGCCGGGCGCCTCGCCGAAATGGCGTGACGGTTCCGCGATGAGGACGGCGAGATTATGGCCTGCCGCCAGCGCTTCCTCCTGCCGCTGCCGCCGGATCGCATTGTCCCCGATGGCAATGAGGACCGCATCCGCCTCGATCATATCTATGCCGGCGAACCGCACCGGAAAGCCGGCGACTGCCTGACCCAGGGGCTTGCCTGCATCGGCAAAGACGATCGTTTGCCACCCGCAGGATCGGGCCTGGCGCGCGATAACGCGGCCATGTCCACCGGCCCCATAAAGGCACAATACATCACCGGACATCATCATACCGAAGCAGGCCATCGGCCTGCACATCACGACCGAGTATGCGGCCAATAAACTGATCCGCCTTTTCGGGCGAAATGCCGCTGGCCGGTCGCTTGGCAGTGAGATCGCCAGCTTGAAGCATGTGGCCCGACGACAGATCGCGCGTAAAAACAAGGCTTTTGCGGGCAATCGCGCGAACGTCGGCCTCGGATGCCGTCGGCCGCTTGACCCCATCCCCCAGTCCCGCCTCGACCTGACGCAGCAGCGACACCATCTGCCGGAAGTCATCGGGCTCGATCGAAGCAGAATGATCGGGCCCGGCCATGGAGCGATCCAGGGTAAAATGCTTTTCCAGAACGGACATGCCCAAG
>CBIGSA010000141.1:0-8873 GCA_966192215.1 uncultured Devosia sp. | reverse complement strand
GTAGGAGTGATCCTATGTACGTCGCGGTTTCCTCGGCTACGCCGATGACCCCTCCCTTGCCAAGGGCAACGTCGGGAACGCTCAGAAACTCAAGCAATTCGTGCCGAGCGGACCGCCGAATGGTTTCGACGGTGCTTCTCAGGTATCTCAGTATTGGATAATCTAGGTATATAGGGTTTGGCACGTTTTGCTTGTGGGACGCCTCCATCGCATAACGGGAGGCGTAGACAATACGCACCGCAATATCGCTTTCTTCGTACGCCCCCACCGCCGCCTTAAGTTCTTCACTAAGGGAACAGTAGAATTTTACGAAGGCTTCTTCGTCCTTCTGCACCTTGTCGTAGACAATTTTCTTGCCCTTGAGGTGTGTCGCAATCTTGTCCGAAGAATTCGTTGTGGTAACTTCGACGCATACTAGTACGTTTTCATAAACGAAAACCTCGTCAAAGTCAGATTTTTGACCGTCGTACGTGAACTCTCTGTCACAAAGCGTCGGGATACGTTGAAAGCCGGCGCGGCGAAATACGCCCCGCACCATGGAAGTATGATCAGACCGAAGCTTGTCAGCCGGCGTCTTTATCTTCTTCTTTTTCTTTAACGCCAACGCCCCCTCCGCGCGCCGTCCCCATGTCGAAGGTCAGCCAAGCCTCCGGCACCCTAGCCACCTTCTCAGTGTCCTTTGGCTTCCGTGGCAAAGTGCCTGCTTTGCGTAGCGGAAGTTCCCCTTTGCGGAACGCGCTGAGTCTGCTGCGGGAAAGAGACACGTAGTCTGTACTTTTGTCTATACCCACACCGATTCTACCATGACCAGTAGCAGCAACAACTGTGGTCCCCGCGCCAGAGAAAGGATCTAGTACCGTATCGCCTTCATTGGAGAACGCCAGTATGCATCGCTCTGCCAATTCGCTTGGAAACTGGCATGGATGCTCTGTCTTCTCCGGATGATTGGCCTTTACGTTTGGCAGCTCCCAAATCGAGTCGGTCAGAAAGGCCTGCTCTGCTGAGAATTCCCAGACGTCTGAAGGGTTCTTCCCCAATGGATTGCCACTTAGCGTACCTGCGCGCTGACCTTTTGACGACGAGTGCGTCTTCCCTGGATAGAGTTGAGGCACGCGAACGCTATCAAGATTGAACGTATAGTCGTCGCCTTTGGTAAACCAAAGTAGGGTCTCGTAGCGCCCCGACAACCGACGTTGGGCGTGAAGACCAAAATTGAAATGCCAAATAATGCGATTTCTTAACTTTAGCTCAAGCTCGCTAAATATCTGATAGAAAAAGGCGTCTAGGGGAAAGAGTTCGCCGTCCTTAACATAGTTGCCGACCTGCCAGCAGAGGCTGCCGCCCGGGGCAAGCTTAGAAACCAGAGCTTCAGCAACTGGCCTCAGCCAGTCCAGATACTCTTCCAGAGTGCGCTTTTCCCCTCGCTCATAAATCTTACCAATGTTGTAAGGGGGGGATGTGAGAATAAGCTGCACACTATTTGGTGCAATCTTGGCAAGCTCCGCCGCTACATCGCCTTCGAGAATTTCTGACGATGCAAAGCTGCGTATCATTGGACCTGCGGAATCAATTTACCATAGGAGTGATCCGCCGAGCATCAATCTCAGTCAAGCATTATCTGGCACTGAACAGCTGAGCGGAGGCTAGATTAGTTCCCACACCCCTCGTGGTGACGTGTCGGCGTCAACCATCTTGCCCTTCCTTCTCAATGTCGTAGCGGCCCAGCGCATGTCGTACTGCCACGTGTAGAATAGGTCGCCGGACGACGATATCTCTTCTGAGTGCTTGGCCCAGATCGCTCTACAGATTGGAACGATTCGGCTCTTGCCCCCTAAGGCTCTCAGCTCTTCCTCAAGCCAGTCCCTCACATCTGCCTTCGTCGCCATAGCATTTCTCCGTTGCCGCGATGATTCATCGATTCTCAGGAACTGGGAATGCTAAAACTAATCCCCGCCCCTCCACCCCGCTCTATCCTCTCCTGTCCGGCATCCCGCCCATCAGGAGAATCCCATGACCCCACACACCACCCAGCCGCCTTTCGCGCCCGGCGCTCAAACCCAGCCTGCCGGGCAGGCTGTGCGCGTCCCGTTGCCGGGCTACACCACCAAGGCGCAGGCCGAGCGGCATGAGGCGCTGTGGCTGAGCCTTGCCGCCCTGCACAAGGACGCAGTGGCCCTCGGCGCCAAAAAGCCCAATGCGCCCGTCTCCGATGCCCTGCGCATCGCGGCCGAAGGCCTGCTCAGCGACTGCGCCCCATTCACCCGCCGGCGCGGCGAGCGGCTGCCGGTTGCCGCGCCCGATCTGGCCGGCCTCGCCGCCCAGCTCGGCCAGGCCCTGGCTGCGCTCGAAAGCTGGGAGAGCCGCCACACCACCTGGGACGAGCGCTTCAATTGCCGCATCTGGCATCTCGATGGCGGCTACCTGCCGATCATGCGGCTCAAGCCGCCCGCCGCTGCCCTCCGGTTCAAGCGGGACGATCCGGACGAAATACGCGCCAAGCTGGACGAGCGCTTCGCCAACTTGCGTCGGCACGATTTCTACACTGGCTTCGGCGCCGGCCGCCGCGCCGAGCGGGAAAACCGCCCGCTGGCCGAGGTTGAGGCCGAGTGGCAGCAAACTTATCCCCGCCTGCGCCTGTTCGATTAAACTGCTACCTATCCCTCCGCATGGGCGGCCTGCAGGCGAACAGTGGCGGAGGGAGCCGGGCGCGGCTCGCCCGCCGCGCAGGTTCAGGCCCGGGCGGAAGCGTGTGCGCGACCCCCCGTTCCGTTCCAAAAACCGGCGCCCCGAGGCGGTTTCCGTCTCACTAAACAAAACCTCAGGGGCGAAAGCCGCCTCGGGGCTCGCCCAACTTGCTCTACCCGGAGGCGCCAGCGCCGTCCGGCCGTTCGGCCTGCCGATTATCTTCGCGTCGCGCGGGCCAAGCTGATAGAACTGGATTTTCCGGAGTTTCCAACATGCACAAATACAAGGTCGGCCAGACACTCGACCTGCTGCCCAATCGCGGCAGTTCCAGCCGCCGCGCCGGCGAATGCCAGATCGTGGGGCTGCTGCCCTTCGAGGGCCACCAGGTGCAATACAAGGTCCAGGCCAAGGCCGAGACCCATCTGCGCATCGTCTCGGAAACCGATCTGCAGCCCATCCGCCGCTGAGCCCTTGCCGCGCATGGCGGCCTGCCTTTATCTGTCTCCCGCCATCGGGATTTGCGTCATGACCAGCCTCGCCGACTTCACCCTGCCCCTCCTCTCCGGCACCCCGCAGCCGCTTGCCGCCTATGCGGGCAAAGTCGTGCTCCTGGTCAACACCGCCAGCCAATGCGGCCACACCCCGCAATATCGAGGGCTCGAGGCGCTGTGGCGGGATTTCGGGGACAAGGGCCTGGTCGTCTTGGGCTTTCCCTGCAACCAGTTCGGCGGACAGGAGCCGGGCAGCGCTGCCGAGATCGCCGAGTTCTGCGAGGTCAATTTCGGCGTCAGCTTCCCGCTTTTCGCGCGGATCGACGTCAATGGGCCGCTGGAAAGCCCGCTCTATGCCTGGCTCAAGGCGGAACATCCGGGCGATATCGAATGGAATTTCGCCAAATTCCTCATCGGCCGGGACGGGCAGGTGGCCACCCGCTATGCGCCCGATACGCAGCCGGGCGAATTGACCGGTGCCATTCTGCAACAGCTCGCGTCCTGATCCTTCACATCTGCGGAACGAACCGCTCAGGCACCCGTTGAAATGCCACGGGGCGGTTAACCGCAATGAGCAGCCGGACTGCTCTCGAAACGAAGGAATCAAACCAATGAAGAAACTTCTCCTGGCCTCCATGGCCACGCTTTCGCTCGCCGCTTTCCCCGCTTTCGCCCAGGACCAGGTCGTGGGCACCCAGCCTGATGCCGAAGCCGGCGCCGTGATCGGCGCCACCGGCGGCGGTGCCACCGGCGCCGTCGTGGGCGGCCTGCTGGGCGGCCCGATCGGTGCGGTGATCGGCGGCTTTGCCGGCGCCACTATCGGTGCCGAAGCGGGCATCGCCACCTCCTCGGTCGAATATGTCGCCACCCATCCGGTCGAGCCCATCTATCTCGACAGCGCCCTGGATGTCGGCTTCGTCGTCCCCGCCGAAGTCAATGTCTATCCCATCGAGGGCGACCCGGCCTATGGCTATATCTATGCCAATGACCGCGTCTGGATCATCGACCTCGAAACCCGCGCCGCCGTGCTGTCGCCGGGCTATCTCGTGCCGCAGGCCGCGGCCGATTTCGCCGTGAGCAATCCGGTGACCTCGGTCGAGGCGCAGGGTGACGTCGTGGTCGGCTATGTGCTGCCCGACGGCACCGAAGTCACCACCATCCCCGATTCGCGCTATGGCTATGTCTATATCGGCGACCGCCCGGCCCTGGTCGATTCCTCCACCAACACGGTGATCTGGATCAACTGACCTGGCTCATCGACACCAGCCGCCCGGTTCGCGCCGGGCGGCTTTGCTTTGACCAACTAGGTCTCTGCGCGATATAGAGATTTTCGTGAAGGCGGAGGGCGCAGATGGCCGACATTCTCGAATATTGCCAGGGTCTGAAACAGGTCACGTTCAAGCCGGGCGCCGTCATGCTGCCCGAGGGCGAGCGGCTGGGCCGGCTCTATGTGCTGGTCGAGGGCCAGGTCGAAGTCATCCGCGAGCGCACCCAGGTCACCCATGTCGATGAGCCGGGTTCCATATTCGGCGAAATGGCCGTGCTGCTCGACATGCCCCATTCGGCCACGGTCAAGGCGCTGTCGGCGGTCACGGCCTATGAAATCCCCGATGCGCTGACCTTCCTCGATTCCCGCCCCGAATTCTCGCTCCATATCGCCACCATGCTGGCGCGGCGGCTCTATTACACCACCTCCTACCTGGTCGACCTGCAGCAGCAGGCCGCCGGCAAGCGGCAGGATCTCGACCTGGTCGACCAGATCCTGGCGAGCCTGGTCGATCCGGCCGACGTCAAGAAGCGCAAGAAGGCCTGAATGGCGGATAGGCCGACGCTTTCCATCACCTATTGCACCCAGTGCAACTGGCTGCTGCGCTCGGCCTGGATGGCGTCCGAAGTCCTCTCCACCTTCAGCCTCGAAATGGGTTCGGTGACGCTCGTGCCCGGCACTGGGGGCATTTTCGAGATCCATCTCGATGGCGAGCTGGTCTGGGAGCGCAAGCGCGATGGCGGCTTCCCCGATGTGAAACAGCTCAAGCAGCTGGTGCGCGACCGTATCGATCCCACCCGCGACCTGGGCCATATCGATCGCGCTTCCGGCGGCAACCCGGAAATATCCTGACGCGCCAAAGGGCTTCCCTTCTGCTCTCATGCCGCTAATCTACCCTCGTGAGGGCGGCCGGGTCGCGGCTGCCAAAGAGGAGTCTCAGCGTCATGGCGCATAAATTCAACGTCACCCCGGCCGCCAACGATCAGTTCAAGTTCGATTTCTCCTACAATGCCGAGAAGATTTTCTGGTCGGAGAACTACAAGCAGAAGGCCAGCGCCAAGTCGGCCATCGAGTCGCTGAAGAAGAATGCGCCCGGCGCCGCCACGGTCGATCTCTCCAAGGGCGAGGAAGCCGGCAGCGGCTACCGCTTCGAGATCGTTGCCTCCAAGGATGGCCAGCATTTCGTGCGCTTCGTCGCCGGCAATGGCGAGACCATGGCCCGCACCGAGACCTATGCGTCCAAATCCTCGGCCAAGAACGCCATCGAGTCCCTGCAGAAGAACGGCCCCGGCGCCCCGGTCGAAGACGAGGCGTAATAGCCCATTTCCAAGCCGTTCCCGCTTGGTTAGTCTCCCGGCAAAACACTGACCGGGAGACTGCCGCCTCATGCTTTCACTCACCAAGTTCCTTGCCGCCGCCACGGCCGTCGCTGTCCTCGGCCTGCCTGCGGCCCAGGCGCAGGATGCGCTGCCCGACCTGGGGGGCCGCACCATCGTCGCCGTCACCGAAAATGCCTATGTGCCGCTAAACTTCGCCGATCCGGCGACCGGCGAAGGCGTTGGCCTCGAATACGACCTCTTCAACGAGATCGCCAAGCGCCTCAACGCCAAGGTCGATTGGCAGCTCGCGAGCTGGGACGTGATGATCCAGGCTGTGCGCGACGGCCAGTTCGAAGTCGGCATGGATGGCATCACCATCAATGACGAGCGCAGGAGCCAGATCGACTTCTCCGAATCCTACCTTACCAGCCAGCAGCTCATGCTGGTCCGCGCCGATGAAAACCGCTTCACCGATGCCGCCACTTTCGCCGCCGATGCCAATTTCCTGGTCGGCGCCCAGGCCGGCACCACCAATTTCTATGTCGCGGTCTATAATGTCCTCGATGGCGACGAGGCCAATCCGCGCATCAAGCTGTTCGACACCTTCGGCGCCTCGGTCCAGGCTCTGGCCGCCGGCGACGTCGATACGGTGCTGATGGACCAGACCTCGGCCAATGGCTATATCGGCGCCAATCCCGGCGCCTTCAAAGTCATCGGCGAGCCGCGGGGTACCGAAGATTTCGGCTTCATCTTCACGCCCGGCTCCGACCTCGTCGCTCCGGTCAATGCCGCCCTCGCCCAGATCAAGGCCGACGGCACCATGGATGCCCTGCAGCAGAAGTGGTTCTACGAGTACAATGCGGCGCAGTAAGCGGATCTTCGGGATCGCGGCGCCGCCGCGATCCCACGCAATATGACCTACATCCCCCGCCGCCCCTCCATCTTTGCCCGCATTCCCTGGTGGCTGCTCGCCATCGGGCTGCTTTTCGTCGTCGGGCTCTGGGCCATTACCAGCGATGCCGGCTATAGCCAGATTTTCCGCGCCCTCAGCGGCGGCGTGCTCACCACGATCTGGGTTACGCTCGTCGCCTTCACCGCGGCCACGCTGATCGGCCTGCTCGTGGCCCTGGCCCGCACCTCGGGCAACCGCGTGCTGCGCGAGATCGCCACCTTCTATGTGGAGATCATCCGCGGCATCCCGGTGCTGGTCTTCCTCTTCTATGTCGCCTTTGTCGGTGCGCCGGGCATGGTGGCCGGGCTCAACTGGCTGTTGCAGCCCTTCGACACCGTGGTCACCATCCGCCAGTTCGATTTCGTCTGGCGGGCCATCGTCGCGCTCACCATCTGCTATTCTGCCTTTATCGCCGAGATTTTCCGCGCGGGGATAGAATCGGTGGATCGCGGCCAGCTCGAAGCGGCGCGTTCGCTTGGCCTTTCCCGTTGGAAATGCTTTCGCCTGGTTACCTTCCCCCAGGCCCTGCGCACCATATTGCCGCCCCTGGCCAATGACTTCGTCTCGATGATCAAGGACAGCGCCCTGGTTTCGGCCCTGGGCGTGCAGGACATTACCCAGCTCGGCAAGGTCTATTCCTCGGGCACGTTCCTGTTCTTCGAAACCTACAATGTGGTGGCCTTCCTCTATCTCACCATGACCATTTCACTGTCCCTGCTGGTGCGCCTGCTCGAGCGGCGTCTGCGCGAAAATCGGTACTGAGCGTCTTGCGCCGGGGCGGGGCCGGGGCCATCTGTGGTCCGCAACCAGGGAGACATGCCCATGAACCGCCTCGCCGTCCTCGCCGCTGCTGGCGTCCTCGCCGTTACCCTTGCCGCCTGTGGCGACAGCCGCGAAGTGGGCAATGTCGGGGTGGATTGGACCGGCAATGACATTTCCATCGATGCGGTGGCCGATCCGGAGGTCGATGGCGTCGTCTGTCACCTGGCCTATTTCAACCGCTCCTTCATCGATCGCCTGCAGCAGGGCAACTGGTTCGAGGATCCCTCCTATTCGGCGCTCGATTGCTCGGTCACCGGGCCGATCACCATTGGCGACATCAATACCCGTGCCGGCGGCGAGGAAATCTTCAAGGAAGGCCGTTCGCTGATCTGGAAGTCGCTGCGCGTCACCCGCGTCTATGATGCCGAAAACAATGCGTTGATCTACCTGGCCCATGCCCGCGAAATCCAGCAGGGCTCGGGCAAGATGAGTCTCTCCGTCGTCCCGCTCAATACCGAGCAGGTCACCTGGAGCAATGGCGCCCCCGCGCGGCCCTGAAGACTTTCCTGCGCTCGGGCATCGCTTTGGAACGCCATGGCGTTCCAGCCGCTCAAAACATAAAAGGATTTCGCTTCAGGCCGCTTCATTGCGCGGCCTTGAGTACGATATTCTCTATCAAAGCGAGTAGGGGCCTCCTGGCCCGGTAAGGACAAGACCCATGGCAATTCTGATTGGCGATACCGCCCCCGATTTCACGGCCGATTCCACCGAAGGCCCGATCCATTTCTATGACTATATCGACGGCCATTGGGCGGTTCTGTTCAGCCACCCCAAGAATTTCACCCCGGTCTGCACCACCGAGCTGGGCTATACGGCCAAGCTGAAGCCCGAATTCGACAAGCGCGGCGTCAAGGTCCTCTGCCTTTCCGTCGACAAGCTGGAAGATCATGGCGGCTGGGCCAAGGACATCGAGGAAACCCAGGGCCAGGCCCTCAATTTCCCGCTTCTGGCCGATACCAAGGGCGAAGTCGCCCGCCTCTATGACATGATCCATCCCAATGCCGACAACACGCTGACCGTGCGTTCGGTCTTCGTCATCGGCCCGGACAAGAAGGTGAAGCTCAAGATCGAATATCCGGCCTCCACCGGCCGCAATTTCGATGAAGTGCTACGCGTCATCGATAGCCTGCAGCTCACCGCCAAATACTCGGTCGCCACCCCGGTCAACTGGAAGGACGGCGAAGATGTCATCATCGCTTCCTCCGTTTCGCCCGAAGCGGCCAAGGAAAAGTTCCCGGGCGGCTGGAAGGAACCCAAGCCCTACCTTCGCATTGTTCCCCAGCCCCGCGCGTAACACGCGCACTCCGTTTTCTCCCTGACAAAACTGGGCGGTGGTT
>CBIGSA010000140.1:0-8912 GCA_966192215.1 uncultured Devosia sp. | reverse complement strand
GGATCGAGCCGGGGCAGGCGCAGGGCCGGTACGAAATTTGCGCGCCTGATAGCACCATAGACCAGCGCCAGTTGTGCCAGCCCGCCCGCCATGGTGGCCATGCCGACCCAGATGGCCGCGCCGGCCGGATCCTGCACCCAGAAGGTGACCAGCGGAATCATCGCGGCGATATTGACCAGGTTGAGCAGCACGGGCGCAAAGGCGGCGGCGAAGAATCGCCCCAGCGAGTTGAGGATCGCCCCATAGGCCGCCATCAGCGACATGCAGGCCAGATAGGGGAACATGATGCGCGTCAGCAGTACCGTGAGATCGAACTTTTCGGGGTCGTCGACGAAGCCGGGGACGAAGGCGACCATGATCTGCGGCATGAAGATTTCAGCGATGATGGTCACGCCCACCAGCATGGCGACGAGCCAGGCCATGATGCGCGAGGCCAGGTCGAGCGCCCCGTCGCGGCCCTTTTGCTCCAGCGCGCCCGAGAACATCGGCACGAAAGCCGTGTTGAATGCGCCCTCGGCGAAAAGGCGGCGGAACAGGTTGGGAAAGCGGAAGGCGGCAAAGAAGGCGTCCGCCGCCGGCCCGGTGCCCAGCACCGCGGCCATCAGCGCATCGCGGATGAAGCCGGCGATGCGGGAGATCAGCGTCAGTCCCCCAACGGAGAGGAAGTTGCGATAGAGGCTCATGGGCGCCTGCCGCTACCCATTGGCCACCTTCTGCGCCTCACCGCGCGGGTGGAACACCCCCATCAGGGCGTCGTGAATCTTGCGCTGGCGGGGCTTGCTCATGATCTTCTGGCCGGTGAGGTCGGTGACGTAGAACACGTCCACTGCCTTCTCGCCATAGGTGCCGATATGGGCCGAGCCGATAGTGAGATTGAGGTCGGAAATCTCGCGTGTCAGCGAATGGAGCAGGCCCATGCGGTCGAGGCCGGACACCTCGATGACGGTGAACTTTTCAGAAAGCGCGTTGGAGACGGTGACCTGCGCCGGCAGGGCAAAGGGTCTCAACCGCTTGTTGTGGCGGCTCTCCTTGCCCAGGTCGATCAGGATCTGCCGCTTGCCCTGCAGCAATTGCTTGACCGTATCGATGATGCGGGTGGCGCGGACCTTTTCGTCCTCGTCGCTGGTGAAGGAACGGCGCAGCCGGAACGTATCGAGCGCGTGGCCGTCGCGGGTGGAGAAAATCTGCGCCCCGATAATGGAGGCATCCTGCATGGTGCAGGCGCCGGCGATCAGCGACAGCAGGCGCGGATGGTCCGGCGTATAGAAGCTGACTTCGGTAATGCCTTCGAAGGCCTTGACCCGGATCGAGCCGGCAAAGCCCTCGCCGGCCATATCGGCCTGGCGGATCATGCGGGCATGTTCGACCTGCAGTTCGGGCTCGGCGCGCAGCCAGTAATGGTCATAGTGGCGGGCGATATAGGCTTCGACATCGGCCGGGGGCCAGGCTTCGAGCGCGCGGGCCAGGGCGCGGCGCGCCTCCTCGATGCGGTCTGACTGGGTCACCTGGCTGTGGCCGCCGGACAGCAGCGGCTCGGTGGCATAGTAGAGGGCCCGGAGCAGGCTGCCCTTCCAGCCGGTCCAGACGCCGGGGCCCACGGCGCGGATATCGCAGGCGGTGAGGATCATCAGCAGCGCCAGGCGCTGGGGCGATTGCACCACATCGGCGAAGGCCTTGGCGGTTTCCGGATCCTGGATATCGCGGGCCTGGGCGATCTCGCTCATCAGCAGGTGATATTCGATGAGCCAGGAGACCGTATCGGTTTCCGCCGGCGACAGGCCGAAGCGCGGGCAGAGTTTTCGCGCGATGCGGGCACCGGCAATGGAATGATCCTCCGGACGGCCCTTGGCGATGTCGTGCAGGAAAAGCGCAACATAGAGCAGGCGGGTATCGTTGAGCTGGGGCAGCAGTTCGTGGGTCAGGGGCAGATCGTTGCGCAGGCCCCCATTGGCGATATCGGCCATGACGCCGACCGAGCGGATCAGGTGCTCGTCCACCGTATAGTGGTGATACATGTTGAACTGCATCAGCGCGACGATCTTGCCGAAATCGGGCACGAACCTGCCCAGGACGCCGCTTTCGTTCATCTGCCGCAGGATGCGCTCGACCGAAAGCGGGCTGGTCAGGATGGTCAGGAAGTGCTCGTTGGCCTTGGCATCGTGCCGCAGCCTGTTGTCGATCAACTGCAGCGAGCGGGTAATGACCTTGATGGCATCGGGGTGGAACAGCAGTTCCTCGCGGCCCGCCACCAGGAACATGCGGATGAGGTTGACCGGGTCCTTCTCGAAGACGTCAGGGCTGGCAATGTTGAGCCTTCCGGTATCGAGTACGAAATCGCTCTCGCCCTTGATCCGGCTTCTGCCCGAACGGAACGGCGCCAGTACGCGGCCTACCAGGTCCATGTCCTTGGCGTGGTTGAATTCGAGACTGGCGCAGATGATGCGGGTCAGATCGCCCACATCCTTGGCGACGAGGAAATAGCGCTTCATGAAACGCTCGACGCCCAGCATGCCGACGCGCTGGGCATAGCCCATGCGCTCGGCCAGTTCGGGCTGCACATCGAAGGTCAGCTTTTCCTCGGCGCGGCCGGTGACGAAATGCAGGTGGCAGCGCACCGCCCAGAGGAAATCCTCGGCGCGGGAAAAGAGGCGATATTCGGCGCCGCTCAGCACGCCCTTGCCCACCAGTTCATGCGATGTCTTGACCTGGTAGAAATATTTCCCGATCCAGAACAGCGTATTGAGGTCGCGAAGGCCACCCTTGCCGTCCTTGATATTGGGCTCGACCACATAGCGGGTATTGCCCATCAGCTTGTGCCGCTCGTCGCGCTCGGCCATCTTGGCGGCGATGAATTCGGGGCCTGTTCTGGGCATGATCTCGGTTTCAAAGCGCGAGACGAGGCTATCGAACAGCGCCCGGTCGCCGGTCAGGAACCGCGCTTCGAGCGTGGCGGTGCGCACGGTCATGTCGGCGCGGGCCATGCGGATGCATTCATCCACCGAGCGCACGGCATGGCCGACCTTCTGGCCCAGGTCCCAGAGCATATAGAGGATATATTCGGTGACCTGCTCGCCCCAGGGCGTCTGCTTGTAGGGCAGGATGAAAAGCAGGTCGATGTCCGACCCCGGCGCCAGCGTGCCGCGGCCATAGCCGCCCACGGCCGAGAGCGCGATGGCCTCGGCGCCGGAGGGATTGTCGACCGGATAGACCCTTCGCGTGGCGAACATATGCACGGCCGAAATGATCTCGTCCTGCGCATTGGAAAGGTTCTGCGCGCAGCGCGTGCCCTTGCCCGAGGCGAGCAATTCGGCCTCGGCCTGCTTGCGCGCCTCGGCCAGCGTTTGGCGGATATGGGCCAGGACGATGGCACGGGCCGCAGTGGATTTGGGCGCTTCCTCGCCGATCGCCGCGTCAAGCTCGCCGAGAATGGTCTCGGCCGTCTTGAGGGCGAAGAGGGGCTTTTTGGGCTTTGCCTCAGCTTCGGCGAGCGTCATCGCGGATTTTCTTCAACTCGTAGAGCGCTTCGATCGCTTGTTTGGGGGTCATCTCGTCGGGTCGAACGGCGTCGAGCGCAGCATGTACGGGGTCCGGCCCCACCGGCCGGGGAGGCGGCTGGTGGGCGAAAAGTGGCAGATCGTCTAGCACGCTGGCCTTCTGGCTGGAAGAGGCCGTTCCTGCCGAGCGCTGCTCGAGCACGGTCAAAACCTGGCGAGCGCGGGCCAGCACCGGTTCGGGCAGGCCGGCCAACCGCGCCACCTGGATGCCGTAAGACCGGTCGGCCGCCCCGGCGCCCACTTCATGCAGGAACACCACCTCGCCCTCCCATTCGCGCACCTTCATGGTGACGTTGGAAACACGGCTCAGCGTCTTGGCGAGGCTGGTCAGCTCATGGAAATGGGTGGCGAAGAGGGCCCGGCAGCCGGTGGTTTCGTGCAGGGCCTCCACCGCCGCCCAGGCGATGGAGAGACCGTCGAACGTGGCCGTGCCGCGGCCGATTTCGTCCAGCACGACCAGGCTGCGCCGCGTGGCACGATTGAGAATGGCCGCGGTCTCGACCATTTCGACCATGAAGGTCGAGCGGCCATGGGCGATGTCGTCGCTTGCGCCGACGCGGGAGAAGACGCGGTCGACCACCCCGATATGGGCCGAGCTGGCCGGGACGAAAGAGCCCATCTGCGCCAGGATTGCGATCAGCGCATTCTGGCGCAGGAAGGTGGATTTACCGCCCATATTGGGGCCGGTCACCAGCCACAGCCGCCCGCCGCCAATGGCATCGTCGCCCGAGAGGTCGGCATCATTGGCGACAAAGCTCTGGCCCTCGGCCGAGACCATGTCTTCCACGACGGGATGGCGCCCGCCCTCGATGCGGAAAGCCAGCGAATCGTCGATTTCGGGGCGGGTATAGCTGCGCGTTGCGGCCAGATGCGCCAGGGCCGCGGTCACGTCCAGCTCGGCCAGCGCATCGGCCAGGCTGCGCAGCATGTCGGTCCGGCTCAACACATCATAGCGCAGGCTGGCGAACACCTTGAGCTCGATTTCCAGCGCCGCCTCATGCGCCCGGGCAATGCGGCCCTCAAGGTCCGCCAGCTCCGTAGTGGTGAATCGCATGGCATTGGCCAGCGTCTGGCGGTGGATGAAGCTCTGCCGGTGCGGCTCTTCCAAAAGCCGTGTGCCATGGGCGGCCGGCACTTCGACGAAATAGCCGAGCACGCCATTGTGCCGGATCTTGAGCGAGCGGACGTCTGTCTCCTCGATCAGCCGTGCCTGCAAGGCCGCAACCACGGCGCGGGTCTGGCTGGCGAGAGCCCGCTCATCGTCCAGCGCCCCATCGTAACCCTTGCGCACGAAGCCGCCATCGCGGCCGAGCAATGGCAATTCGTCATCCAGCGCCAGTGCCAGTTCGGAAGCCAGCGGCATGGGTGCGGCGGCGAGCGTCGCCGCCAGCCGGGCCAGCACCGCCGGAACATCGTCGAGCCGCGCGAAATGCCCGGCCAGCGCCGAGGCCGCGCTCACCGCCTTGCCGATCGCGGCGAGGTCGCGCGGGCCGCCGCGGTCGAGCGCCAGCCGCGTCAGCGCACGGGCCAGGTCGGGCACCGCCTTGAGATCGGCCCGCAGGCGCCCGGTCAGCAGCGTGTCATTGGCCAGCATGCCCACGGCATCGAGCCGCTCGTTGATCCCGGCTGCATCGGCCAGGGGCGCCGCCAGCCTCGCCGACAGCAGGCGGGAGCCGGGGGCGGTGACCGTCAGGTCGATCACCTGCCGCAGCGAACCCCTCGTCTGGCCGCGCTGGGTCTGGTGCAGTTCGAGGCTGGCTCGGGTCGCCTGGTCGATGGCCATGCGGCGCGTGGCGGTATCGGCGACCGGCGCCCGCAAAGCGACACCGACGCCCTTCTGGCTTTCGCGCACATAGGCCACGACAGCCCCCAAAGCCGCCCTGGCGGCGCGGGACAAGGCGGTGGGGTCGAAGCCCCCATCGGGGAAGGCAGCACGCAGGCCCGATGTCGCCGCTTCGCTGTCGAAGCTCTCCGATGGCGCGGTATGGGTGATGGCAGTCCAGGCCGGGGCGAAGAGGTGCCGCTCCATCAGGGTCGCGCGGGTCGCTTCGGTCAGCAACAATTCGGCGGGATCGATGCGGGCCAGCTCGTCCTGCAACTGTTCGGCCGAGAGATCGGCGGTGAAGGTCTCTCCGGTCGAGACATCGGCCCAGGCCAGGGCGAAATCGGTCTCGCCATGGCGCACCATGGCCAGGGCGGCCAGGAAATTTGAGGCGCGCGCATCCAGGTGATCGTCCTCGGTCAGCGTACCGGCGGTAATCAGCCGCACCACGTCGCGCTTCACCACCGATTTGGCGCCGCGCTTCTTGGCCTCCTTGGGGTCTTCCACCTGCTCGCAGATGGCGACGCGGTGACCCAGCTTGATCAGCTTGTTGAGATAGTCGTTGGCGGCATGGATAGGCACGCCGCACATCTGGATATCCTCGCCCAGATGCTTGCCGCGCTTGGTGAGCACGATGCCCAGGGCGGCACTGGCGATCTCGGCGTCCTCGAAGAACAGCTCGTAGAAATCGCCCATGCGGTAGAACAGCAGATAGCCGGGATTGACCGCCTTGATCTCGAAATACTGCGCCATCATGGGCGTCAAAGCCGGAGTCTGCGCTTGTTCGATGGGCGATTGGTCCATGGGGCAAAAAGGTCTCGGCAGGGAAGCCGAGACCTTATGGCCTTCGGAGCGGAAATCCAACCTTCGGAGCCGGGTTTGCCCCGGTGTTTACATCCCCCTTATGACCGAAGCCGGCTCCACCACCTTGCGATAGAGGTGCCAGGTCGCGTGGCCGAAAATGGGGATGATCACGGCCAGGCCGACAAAGAGCGGCAGCGAGCCGATAAAGATGCCGGCGCCGACGATGATACCCCAGGCCAGCATGGGCACCGGATTGTGCATCACCGCACGGAACGAGGTTTCGACGGCGACAAAGGCACCCACATCGCGGTCCAGCAGCAGCGGAAAGGCGATGACCGTGGTGCAGAGGGTGAAAATGGCGAAGAGCGCCCCCAGCATGGTGCCCGTGATGATCAGCGTCATGCCGCCCGGTTCGGTGAGAATCTGGTTCATCAGCCCGCCCAGCGTCTGCGGCGTGGACGAACCGAACAGGCTCTCATACAGCGCCTGCGCCGCCGTCAGCCACAGGGTGAAGACCGCCAGCAGCATGATGGCCAAAGCGGCGATCGAGCCTATGGCCGGGGATTTCAGCACTTCGAAAGCGTGGCTCCAGGACGTATCGAGTCCTTGCTCGCGCCGCCTGGAAATCTCGTAGAGGCCGATGGCCGCGAAGGGGCCGAGCAGGGCGAAGCCGCCGACCAGCGGATAGAGCAGGGGCCAGGTGTGATAGCCGTTCATCCATACGGTCAGCACGATGCCGACAATAGGATAGATCAGCACCAGCATCACATAGTGGCTCGGCTTCTCCCAGAAGTCGGCGATGCCCCGCCTGAGGACGTCGCCCAGGTCGCCGAGCGTGATGGTGTGGATGACCGGCATGTCGAGCTTGTCACCCGCGCCGGAAATGACGTGGAAATTGGTCATGGCGTCAGGTCTCCCTTGCAGGAGGCCGCTGGTCCATGAGAACGCTGCCCCGTTACGTCCCCGCGAACTGCGGCCGCAACGCGATGAGCCTAGCCCAGGTGCGACCGATTGTCGCCCTTTATCGGGCAAACGTGATCGGCACCCCGAGGGGTGCCGAACGCGGTGGCTATTGCAGGGAATCGATCTCGTAGCGATCGGAAGGATCGTGCTGCGGGCGATAGGTGAAGTAGTCGAATATCGCCGGGCAGGCCGTGCCGTTGAGGTCATGCGCCGCCATGCCGACAAAGGCGCCGGTGAAGCTGCCATGGGCCTGGTGGCCGCCGCATTCGTCCGAGAGGATCGAGGCGTCGAAGACCGGGCCGATGGGCTGCAGATCCTGGCCTTCCAGCGCGTAGAAGAATTGCAGCTTCCGCCCGCGGATGGTCAGCGCCAGCTTCACCTTCCCCTCGTTGGGAATCTGCACCGGCGCGGAAGGGAAGGTCAGATTGCCGTCGGGCCAGGAGATTTCCGAGCTCATCAGCAGCAATTCGCGCTGCCCATCGGCATGGGCGGTCACGGCCAGGTAGAAGAAATTGTAGCGGCTGTAATAGGCCGTCAGGCCCGCCATGGTGCGTTCGTCGGTGGCCTTGAAATCCACCACCGTCTCGGCATCGTAGGAGAAGTGCTGCTGCCGGCGTGCGACCAGCGCCTGCTCGAACCACGAGCCGATCGACTCGCGGCCGAACAAGGTCAACTTGCCGCCATCGGTCTTGAAAATGCGGTCGGTTTCGGGCGTGCGCAGCCACTGGAAGTCGATGGGCAGGCCGTTTTCGAACGTATAGCGCTTTTCGGCCCAGTACTTTGCCTCATCACGCGTGCCGGGCACCTCGACATGAAGCGAAGGTACCGGCCCGTTCTTCACATAGAGCCAGTCATCATCGCCCCAATAGGCTTCCTGGATTGCGGTTTCGCGCCCGAGAACGCAGCGCCGTTCCTGAGTGGTCGGGCGGCCGGTGAGGTGGACCAGATAGGTCTTGCCTTCCGGCGTCTCGACGATGTCGCCGTGGCCAGCACGCTGCAAGGCGGCGAGGGGAGCATCCTTGGATGTCAGGATGTGCTTTTGCGGATGGGTCTCGTAGGGCCCATCGATATTGCGCGAGCGGGCGAAGGTGCAGGCATGGTCATAGGCCGTGCCGCCCTCGGCGGTCAGCAGATAGTACCAGCCATTGCGCTTGTAGAGATGGGGCCCCTCGACCAACTTGAGGTCGGTGCCCTGGTAGATATTCTTGATCGGGCCGACGAGTTTTCCGGCCTTGGGGTCAAATTCCTGCAGGGCGATACCGGCGAATTTCAGCGGGCGCGTGCGGTGGTCCCAGAGCATGTTGACGAACCATTTCCGGCCGTCATCGTCGTGGAACAGGCTGGGGTCAAAGCCGGAGCTATTGGTATAGACCGGGTCCGACCATGGGCCCTCGATCTTGTCGGCCCAGACGATGTAGTTATGCGCGTCCTTGAACGAGCCGTCCTTGCGCTTGACGTCGGTATAGACCAGCCAGAATTTCTCGCCGTCATGGGTCAGGCAGGGGGCCCAGACGCCGCAGCTATCGGGGTCGCCGCGCATGTCGAGCTGGCTCTTGCGGGTCAGCGGGCGGGTCACCAGCTCCCAGTTTGCCAGGTCCTTGCTGTGATGGATCTGCACGCCCGGGAACCACTCGAAGGTCGAGGTGGCGATGTAATAGTCGTCGCCGACGCGAAGGATCGACGGGTCCGGATTGAAGCCGGGCAGGATGGGATTTGTCAGTTGCGGCATGATAGGCCCTTGCGCGGATGTTTCCACCACCACCGCGCGT
>CBIGSA010000139.1:0-8936 GCA_966192215.1 uncultured Devosia sp. | reverse complement strand
ACTTAACGATATTGTGGGCTCGGAGGGGAGCATGGCGGGGAGACTGTCGGACGAAGACTATGCCGTGATCGAAGCTGCGGCCTATGAGGCGGCTGTCGTGCCGGAACTGTGGCCGAATGTGCTGGCCACGCTGGGCACGGTCAGCAACAGCGCCGGAGGGGCCTTGCTCTGCGTCAATGAGCGCGGACCGCATCTGGTCCAGGCGCCGGTGCTGGACAGGGCGGCGAAGAGATTTCTGGCGGAAGGCTGGATTGCCCGCAACGGGCGGGCCGGCTCTGTCATGGCCAAGGGCATGGTGGGCCTGCCGCGTTTCCTCAATGAGGATGACTATTTCGCCAATCTGGACGAGGCCGAACAGGATCCTATGGTGCGCGACCTGTTCCGGGCCGAAGGCTTCGGCTGGGCCGCCGGCTTCCTCGTGCAGTTGCCGCATGGCGACCTGGTGGTCATGAATGTCGAGCAATATTACGAGCGCGGCCCTATCCGCGGGGATGACCTGGCGCGGCTCGACAGCCTCTATCCGCATCTGGCGCGGGCGGCCATGCTCAGCGGCAGGGCCGATTTCGAGCGGGTGCGCACGGCCATCGAGACGCTGACTGCGCTGGGCCTGCCGGCAGCGGCGCTGACACCGAGCGGGCGCGTAGTGCTGGCCAATGACGATTTCAACGCGGCCGGCCATGTCTGGGCGACGCGGGGCGGCGACCGACTGGGCCTGCATGACCGCACGGCCGATGCCATGCTGTCCGATACGCTCGAGGCGCTCAAGCTGGCGCGCAGTCCGCGTTCGGTGCCCATCCGGACCGAGCCGGGCGGGCCGATTACCTCGGTCATCCAGGTGGTGCCGATCCGGCGGCAGGCACATGACATTTTCGGCAGCACGGTGGCCATTGTCGTGCTCAGCGAGCCCAAGGCCGGCATGGCCGGCGCGACCATGGTGCAATCACTGTTCGATCTCACGCCGGCCGAAATCGGCGTTGTGCAGGCCATCGTGGCCGGCCAGACCATTGCCGAGATCGCCCGGGCAACCAAGCGGAGTGTCGAGACCATCCGCAACCAGCTCAAGACCGCCATGGCCAAGACCGGCTGCACAAGGCAGGTGGAACTGGTTCTGCTGGTGCGGCAACTGACGGATCACATGCCGCGGGGGTAGGGCGCGGTTCGGGGGCAAACGATGCAGAGCGGTGAGGGCGAGGCGCGGCTGGTTGCGCTGCGGGCGGCAGTGGATCGGCTGAGTGTGCGGCGTTTCGCCAAGGATATCGGCCTTGCCGATGAATTCGCCGCCGATGCCATTGGCTGCGGCTCAGAGGCGGCGGATGTCTTCCTCGACAATGCCGGTGTTCGGCAGCATTTCGCCACCAATATGGGCAAGGACTTCACGGTGCGCTGGGCGTGGGATTTGGTCGAGGCGCGTGTCGATGGCGATACGGGCTGGTTCTTTGCCGATGGCAACGCGCTGGTCGGCCGCGAGGGCGTGGAAACGCCCTACAGGTTCCGCATGTCGGGCGTTTTCACCTGGCGCGACGGCGACTGGCGCTGGCGCCTGCTGCATGCCTCCGAGCCGGTTGGCTGAGCCGCCCGGCTCTATGTGTTGAACTTGAACAGCATCACGTCGCCGTCCCTGACGACATAGTCCTTGCCTTCGTCGCGGGCCTTGCCGGCTTCCTTGGCGGCGACTTCGCCGCCCAGGGCGACGAAATCGTCATAAGCGATGGTCTGGGCGCGGATGAAGCCACGTTCGAAGTCGGAATGGATGACGCCCGCGGCGGCAGGGGCCTTGTCGCCCTTGTGGATGGTCCAGGCGCGCGATTCCTTGGGGCCGACGGTGAAATAGGTCTGCAGGCCCAGCAGGTCATAGGCCTCGCGGATCAGGCGGTTGAGGCCGGGTTCGTGCAGGCCCAGCGATTCGAGATATTCGGCCTGTTCGGCGTCGGGCAGTTGGGCGAGCTGGCTTTCGATCTCGGCCGAGATGATGACGACGCCCGCGCCATTGGCATGGGCGTAGTCTTCCACGGCCTTGCTCATGGCATTGCCTGATCCGGCCGAGGCCTCGTCGACATTGCAGACATAGAGCACGGGCTTGGAGGTCAGCAGCTGCAACTCCTGGAAGGCCTTTTCTTCCTCGTTGGAGCGCTCGACAAAACGCGCCGACTTGCCCTCGCGCAGCAGCACCAGCGACCGGTCGATCAGGTCCAGCGTGATCTTGGCGTCCTTGTCATTGCCCTTGGCCTTCTTCTCGACGCCGGTGCGGCGCTTTTCGAGGCTTTCGAGGTCCGCCAGCATCAGCTCGGTTTCGACCACTTCGGCATCGGCCAGCGGATCGACCTTGTTGGCGACGTGGATGATGTTGCCGTCCTCGAAGCAACGCAGCACATAGGCGATGGCGTCGCATTCACGGATATTGGCCAGGAACTGGTTGCCCAGGCCTTCGCCCTTGCTGGCGCCCTTCACCAGACCGGCAATATCCACAAAGCTCATGCGCGCCGGCTGGACATTGATCGACTTGCCGATCTTGGCCAGCTTGTCGAGGCGCGGATCGGGTACCGGAACCTCGCCCACATTGGGCTCAATAGTGCAGAACGGGAAATTGGCCGCGGCGGCGGCAGCGGTGCGGGTCAGCGCGTTGAAGAGGGTCGACTTGCCGACATTCGGCAGGCCGACAATGCCCATCTTGAAACCCATGGGGATGCTCCAGAATTCGTTGGCCCTCACATCGTTCGGATGGAACGAGAAGTCAATGCGGCAGGGCGCATGGCCATCTTGTCCTCTGCCGCGTGACCGCCTATCAGATGCCAATCAAGAATGCCGGAGGAATTCCATCGTGGACGTGTTGATCTCGCTTGTCTTGCTTGCCGCCATTATTGCGGGGGGCCTCTGGTTCTATTATCGCGGCCGCCATATGGGGGCCTTCAAGCAGGCCGTGGGCACCACGCCCGTCATTCCGCTGGCCAAGCCGCAGGGCGCCATGCCCATGCTGAAAATGCCGACGGCCATGGGCTGGGCGCCCGGCACGGCGCCGACCGTCGCTTCCGGCCTCAAGGTCAGCCCCTTTGCCACCGGGCTCGACCATCCGCGCATGATTTATGTTCTGCCCAATGGCGATGTGCTGGTTGCCGAGGCGGCGACGCTGGTCGGCAAGGCCAGATCCATCAGGGACATGGTCATGCACCGGACGCTGATCCGCGCCGGGGCCTCGCGCCCGAGCGCCAATCGCATCACGCTGCTGCGCGATGCCGATGGCGACGGCGTTCCCGAAATCCGTGAAGTGTTCCTCAAAAACCTCAACCAGCCGTTCGGCATGGCGTTGGTTGGCAACACATTTTACGTCGGCAATACCGATAGCGTCATGGCCTTTCCCTATGAACCCGGCCAGACCAGCATTACCGCGCCGGGCCGCAAGCTCATGGATATCAAGCCGGCCGGCCACTGGACGCGCAACCTCATCGCCAGTCAGGACGGCAGCAAGCTCTATGTGGCGGTGGGCTCGCTAAGCAATATCGCCGATGAAGGCATGGAAGCCGAGGCGGGCCGTGCCTGCATTTACGAACTCGACCTGGCGACCGGGCAGAACCGTATTTTCGCCGGAGGCCTGCGCAATCCCGTCGGCATGGCCTGGGAGCCGACCAATGGCATGCTATGGACCGTGGTCAACGAGCGCGATGGGCTGGGCGACGAAACACCGCCCGATTACCTGACCTCGGTCAAGGATGGCGGCTTCTACGGCTGGCCGTTCTGCTATTGGGGCCAGACCGTTGATGATCGTGTGCCGCAGGATGCCGCCAAGGTCGCCAGCGCCCTGACGCCGGACTATGCCCTGGGCGGTCATACCGCCTCGCTCGGTCTCTGCTGGCTGCCGGAAAACACCCTGCCGGGCCTGCCATCGGGCATGGTCATCGGCCAGCATGGTTCCTGGAACCGCAGCAAGCTCAGCGGCTATAAGGTCATACTGGTGCCGTTTGTCGAAGGCCGGCCGCAGGGCACACCGATCGACCTGCTGACCGGCTTCCTCGCCCCAGACGAAAAGACCTCCAACGGCCGTCCGGTTGGCGTAACCATGGCCAAGGATGGTGCGCTGCTGGCGGTGGATGATGTCGGCGACGTCGTTTGGCGTGTGACGGCGGCGTAGCAGGGGCGCCGTCGGCACGCCGACCTCGGCTCAGCGAATATAGCTGAGCCGGGTCACGCCATTGGCGAAATTGGTGCTGGTGGCCAGCGCGAAGCCGTGCAGGTGGTGGCGGTCGACATGCTCGGTGCCGTGGCCCAGCGCCACGGGCATGACGAAAAGCTCCAGCCGGTCGACCAGCCCGGCCTCGATCAGGCGGAAGGCGAGATCGGTATCGCCCTGCACCCAAATCGTGCCATCGCCCTTGCCGCGCGCCGCGGCGACGATGGCTGCCGGGTCGTCCGCCACCGCGGTCACCGGGGCGCCGATATCGGCCACCGGCGCATCGGAGGGGACGATGCCGGGGATGGCGCCATAGGGCCATTTGCCGCCAGCGGCGATCTTGTCATAGGTGGCGCGGGCGATGATGACCGCGGTTACGCCGGCGATGAAGTCGTGAAAGCCCAGTTCGGAGACGAAATATGGTCCCTGCCAAGCGGAGGAGCCTTCGGCGTCGGTGACGAAACCATCCTGGCTCAGCGCCTGGAAGAACACGACTTCGGCCATTTCACTCTCCGCGCAGTTTCCGCAGCATTTCGGCCATCGGGCCGGTCTTGGGAACCTCGGCTTGCGGCCGGGCTGGCCGCGCCTGCCTGATGTGGCTCTGGGCCCTGGGCGCGGGTTTGGGCTCCGGCGCATCGTCCGCCTTGAGGGCGAGGGCCAGCTTGTTCATGAAGCCGTTGTCGTCGCCCTTGACCAGCATATCGGCATGCCTGCCCACCGCGTCGAGCAGCGGGGTGACCCAGGCGCTGTCGGCCTTGGCGAAATCACCCAGGACATGATGGGTCACGAATTCCTTGCCGGGATGGCCGATGCCCAGGCGCACGCGCTTGTAGCCGGTGCCGATCTGCGGATCGATGGAGCGCAGGCCATTGTGGCCGCCATTGCCGCCGCCCACCTTGACGCGCACCTTGCCGGGGGCGAGGTCGAGCTCGTCATAGAGCACAATGATGTCGGACGGCGCGATCTTGTAGAACTGGGCCACCTGCTGCACGCTGTCGCCGGAGCGGTTCATGAAGGTCTGCGGCTTGAGCAGGATCACCTTCTCGCCGGCAATATTGCCCTCGGCCAAAAGGCCGCCATGCTTGGTGCGGAACTGGGTGATGCCATGGGCGCGGGCAATGGCGTCGAGCGCCATGAAGCCGATATTGTGGCGGTTGCCTTCATATTGGCCGCCCGGATTGCCCAGGCCGACAAGCAGCTTCATCACGCACTCCAGAAACGAAAGAGGCGACCCGCAGGCCGCCTCAGACTTATAGCAGAAATCGAGGCTGGCGCGATTACTCGGCCTTCTCTTCGCCTTCGGCAGCCGGCTCGTCAGCTTCGCCGGCCGACTTGAGAGCCGACGGGGCAACGATGGTGGCGATGGTGAGGTCGTCCTCGTGGCTGTGGTCGGACACGCCGTCCGGCAGCTTGATCGCCGAGATGTGGACGGTATCGCCGATGTCGAGACCGGTCAGGTCGACGGTCACTTCCTCGGGGATATTATCGGCCGACACGGTCAGGTCGAGCGTGTGGTGCACGATGTTCAGCGTGCCGCCGCGCTTGAGACCGGGGCTGGCTTCTTCATTGATGAAGTTCACATGCACCTGGACGTTGAGCTTGGTGCCCTTGCCGACGCGCAGGAAATCCACATGGATGGGGAAGTCCTTGACGGGGTCGAGCTGGTAGTCACGCGGAATCACGCGGTGCTTGGTGCCATCCACATCGAGTTCGATGATGTGGGACAGGAAGCCGCCGGCGTAGATATGCTTATGCGCGTCCTTGTAGGGGATGGAGACGGTAACGGGGGCCTTCTTGTCACCGTAGATTACAGCGGGAACGAGTCCCTGACGGCGCAGTTCACGAGCGGCCCCCTTGCCCACTCCCTCACGCGCCTGTGCCTTGAGCACCTTGGTCGCAGCCATGGAAATATCCATTCTGGGTTGGTGTATGTCGTTACCACAACAACATACGCGCCCGTCCTCCAGGGGTGACGAGCGCTTCATGGCGCGGGCTATAGCCGAAAGGGGGACGGGGAGCAAGAGATGTTGCCGTGGCGAGTGGAGCTGTATCTCAAACTCGATCGTCATCCTGGGGCCTGACCCGAGGACACCTTACTTACTGCACGCTCCGAAAGTGTATAGCCCTCCGGTCAAGCCCGAGGGTGACGGCCGGTGGGAGGAACATCACCCGTCCTGCAATCCTGTCCGCTGGGCGATGAGATAGTGCCGCACGGCGTCATCCGTCGACAGGCCGATGGCCAGGGTCAGCGCCTCGAACGCTTCCTCCTTCCGCCCGGCGCGGGCGCAGAGGTGGCCGCGGGTGGCCCACCAGGGCTGGTAGTCGGCCATGCGCCTGTCGCCGGCAATGGCGTCGAGGCTGGAGAGAGCCGCTTCCGGTCCCTCTGTTTCGGCCAGGGCCGCAGCGCGGTTGAGCAGGGCGACAGGCGAGTGGGTGAGGCCCAGCAGCACGTCGTAGAGCGCGACCACCGAATCCCAGTTAGGTCTGCCGGTCACGCGGCGGGCGACATGGGCGGACTGGATCGCTGCCTCGATCTGGTAGCGGCCGGTGGGGCCGCCCGCATTGGCCTCGCGCAGCAGTGCTTCGGCGGCCATGATCTGCGCTTCATCCCAGAGGTTTATGTCCTGCGCTTCGAGCGGAACATAAGCTCCGGCCGAGTCACGCCGGGCCGTGCGCCGGGCTTCGGCATAGAGCATCAGCGCCAGCATGCCCCTGGCCTCGGGCTCGTCGGGCAGCAGGCTCACCACCAGCCGGCCGAGCCAGATGGCCTCTTCGGCCAGGCGCTCGGCGGCGGCATCGCCGATTTCGGTCCAGCCCTTGGCATAGGCGGCATAGATGGCGTCGAGCACGGCGTGAAG
Source organism: uncultured Devosia sp. (assembly GCA_966192215.1). GTDB lineage: Bacteria > Pseudomonadota > Alphaproteobacteria > Rhizobiales > Devosiaceae > Devosia. Next base: position 1,916 of record CBIGSA010000139.1, on the reverse strand, counting down.
CCGTTCGGCCAGGTCTTCGCGCTCGGGAATGGCGAAGGGAATGGCAGCCTCCTTGATACGTGCCTTGGCCCGCACCAGGCGCTGGCCCATGGTGGCCGGCGGAATAAGGAAGGCTGCGGCGATGTCGATGGCGGTCAGGCCCAATATGGTCTGCAGGATCAGCGGTGCCCGCATGCCGGCTTCGATTTCGGGATGGGCGCAGGCGAACATCAGGGCCAGGCGCCGGTCAGGGATGGCGTCGGGCTGGGTACCGGCGGATTCGAGTTCCTCGGTCATGAGCTGGATATGAGCCTCCCCGGCCTTGCTGGTCTGCCGCCGCCTGATAGCGTCGGTCTGGCGACGGCGGGCGACAGTCAGGAGCCATGCATCGGGATTGGCCGGAACACCCTGTTCCGGCCAGGATTTGAGCGCGCTGGCAAAGGCTTCCGCCAGCGCGTCCTCCGCACCCGCTACGTCGCGCGTGCGGGCCGCGAGAAAGGCCAGCAGGCGCCCATAGCTGTCGCGTGCCGCCCGTTCCGCCGCCCGGCGCGCCGCCTCCGTCATCAGGATGCGTTCTGCTCGACGATGGGGCGGATTTCGATGGCGCCATATTTTGAGCTGGGGCAGCGATTGGCCCATTCCACCGCCTGCTCGATGCCATCGACGTCGATGAAGAAATAGCCGGCGAGCTGCTCGCGCGTATCGGCATAGGGGCCGTCGAGCACATCGGTCTTGCCGGCGCGGCTGCGGACAATCGTGCCCTGCTTGCCGGGCGAGAGCCGCAAGCCGCCGGAAAAGCCTTCGCCGGCCTTGTTCAGCGCCTGGTTGAAGGCGGCATACTCGGCCCACAGCTCCTTCTGCGGGGCCTTGGCCATGGCTTCGTCGTCGTGGTGGATAATCATCATGTAACGCATTGGATTTTCCTCTTGCTGGGTCGGCGCTTCTTGCTCCGATGCAACAATGTCGGCGGGTCGGACCGCCTTTCTACTTTCTGGCGAAAAAAACTTCAGCCTGGAAGCGGCAGGCACTCCATGACCTCCACCGAATCCCCGGGAAACACGGAGAAATGGGGGTGATTTTCGAAGAGCCGTGCCGCTTCGTCATGTGTTGCCGCTTCGACGATCACATAGGCCACGCTGGTATTTGTCGTGTTGGCCACCCCGTCGCGGGATACGCGCTTGGTCTTGCCCAAGGGTGTACCCGTGTCGACGATGGCGGCCTGGTTGCGGGCCATCCATGCGCCCCAGGCGCCCATGCCCTCGTCCTGCTGCTGTTTCAGCACTTCGGGCGGTTGCTCGTCCCACTGCGCCTTGTCGCGGGCGGTGGCGGTGCCGATATAGATGGCCAGGTATCTGGGCATGGCGGCCTCCTAGAAGCGAGCGAAGGGGCGGACTTCGATACTGCCCCAGCCGGCGGCGGGGCATTTTGCGGCCCAATCCACCGCCGCATCCATGCTATCCGCCTCGATGATGAAATAGCCGCCGAACTGCTCACGCGTATCGGCATAAGGGCCATCATGCACCTGCATGGCGCCATTCTCGACATGCACGGTCCGCGAATCCCAGGTTGGGGCCAGCGCATTGGTCTCGACGAAGGCATTGGCCTTGCGCAGGGACTCGGTCCAGGCGTTCAACTGGCCCATGAAGCCGGCCATCTGCTCCGGCTCGATGGCGGCGCCGGCTTTTTCGTCGGCATAGAGCATCAGCAGGTATTTCATCGCATCTCTCCTCGCGGGCACCATAGCCCGTCAGGGCAATGTCGCGCGAGGGGAGAGGATTTCGACCGTCCCGACGAATTTTCTTACCAAGGATGTCCGTTGCGGTGGCGTGTGGCACCCTCGTGCCATTCGAGCGTGGCCCTCATGGCCCAGTCAGCTAGAATCGCTCCGTTGGGGCGATTTTGCTGTCGGCCGCTGCCTAGTCGAACAGGCTCGAGAC
>CBIGSA010000138.1:0-9034 GCA_966192215.1 uncultured Devosia sp. | reverse complement strand
TTTTGGGATCTGTCGGCTCTCCGCAAGGAGGGCAGAGGAGGGCGCGATCCGTTCAACGTGTGAAAAGGATACGCGATGTCGAAGCGTCATTCAGTCAAGTACAAGATCGATCGCCGTCTTGGCGAAAATATCTGGGGGCGTCCCAAGTCCCCGCTCAATGCCCGTGCCTATGGCCCCGGCCAGCATGGCCAGCGCCGCAAGGGCAAGCTTTCGGACTACGGTCTGCAGCTCCGCGCCAAGCAGAAGCTCAAGGGCTATTACGGCTCGATCACCGAAAAGGGCTTCAAGAAGCTCTATAACGAAGCTGCCCGCGTCAAGGGCGACACCGGCGAGAACCTGATCGGCCTGCTCGAGAGCCGTCTGGACGCCGTGGTCTACCGCGCCAAGTTCGTTGCCACCGTGTTCGCTGCCCGCCAGTTCGTCAGCCACGGCCACATCCTGGTCAACGGCAAGCGCGTCAACATCCCGTCCTACCAGGTCAAGGTCGGCGACAAGATCGAAGTGCGCGAGCGCTCCAAGCAGCTCGCCGTGCTGATCGAAGCCACCCAGCTCGCCGAGCGCGACGTGCCGGACTATGTCGAAGTCGACCACAACAAGATGGTCGCCACCTTTGCCCGCGTCCCCGGCCTCTCCGACGTGCCGTATCCGGTCCAGATGGAACCGAACCTGGTCGTCGAATTCTACTCGCGCTAAGCGAAGTTGATACCGAATTGAAAAGGGCCGCTCCTCTGAGCGGCCCTTACTTTTTGGTAAGGTTCGCAATCCTGCTTGCCGTCGCCACAATTCTGTGACGGATTGAATACGTTCCGAGCGGGAACGTTGCCAAGGGAAGATAGATGATTCACGCCTTCTTCAAGAGCCGCCGCTGGGCCTCGTGGGCCTACGGCATGGGGCTGTTCATTGTGCTGATAATCTGGCTGCAGGTCGATCTGTCGGTACAGGCCAATTCCTGGTACCGCTCGTTTTACGACATGCTGCAGACAGCGCAGGAGCATGACGTCTCCGAATTCTGGCATTCGCTGTTCGGCTGGGAATGGGCGTGGGAGAGGATTTTCTTCGTCATCCCCATGGTCGTGCCCAAAACGTTCATCTGGATCGCCATTCCGATCGTGCTGACAGGCACTTTGGGTAACTTCCTGATTTCCCACTACGGCTTCCGGTGGCGGCAGGCCATCACCGAGAACTACATTCCGCGCTGGCGCAACGTGGAGCATGAAATCGAAGGCGCTTCCCAGCGTATCCAGGAAGATGCGAACCGCTTTGCGCGCATCGTGGAAAGCCTGGGCCTGCAGATGCTGCGGGCCATTCTGACCCTGGTCGCCTTCCTGCCCATCCTGTGGACGCTGAGCGGTCAGGTCGACCTGCCCATCATCCGCGACGTGCCGGGCTCGCTGGTCTGGGCGGCGCTGCTGGTCAGCGTCGGCGGCATGGCCGTTTCGTGGTTCGTCGGCTGGTTCCTGCCGGGCCTTGAATATAACAACCAGAAGGTGGAGGCGGCCTTCCGCAAGGAGCTCGTGCTGGGCGAGGACGACAAGATCCATCATGCCCAGCCCGAAACCCTGTTCAGCCTCTTCACCGGGCTGCGCTACAACTATTTCCGCCTCTACCTGCACTATGGCTACTTCAACCTGTGGTCGAACGCCTATGGGCAGATCACCTCGCTGACGCCGCTGCTGATGATCGGGCCGGCCATGTTTACCGGCGCCGTTTCTGTCGGCCTGCTGTTTCAGGTCAACAATGCCTATGGGCAGGTGGACGGAGCGTTCTCGGTGGTGCTGAACAACTGGACCACGCTGACCGAACTGCGCTCCATCTGGAAGCGTCTGCACGAGTTCGAAGGCAATCTCGACAAATACGATACCGGCCACGATGTGGCGGCCGACGCGCAGGAAGCCAGCCCCTTGCCGATCTAGTGGCGCGTGCCGGATGAGTACGTTATGAGGGGGCGGCGACGCCCCCTTTGCTTTGAGATTTCCATGAACCAAGCCCTGCCCATCGATATCGAACAGGCCGAGGCCGAGACTGGCGGGCACCCCGTCTATGCCCATGCGCCGCGCAGCGTCGAGTTCAACAAGCTGCGCAAGCGGCTGATCCGCAATGCCCGCGAGGCGATCGACAAATTCGCCATGGCCCGGCCGGGGGAGAAGTGGCTGGTGGCGCTGAGCGGTGGCAAGGACAGCTATGGCATGCTGGCGCTGCTGCTCGACCTCAAGTGGCGGGGCCTCTTGCCAGTGGAACTGGTGGCCTGCAATCTCGACCAGGGGCAGCCCAACTTCCCCAAGCATATCCTGCCCGAATACCTGGCCGGGCTCGGCATTCCGCATCGCATCGAATACCAGGACACCTATTCGATCGTCACCGACAAGCTGCCCCAGGGCGCGACCTATTGCTCGCTCTGCTCGCGCCTGCGCCGCGGCAATCTCTACCGCATCGCGCGCGAAGAGGGCTGCACGGCTTTGGTGCTGGGTCACCACCGCGACGACAGTCTCGAAACCTTCTTCATGAACCTGTTCCATGGCGGCAAGCTGGCCGCCATGCCGCCGCGGCTGCTCAATGACGAGGGCGATATCGAAGTGCTGCGGCCGCTGATCTATTGCGCCGAGGAAGACCTGCAGCGCTTTTCCGACGCCATGGCCTTTCCGATCATCCCCTGCGACCTCTGCGGCTCGCAGGATGGCCTCGAGCGCAATGCGATGAAGGCCATGCTGTCGGACATCGAAAAGCGCATGCCGGGCCGCAAGGATGTGATGATCCGCGCGCTGGGCAATATCAATCCCAGCCATATGCTGGACACGCGACTCTTCGATTTTGCCGCGCTCTTCGACAAAAGGACCGCGTCGTGAATTTTGATGTCATGGCCCTGGCTGCCATCCTGCGCGATGCGGCCCGCGCTGAAGCCCTGCCGCGTTTCCGCCGGCTCGATACCAGCATGGTCAAGGTCAAGACCGAGGCCATCGACCTTGTGACAGAAGCCGATATAGCCACCGAAAATGTCATCAAAGCCCGCATCGCCCAGTGGATGCCCGAGGCTTTGTTCGTCGGCGAGGAATCGGTGGCGGCCGATCCGGCGCTGTTGCCAAGGCTGGCTACGGCCGACCTCGCCGTTGTTGTCGACCCCATCGATGGCACGGCCAACTATGCTGCCGGCCTGCCGCTCTTTGCCACCATGGCCTCAATCGTCTCCAAGGGCGAGACAGTGGCCGCCATCATCTACGATCCGATGGGCGATGACTGGGTCATGGCCGAAAAAGGCGGTGGGGCCTGGCTTCGCCGTCCGGGCGGTGATGCAGTGCGGCTCCGCGTAGCGGAGCCGCTGCCGCTGGCACAGATGGTAGGTACCTGCTCGGTGGCCTTCATGCCGGCCGAGTCGCGCGGGCAGGTCCTGTCCAATTTCACCAAGGTGCGCATGGTGGCCAATTATCGCGTGGCCGGCCATGAATATCGCGCCTTTGCCTCGGGCCACACACAGTTCGTCTGCTTCAACAAGCTGATGCCCTGGGACCATCTGGCCGGCGTCCTCATCAGCCAGGAAGCCGGTGCCTACGCCGCCCGGCTCGATGGCGGACCCTACCTGCCCAGCCATGTCGATGGCGGGCTGCTGGTGGCGATCAACCGCGACGCCTGGGCCGAGCTGCGGCGGGACGTGTTCGTGTTCTAGGGCCACGCCGCCTCATCACCCCCTTGCCACGACTCATAAGTCTGTGCTTATGTGTCATGCATGAGCGACGCCGATATTTTCAAAGTGCTGGCCGATCCGACCCGCCGAGCCATGCTCGAGCGGTTGGCGGGGGCCGAGATGACCGCGACGGAGTTGCGTGAGGGCTTTGCCATTAGCCAGCCCGCCATGAGCCAGCATCTGGCCGTGCTGCGCGGGGCTGGGCTCATCAGCGAGCGCCGCGAGGGGCGCTATGCGCATTATCGCGTCGAGCCCGAGGGCATGGCGCCGCTGCATGAATGGCTGGCGAAGTATCGCGCCTTCTGGCCCGATCGGATCGACGGGCTCAAGGACCTGCTGAGGGAGATGGATCAATGACCGAAACCGATGCCCTGGTGTTCGAATGCACGCTGGATGCGCCCCCGGAAAAGGTCTGGCGCGCGCTGACCGTGCCCGAATACCTCGAACGCTGGCTCAAGCCTGAGCAGGAGATCGACCTGGCGGTGGTGGCGGCGGAAGAGAACAAGAGCCTCACCTATCGCTGGCGCGAAGCGGGGCAGGGGGCGGTGATGGGCATGGAAGACAGCCTCGTCACCTTCGAGCTGACGCCCACCAGCGATGGCGGCACCTGGTTCCGCCTGACCCATGCGCCCGTGGCCGTGCCCGTGGCGGCCAACAGCAATCTCGCCGGGCCGGTCATGCTGGCCGCCTAGCGTCCGTTTCCCGCGATGTCATTCCGGCGAAGGCCAGAATCCATCCTGAGATGACAGAGCCTGCAGTGAATGCGGGAAGACCTCAGGATGGATCCCGGCCTGCGCCGGGATGACACGGTGGGTGAATTTCAAGATCAAAACAGGAGATCGCCCATGCGCGACATGATGCAACTCGTCCCTATGGTCGTGGAACAGACCACGCGGGGAGAACGGAGCTTCGATATCTATTCGCGCCTGCTGCGTGAGCGGATCATCTTCGTCAATGGCGAGGTGGAGGACAATATGGCCAGTCTGGTCTGCGCCCAGTTGCTGTTCCTCGAGGCGGAAAATCCCAAGAAGGAAATCTACCTCTATATCAACTCGCCCGGCGGCGTCGTGACCTCGGCCATGGCCATGTATGACACGATGCAGTTCATCAAGGCACCGGTGGGCACGCTCTGCATGGGCATGGCCATGTCGGCCGGCTCGTTCCTGCTGATGGCGGGCGAACCGGGCACGCGCATCTGCCTGCCCAATGCCTCGATCATGCTGCACCAGCCCAGCGGCGGCTATCAGGGCAAGGTCACCGATATCATGCTGCATGCCGAGGAGAGTCAGCGGCTCAAGCGGCGCATGCACAATCTCTATGCCAAGCATTGCGGGCGAACCTATGAGGAAGTCGAGGCCGCGCTGGAGCGCGACCACTTCATGACCCCCGAACAGGCCCGCGACTGGGGCCTGGTCGATCATGTCTATCACGATCGTAGCCAGATCGAAGGCCCGGCGGCGCCCGAAACCGGTCAGTGACCGGCTTCGGGAATGGCGTCGGTATGGGCATATTGCTCGCCGACGCCGAACAGGCGGCCCTTTTCGGCAACCAGTATGCAGATCAGTGCCAGCACGCCCATGCTGAAATAACCCATGGCGGCCGGAACGGTGGTGCCATCGAAAAGCTGGCCGGTATAGCTGCCGATCAGTGCGCCACCGACAGTCTGGATGAATCCGAACACAGCCGAGGCGGTGCCGGCCACGGCCCCCAACGGCTCCATGGACAGCGAATTCATGTTCGAGGCGGCCCAGCCGAAGCTGAACATGATGAGGGCCAGCAGCGAGAAGAACAGCCAGAGCGGCAGGAAGCCGCTGAGGGCAAAGGCCAGCCAGACACCGCTGAACGTGGTGAAGCTCAGCACAGCACCATGCGACAGCCGGCGCATGCCGAGCCGGCGCACGATGCGCGAATTGGTGAAGGACGACACCGCCATCAGGCCGGCCATGGCCGCGAAAGCTACGGGGAAATAGACGCCAAGGCCGTAGATATCGACATAGATCTGCTGCGCCGAGCTGATGAAGCCGAACAGCGCGCCAAACAGGAACATGCCGGCCAGACCGTAGGAAAAGGCCACGCGGTTGGTGAAGACGAGGCGGAAGCCGTCGATCACCGCCTTGAGGCTCAGCGGCCGGCGCTGGGTCTCGGGTAGCGTTTCGGGCAGGCGGAACCAGGTCCAGAGCCAGAAGGCGGCGGCCAGCAGGCCCATGAAGATGAAGATATTGTGCCAGTCGCCGACCAGCAGGATGACCTGCCCGATGCCCGGCGCGATGATGGGGATGGCCATGAAGACCATGAAGGTCAGCGACATGACCTCAGCCATTTCACGGCCTGAATAGCGGTCGCGCACCACGGCGGTGGCGATGACGCGCACGCTGGCGGCGCCCATGCCCTGGATGAAGCGCAGCACGATCAGGATGGCAAAGCTGGGCGCGAAGACGGCGGCGATGGCGGCGAGGATATAGATCCCCATGCCCATCAGCAGCGGCGCGCGACGGCCAAAGCGGTCGGTCAGCGGGCCGAAGCCGAGCACGGCAATGCCCATGCCCAGCATGTAGGAGGCGATGACATATTGCCGTTCGTTCTCGCTGGTGACGCCGAGCGCCTCGCCCATATAGGGCAGGGCGGGCAGCATAACGTCGATGGCCAGCGCGTTGAGCGCCATCAGGGCGGCCATGAGGGCAATGAATTCGGGGCGCGAGAGAACCCGCGTGAAATGATCGGACATCAAAGGAACCTGGAATGGTGTCGCACCGCAGGAACACGGGCGCCGGAAATCAGGCGCGGACCATGAACCCGCACGGAGACATTTGCAAGATTATATATCGGCAGAAACCGATGGTTAGGCCGTCTTGAGCGCGAAGTTGGAGGCGCTGCGCTCATTGATGGGGATATGCACAGCCGCCGAGGCCAGGCCGAGCACGATGCCGAGATACCAGACCAGGCTGTAGGAGCCGGTCTGGTCATAGACATAGCCGCCCAGCCAGACGCCGACAAACGAGCCGATCTGGTGGCTGAGGAAGGCCACGCCATAGAGCATGCCCATGTAGCGGGCGCCGAAGAACAGCGTAACGAGGCCGGCCGTCAGCGGCACGGTGGAGAGCCAGAGCAGGCCCATGGCGGCGGCGAAGGCATAGGCGGTGACTTCGCTGACCGGGATCAGCAGGAACAGGCCGATCGCCACGGCGCGCAGGAAATAGATGGTGGCCAGCAGCATCTGCTTGGGCAGGCGGCCGCCAAGGTAGCCAGCCAGGAGCGAGCCGGCGATGTTGAACAGGCCAATGACCGCGATGGTCCAGGACCCGACTTCCGGCGAGAGTCCGCATTGCACCAGATAGGCGGGCATGTGCACATTGATGAACGCCAGGTGGAAGCCGCAGACGAAGAAGCCGATCACCAGCAGGCGATAGGAGCCATGGCCCCAGGCGCGGGACAGCGCTTCCATGAAGGGCAGGTCGGCATGGCCGACCGGGTTCTCGGTGCGGCCGCGCAGGGCATAGCTCAGCGGAATGACCAGCAGCAGGGCCACGCCGAGGTAGATCAGGGCCGATTGCCAGCCGAAGGCATTGATGAAGCCCTGGCTGATCGGAGCGAAGGCGAACTGGCCGAAGGATGAGGCGGCCGTGGCCACGCCGAAGATGAGCGAGCGCTTTTCCATAGGCACCGCGCGGCCAAAGGCCACCATGACCACGGAGAAGGAACTGACAGCGATGCCCACGCCCGCGATCACGCCGGCGGTCAGCGTCAGCCAGCCGGTATCGGGCGAGAAGGCCATGGTCAGCACGCCTGCGGCATAGATGGCCAGGCCGACCGCAATGGTGCGGCCCGTGCCGACGCGGTCGGCCCAGGCGCCGGCAAAGGGTTGGGCGATGCCCCAGGCAAGGTTCTGGATGGCCATGGCCATGCCCCAACCCCCGCGCGTCAGCCCCAGATCGCCTGTCATCGGCAGGGTGAACAGGCCAAAGCTGCTGCGAATGCCATTGCCTACCGCCGCAATGATGCAGCCGGCAATGATCAGCACGAGCAGGGGGACTGCGGGGCGGAGCGCGGATGTGGTCATGGGAGGGGCATCCAGAAGGTGGATGCTCTATCTACGCCCGCGCCGTCATTCCGCAAAGTGATAATGCGGAATGGGCGCGATCAATCTCTGTGATGCAAAAAGAAAAGCCCGGTCAAAGACCGGGCTTGCTGCAGGCGAAGTACAAGAAATCAGGCGGTTTGCTTGACCGCAATGCCGGCATTGGCCAGGTGCGACTGCAGTTCGCCGGCCTGGAACATCTCGCGCACGATATCGGCGCCGCCGACGAATTCGCCCTTCACATAGAGCTGCGGAATGGTCGGCCAGTTGGTGTAAGCCTTGATGCCTTCGCGCAGTTCTTCGCTTTCCAGCACGTTGGCGCTGCCATAGTCGACGCCGAGATAGTTGAGGATCTGCACGACCTGGCCGGAGAACCCGCATTGCGGAAAATCGGGCGAGCCCTTCATGAAGAGGAACACGTCGTTGTTCTTCACCTTGTCGTCGATGAAGGCGTTGATATCGGTCATGGCAAAAACCTTTCGAGGGCGGGGTCAAGGGCCGCTTTGCTGCTGCCTCTAGATAGGACAGGACTTGGGCGCTGTCGAGGCCATCATCGGCTGACGCCGATGATCGTGGCGCATGGCTGGGTGTGGCTCAAAGTCGCGCGGCGATCCAGGGGTGGGTCGTGCAATCCTGGGCAGTCTCGAACAGCACGGCCTCCCAGCCATGGGCGCGGGCACCGTCGATGACCTTTGGCGTGTCATCGAAGAACAGGGGTGGTTCGGCCTGTGGCCCAATACGCTGCTCGATGAAGTCGAAGAAGCCCTTTTCGGGCTTCCGGATGCCGGCGCGGGCAGAATAGAAAATGTCGTCGAACAGCTCGCCCAGGCCAAGCGTGTGCCAGAGCCATTGCGCGCGGCTATGATCCTGGTTGGTGGCGATGAACAGCCTGACATCGGGTTGCGCCTTGAGGGCCCGGACCACATCGATCAATTCCGTGTTCAAGGTGGAGTCGTGGGTCAACCAGTAATGCAGGAACGCCATGGGCGAGCCTTTATAGCCCAGCCCGGGCAGGCGGCGCTCCAATGCGTCGATGATGGCCATTTCGCCGACAACCACCTTCTTGATGAAGATGTCGAAGATGAATTCGGTGTTGAAGCGGTCAGGATCGACACCCAGATCGGCCAGCAGATTCTCGTTCCAGCGCCGGGTCAGGTCGGGCCGGGCGTGATAGCCATGCACCAGCACGCCATCGACATCGAAGAAGACGGCGCGGGTCATGCCGGCTTCCAGTCCTGCGGGCGCAGGATGCGCCTGATGCCGGCGCCTTCAGCCGGGTCGCC
>CBIGSA010000137.1:0-9058 GCA_966192215.1 uncultured Devosia sp. | reverse complement strand
AGCGTGCGGATGAAGCCGGTCATGATGAAGACCGTCGTGGGCAGGCCCATGGCCGTATAGACGAAGATGAGGCTGAGCTGGTTGTTGAGGATATTGAGGTCGCGCATCAGCATGAAGAGCGGAATGATCGCGAGCTTCAATGGCAGGGTCAGCCCGGCCAGGAAGAACATCAGGATAAAGGTCGAGCCGGTGAACTGGTACCGCCCGATGGCATAGGCGGCCATCGTCCCCAGCGTCAGTATCAGCACCATGGAGGCGCCGGTCACCACGAAGGAATTGAGCAGGTAGCGCAGGAAATTGGTCTGCGTCCAGATCTTGAGGAAATTCCCGACATGGGTGAAGTCGGGAATGGCGAAGGGCGACTGGAAGATCTGCGGCGTCGTCTTGAAGGCCGAGAAGACCATGATGACGATGGGTGCCAGCATGATCACCGTATTGGCGACGAGGATGATCTGCAGCAGCCCGTCGCGCCCCAGCGTGCCCAGCAATCCCTTGCGGTCGTAATAGGTGGTCGCGGTCGTGCTCACAGCTGGATCTCCCGCGCCCGCAGCCGCGTGGTGATGACGCCGGCAATCACTGCGATGAAGAGGAAGATCAGTACGGCCAGCGCGCTGCCCAGGCCGAAATCCTGCTGCCCGGACGAGACGTTGCCGAAGGCGGTGCGGTAGAAATAGAGCCCCAGCACGTCAGTCGAGCCATAGGGCGAGCCGTCGAGCCCGGCCATGATATAGGGCAGCTCGAACCAGTTGAACGCGCCCACGAAGAGCAGCGTGAAGACGATGGTGGCGCTGGGCGCGACCAGCGGCCAGACAATCTGGGAAATCTTGACCCATTCGCTTTCGGTTTCCATGCGCACCGCGTCGAGGATTTCCCCCGGAATGCGCTGCATGCCGGCGAGGAACACCAAAGCCGGAAAGCCCACCATGTGCCAGGCCTGCGCGATGATCAGCGACCAGAGTGCGGTCGAGCCCTGCCCCAGCCACGGCTGCGCCAGCCAGTCAAGCCCGATGCCGCGCAGGCTGATATTGACCACGCCGAACAGCGGATGGAGGAACAGCTTGAAGAGATAGGCGACGATGATGGTGGAGAGCACCACCGGCAGGAACACCGCGATGCGGTGGAAACGCGCGCCGGGCAATTCGCGCCACAGCGCATAAGCCAGGATGAAGCCCAGTCCGTTCTGCAGCACCATCAGCGCGAAGAAGACGATGACGTTGTGCGAGAACGCATTGATGGTCCAGCTGCGATAGGGCTCAACGAACAGGACCGTCCAGAAATTCTCCAGCCCGACGAAGTCGCCGCGCCGCAAGCCCTGCCAGTCGAAGAAGGCATAGGCGAAGGCCGAGACGATCGGATAGACGATGAACAAAGCCACGAAGACCAGTGGCGGCACGATAAGGGCGGTGATCCAGAGGCCGCGGCCGGTCATCCTGAGTTGGGGCATGGAGATCGCTTCGCGCTGGAATGGGTGACGCCGATGTCCCTCCCCGCGTACGGGAAGGGACCGATCGCAAGGGAGATCAGTTCTTGAAGGGTTCGTACCAGGCGGCCAGGCCTGATGTGAGCACTTCGCCAATGGCTTCCGGGGTGGTTTCGCCCGAGAACAACTTCTGCATTTCGCCCTGGATCAGCACCGAGCCCGAGGGCTCGCCATAGCGGAAATGCGCCAGCATCAGGTAGGGGATCGAGCTCTTGTTGAGGTCGTTGACCTCGGCCAGCAGCGGATTGTCGAAGGTGACGCCCGGAATGGTCGAGATATTGCTCAGCGTGTCGGCAAAGGCCTGGCCGAATTCCTGGCTGGCGAGATAGTTCAGGAATTTGAGCGAGGCCTCCTTGTTGGCGCCGGCGGCATTGGCCGCATAGCCACCGTCGAAATAGAGGCCGACCAGCTTGGCATCCTCGGCCGTCTTGCCCGGCGCGGCGAACACGCCCAGCTCGATATCGGGGTTGAGGCCCTTGAACGTCGCCAGCTCATAGGAGCCGCCGATGAACATGCTGGCCATGCCCGAGGCAAAGAGCTGCTGGGCCGAGGGATAATCGAGGCCGATGAAGCCATCGGGGAAATAATCCTGCGCCACTGCGTTGACTTCGGCCAGCGCGCCGGTGAAGCGGGCGTCGGTGAAGTCGGCAGTGCCGGCCATGAGCTCGTCGTAGAAGGCCTTGCCCATCAGCGAGGAGCCCAGGCCGAAGGTCACGGTTTCGTTCTGCCAGGCGGTCGCGGTGCCGTTGGCGAAGGGGATTACGCCGGCATCCTTGAGCTTCTGGCTCAGGGCCACCAGTTCGTCCCAGCTCTGCGGCTATTCGATGCCATTGGCGTCGAAAATCGCCTTGTTATAGATGACCAGCTGCGTCTGGCTGGCGAAGGGCACGGCATAGAGCTTGCCATCGGCGCGGACGCTTTCGGCGGCAATGGCCGGAGCGGCAAAATCCGCCAGGGCCGGAACGCTGTCGGTCGAGAGGGGCTCGAGATAGCCGGCCGTCGCAACGTTCTCCAGCCCGCCATAGGCGCGAACCATCATCACGTCGGGGCCGGTGCCGCCGGCCAGCGCCGTGGCCAGGATCGTGTTGTAGTTCGCGGCCTCGAAGGTCTCGAACTTCACGGTGATACCAGGATTGGCCGCCTCGAATGTATCGATGAACTGCTCATAGGCAGCGCGGTCTTCCTGGCGCCAGCTCCAGAAGGTCAGGTCCTGGGCCAAAGCCGGTGCGGCCACGGCCATTGCGGCCAGGGCAGCGCCGATACGGATCATATTGCTTTTCATTCTTCCCTCTCTGTTCGGTATGGACATGTTTTCCTCCGGCCCTATGGGGCCAACCGCCGGCCATCCTCGGCGGAAAAGAAATGCGCTGCGCCCGGCGCGATTTGCATCGTCACCTGCTCGTCCGGCTCGAAACTGTCATTGGGGGCAGTCCGCGCGGCCAGCAGCGTGCCGTCGGCAAGGCGCAGATAGACATAGGCATTGTCGCCCAGATATTCGGTATAGACCACCTGTCCGGCAAAGCCGTCGCCGCCCTCCCCGCGCGCCAGCAGCGCGGCGTCCGAGCGCACGCCTAGTTTCATGCTGGGCACATCGGGCAAGGCGCCCAGCGTAAGCGATCCGCCACCCTGCATCACCAGCCTGTCGCCGTCGCGGGTGACGTCGATCAGCGTCATGCGGGGCGAACCGATAAAGGTCGCAACAAAAGCATTGGCCGGGGTTTCATAGAGTTCGCGGGGCGAGCCCACTTGCTCGATGCGCCCGGCATTCATCACCACGATCTTGTCGGCCAGGGTCATGGCCTCGACCTGGTCATGGGTCACATAAATCATCGTGCCACCGATCTGGCGGTGCAGGCGGGCAATTTCCAGCCGCACTTCCGAGCGCAGGGCCGCGTCGAGATTGGACAATGGCTCGTCGAGCAGGAACACTTCGGGCTTGCGCACCAGAGCGCGCCCAATGGCCACGCGCTGGCGCTGGCCACCCGAGAGTTCGCGCGGCTTGCGCTGCAGCAGCGGCTCCAAACGCAGCATGCGCGCCGCCTCCGCGATGCGCGCCTCGACTTCGGCCTTGGACAGGCCCATCAGCCGGGCGCCGAAGGCCATGTTCTCGTAGACGTCCATATGCGGGTAGAGCGCGTAGCTCTGGAACACCATGGCGATGCCGCGCCGCGAGGGCACGACTTCGTTCATGCGCTGGCCATTGAGGAAGAACTCGCCCTCGGTGATGGGGTCGAGCCCGGCAATCAGCCGCAGCAGGGTGGACTTGCCGCAACCGGACGGTCCGACGAACACCACGAATTCCCGATCCCCGATTTCGAGATCGATTCCGTGCAGCACCGCGGTTTCCCGGAAGCGCTTCTTGATGCCGCGGAGAGACAGTTGAGCCAAGTTTCCTCCTTCGGGGACCCGCCACCTGGCAGCCGCTCCCGCGCCCGCACGCCATCCCCTCCGGAATGCAGGCAATGGAATACTGAATTCCAAAAATGCTCTCTGTCAAGAATAGAATATTACAAGCTCACGAGTCCCATGCGCGGAACACCCACCCCCGCTTCGTGGCTAAACCATCATTGGATCACAGACATAGCCCGTGCGCCTCCATCCCCTCGATGTGGAGGGATCGAGGGTGGGGTGGAGTCACACGCGCCGAAGCAGCGGTCAGCCTCTCACGCCTTGAGCACCGTCACGGCGCTTTCGCTGTTGTGCACATAGTCGTAGGCATCGGCCTGCTGGCGGACGAGCAGGATGAACAGCATGTCCATCAGCATCAGTTGCGCATCGCGCGAGGTGATCGCCGATGAGCGCACGCGCTCCTCGTCGGCCACCGTGAACAGGTGGATATCGGCCAGGTCGAGCAGCGGATTGGGCTGCAGCCCCGTCACCGAAATCACCTTGGCGCCCCGGCGCTTGGCCAGTTCGGCGATGCGCAGGGTTTCAAGGCTCCGCCCGGAATGGGAGAGCGCCAGCAGCACATCCTCCCCGTTCAGCGCCGAGGCATTGGAAATCTGGATATGGCTGTCGCTGTCCATCAGCACCGACCGGCCCAGCTTCAGCAGCTTGTAGGAAAAGTCCCTCGCCACCAGCGATGAGGCGCCCACGCCGGCAAGCTGGATCTTCCTTGCATTGCCCAGTGCATCCATGGCCGCGTCGATCGTATGCTCATTATTGGCCGCCGAGGTTTCGCGCATGGAGAGCAGCTTGCTGCCGATCAGCTTCTGCAGGATGGTCATGTAGCTGTCGCTGGCATCGATCGTGCCGTGGATGACGCCGCCCGGCGCCTGCCATTCCAGCGCCTTGGCCTTGTTCACCGCCAGCTTCAATTGCTGGTAGCCGCCATAGCCCAGCTTCTGGCTGAACTTGACCACGCTGGATTGGCTGCGCCCCGTAGCCGCTGCCAAAGCAGCCGAGGACATGCCCAGCATCTCATTGGGGTTGTCGATGATGAACTGGGCGATCTGCCGATCGGCCGCAGTCAGGGAATCGAGCTGCGCGCTGAGGGACTTGAGTATGGACATGCCTTCTCCCTGGTGGGGCACCGGACGGGGCTGAGCTCTAGGGCCGATAGATGGCCAATTGCAATCGCGCCGTGTCCTGCGGCCTCCTCGCCGCGACCACCATTGTGCACAGGTCGGGCCAGTTTAGGAATACAATATTCCACGCTTCGTTGACACTTGGAATAATCGCTCCTAGCATCCTTCCGATATTGAGGCGAGGATACGATGGCAAAAAGCGTTCTGATGGCCGAGCTGGGGCAACTGGTTTCGGAAGCCAGAAATCCGGCCACGATGCAGATCGACCTCATGTCGACCCCACAAATTCTCGCCGCCATGAATGACGAAGACGCTCAGGTTGCCGGGGCTGTGAAGCAGGTTCTCCCCGCCATCGGCGCCGCTGTCGACAAGATCGTGGAGGCCTTCAAGGCTGGCGGGCGCCTCGTTTATATGGGCGCCGGCACGTCCGGACGCCTCGGCGTGCTCGATGCCTCCGAATGCCCGCCCACTTTCGGCGTGCCCGATACGATGGTGGTCGGTCTCATCGCCGGCGGCGACCGCGCCTTGCGCTATCCGATCGAGGGGGCCGAGGACGATCGCAACGAGGGCCGCAGCGATCTCGAGCGCATCGGTGTCACCGCAAAGGACGTGGTCGTGGGCATCGCCGTCAGCGGCCGTACGCCCTATGTCATCGGCGGGCTGGACTATGCCAACCAGGTCGGCGCCACCACGGTCGCCCTCTCCTGCAATCCGGTCTCGGCCATTGCCAACATTGCCCAGATCGCCATTTCGCCGGTGGTCGGCCCCGAGGCTCTGACTGGCTCCACCCGCCTCAAGTCGGGCACGGCGCAGAAGCTGGTGCTCAACATGCTGACCACGGCCAGCATGATCCGCATCGGCAAATCCTATGAAAACCTGATGGTCGACCTGTCGGTCAGCAATGCCAAGCTGGCCGCCCGCGCCACCCGCATCCTGGTCGAAGTGGCCGATTGCACAGTCGAGCAGGCCGAGCACTATCTCGAAGCCGCCGGCAACAACGTCAAGCTGGCCATTCTCATGGCTCTGACCGGGCTGGAGGCGGGCGCCGCGCAGACCGCCCTTGCGGATGCCGATGGCTTCCTGCGCCGCGCCGCCGCTGCCCATCACCCGCGCGCCGCGAGCTGAGCGATGGACCTGCTGGTCAACCTCTATAGCCGCAAGCTCGGCGAACTGCGCCAGCGGGCCGAGGGTGTGGATGCGACCATCCGCACCGCCCTGCCGCCCGAACAGCACATCATCAAGGATTGGGTGCGCACCCATTTCTCCGAATACTGGGTCAGCGAAGTCAGTGCCGCCATCGCCCATCAGCCGCCGGGCTGCCTCGTGGCGACAATCGATGGCGCCTTGGTCGGTTTCGCTTGCTGGGACGCCACGGCGCGTGGCTTTTTCGGGCCGACCGGTGTCTCCGAGGAGCATCGCGGCAAGAATGTCGGCCTGGCCCTCTTCTACCACGCCCTCGCCGCCATGAAGGCGCATGGCTATGCCTATGCAGTCATCGGCTCGGCCGGGCCGGTGGATTTCTACGTCAAGGCGGCCGGCGCCATGCCCATCCCGTCGGACAGGGAAGATATCTATCAGGGCCTCTTGCGCCTCAAGCCCAAACCGGATGCGGGAGCCTGAGCCATGTCCGCGCCCCTGGCCCTCTTTGTCGGCATGCCCGGCTACGAACTTTCCACCGACGAGATCGCCTTCTTCCGCGAAACCAATCCCTTCGGCCTGTTCCTCTTCCGCCGCAATATCGACACGCCCGATCAGGTGCGCCGTCTCTGCGCGCAGTTCCGCGAGGCGGTCGGCCGCGAGGATGCGCCTGTTTATATCGACCAGGAAGGCGGCCGCGTACAGCGGCTCGACAATGGCAACTGGCCCAGCTTCCGGAGCCTGGGCAGTTTCGGCGCCCTGGCCCGGAAGGATCTCGAACTGGGCAAGCACGCCTTGCGCCTCTCGACCCTCGCCATGGGCACGGCCATGGCCGAACTGGGCATCGGCAGCGGCACGACGCCCGTGGTCGACCTCGCCCGCAAGGGCACGCACGATGTCATCGGGCAGCGCTCCTTCGGGGACGATCCCGAACTGGTCATCACGCTGGGGCGCGTGGTCATCGACGCCATGCTCGAAGTCGGCGAAATGCCGATCATGAAGCATATTCCCGGCTATGGTCGCGTCGCCGTCGATCCGCATTTCGACCTGCCGATCGTCGATGCCGACCTGGATGACATGCGGGGAACTGATTTCCGCCCCTTCGTGGCCCTGCGCGATGCATCACCCTGGGCAATGGTTGCCCATCTCGTCTTCACCCGCCTCGACCGCGAGCGCCCCGCCTCGGTTTCGCCCCTGGTCTGCGATTTCATTCGCCGTGAGCTGGGTTACGACGGCGTCATCATCACCGATTGCCTCACCATGGAGGCGCTGAGCGGCACCTGGCCCGAGCGCGTCACTGCGGCGCTCGATGCGGGCTATGACATTGCCCTGCACAGCCAGGGCGACCTCGCCGCCAGCCAGGCCGCCGTAAAAGCCGCTCGCCCGCTGAGCGAGGCGAGTCTCAACCGAATTGCCCGCGCCCAGCAAAGGCTCGGCAACAAGCGCGTGGACGTGGAGGCGTCCCACGCGGAAGTCGAACGGATTTTCAGGGAAAACGGCCTGGCCTAGGCCCGGCCATCAAGTAAGGAGAACAAGGGAATGCTGAGAACTTCGCTGATCATGGCCACTTCGGCCGCCATCCTGGCTCTGGCGGTACCCGCCATGGCGCAGGACCAGAACGTGCTGACCGTCAGCTCGGAACAGACCACGACTTTCGTGCGCAATTTCAATCCCTTCGGCCAGACCTCGGCCCGCGCCACCACGCTCGACTTCATCTATGAGCCGCTGGTCGTGTTCAACCGCCTCAAGGGCAATGAGCCGAATTTCCGCCTGGCTGAGAGCTTCGAGCTGGCCGACGACCTCAAGTCGATCACCTTCACCCTGCGCGATGGCCTCAAATGGTCCGATGGCGAGCCGCTGACCGCCGACGACGTGGTCTTCACCTACGACTATATCAAGCAGTTCCCGGCGCTCGATTTCATCTCCGTCTCGGCCCAGCTCGCTTCGGTCGAGAAAGTCGATGACCGCACGGTCAAGTTCAACCTCAACGAAGCCAATTCGCTGATCGCCAACACGATCGTGGGCATGCCCATCGTGCCCCAGCATATCTGGGCCGATGTCGCCGATCCCGTGACCTTCGCCAACGAAAACCCGGTCGGTTCCGGTCCGATGACCGAGATCACCCGCTTCACCCCGCAGGTCTACGAGCAGTGCCGCAACCCCAATTACTGGGATGCCGACAATCTCAAGGTCGATTGCCTGCGCCTGCCCCAGCTTGCCGACAACCCGCAGGTGCTTGCAGCCCTGGCCGATGGCACGCTGGATTGGGCCACCAGCTTCATTCCGGACATCGACAACACTTTCGTCGCCAAGGACCCGGAGCACCACAAATACTGGTTCACCCCGTCGAGCCTGGTCTCGTTCCAGGTGAGCATGGTCACGCCCGACGAGAACAACCGCAAGGCATTCAACGACGTCGCCTTCCGCCGTGCCCTCTCCATGCTGATCGATCGCCAGACCATCGTGGACATTGCCGGTTACGGCTATCCGCTGGTCAATGACGATCCGTCCATGCTGGGCGAGCTCTACAAGAGCTTCGCCAATCCGGAAGTCGAGGCCCAGTTCGGCCAGTATGGCCAGTTCGACCTCGAAGCCGGCGTCGCCGCGCTCGATGAAGCCGGTTACGTCGACGCCGATGGTGACGGCTTCCGTGACAATCCCGACGGCACGCCCATCGCCATCGACATCATGGTGCCGAACGGCTGGACCGACTGGATCGACGCCGTGCAGATCGCCATGGAATCGCTCACCGAAGCCGGGCTCAACGTGAAGATGAGCACCCCGGAAGCCGCCGTCTGGACCTCGGGCCTGATCGCGGGCGAATATTCCATGACGCTCAACGCCCTGGCCTCGGCGGCCAACCCCTACTTCCCGTACATCCGTTCGTTCAATCCGGACGATTTCGGCAAGAGCC
>CBIGSA010000136.1:0-9126 GCA_966192215.1 uncultured Devosia sp. | reverse complement strand
GCTCGGGGCGGAAGTGCTTGATCAGGCCCTGGATCGGCCAGGCGGCGGCGTCGCCGAGGGCGCAGATGGTGTGGCCTTCGATCTGCTTGGTCACTTCGAACAGCATGTCGATTTCGCGCTTCTGCGCGCGGCCCTCGACCATGCGCTCCATGACCCGCATCATCCAGCCGGTGCCTTCGCGGCACGGCGTGCACTGCCCGCAGCTCTCATGCTTGTAGAAGGCCGAAAGGCGCCAGATGGCCTTGATAATGTCGGTCTGCTTGTCCATGACAATCACGGCGGCGGTGCCAAGCGAAGAACCAACTTCACGAAGCCCGTCGAAGTCCATGACTGCGTTGCGCATTTTCTCCCCCGGCACGCAGGGTACCGAGGCGCCACCGGGAATCACCGCCAGCAGATTGTCCCAGCCGCCGCGGATGCCACCGCAATGCTTTTCGATAATTTCCTCGAAGGTGACGCCCATGGCTTCTTCGAAGGTCGCCGGCTTGTTCACATGGCCGGAGACGCACATCAGCTTCGTGCCGGTATTGTTGGCGCGACCGATCGAAGCGAACCAGGCCCCTGAGCGGCGCAGGATTTCCGGCACCACGGCGATGGATTCGACATTGTTGACGGTCGTCGGGTTGCCATAGACGCCCATGCCGGCCGGGAATGGCGGCTTGAGGCGCGGCTGGCCCTTCTTGCCTTCCAGTGATTCCATCAGCGCGGTTTCTTCGCCGCAGATATAGGCGCCGGCGCCGTGATGGACGATGATGTCGAGGTCCCAGCCGTGGATATTGTCCTTGCCGATCAGCTTGGCCTCATAGGCCTGCTCGACCGCGGCCTCAAGCCGCTGGCGCTCGCGGATGAATTCGCCGCGCACGTAAATGAAGGCGAGATGCGCATCCATGGCGCGAGCGGCCAGCAGACACCCTTCCACCAGATGATGCGGATCATGCCGCAGGATATCCCGGTCCTTGCAGGTGCCCGGCTCGGATTCATCGGCATTCACCAGCAGGTAATGCGGGCGACCGTCATTGACCTTGGGCATGAAGGTCCACTTGAGCGCGGTCGGGAAACCGGCGCCACCACGGCCACGCAGGCCCGAAGCCTTGACCTCGTTGGTGATCCAGTCGCGGCCGGCATCGATGAATTCCTTCGTGCCAACCCAGGCACCGCGCGAACGCGCGCCCTCGAGCGTCCAGTCGCCCTGGCCATAGAGATTGGTGAAAATGCGATCCTTGTCAGCGAGCACTCTTCACACTCCTAACGCGGCTTCTTGCCGAAGACGCGGATATATTCGGCCTCGCCACCCTTGGCGAGCGCGGCGGCCTGGGCAAGCCAGTTGTCGCGAGCGACACGGCCCTTGAAGCTCAGCGAGTCCTCGACCTTGGCGATGTCGTCTGCGGTAAACTTGGCCACCTGGCTCCACTTGGTGATGCCCAGGGCATTAAGCCGTGCTTCAAGCACCGGGCCGACGCCCGAAATCAGCTTGAGATCATCGGGCGCGCCCTTGGGCGCCTTGAACAGCGGCGCAGAACTGCCCTTTTCGGCGACCGGGTTCACTTCTGCCGGATTAGCTTTCGGCGCAATGATGGTCCGGGATTTCTTCGTGCTGGTCGCGCTTGCGCCGTCAGCGGGCTCGGAAGCTACTTTCTTGCCCGGCGCCTTGCCGCCATCGACCTTGGGAGCGTTGGATTCAGCGCCGGTCGCGTCTTCGCGCATGGCCTTGTTGGGTTTGCCATTGGCTTTGGCAGAAACGTTCGCCGCCTTGCGCTCACCTTCGGCCTTGGCTTCGGCAACTTTGGCGGCTTTCGGCGTACCTTTGAGAGCCGGTGCGGCCTCCTCGCTCACATCCTTGGGCTTGGCTGCCGTGGTCGGTGCCGGAGCAGCGGCAGGCTGGGCTGCGGGCGTAGCAGCATCGGCGGGCGGTGGCGGGGGTACGAACTTGGTGCGCTTGGCAGTCGGCTTTTCCAGCAATGTCGTGCGGCCGCCTTCGGCCGACGACGAGAGCCGGTCTATCTGCGGGCCCGGCTTGATCGTCGCACCATTGCCGGCAGCAAAGGCATCGACGATTTCCTCGAAGCGGGCCGGCGTTAGGTCTTCATAGGTGTCGTGATAGATCGTCACCATGGGCGCATTCACGCAGGCGCCGGCGCATTCCACCTCTTCCCAGCTCATCGTGCCATCGGCATTGAGATGGTGCGGGTCTTGGTGAATCTTGGACTTGCAGATGTCGATCAGGTCGCCAGCGCCGCGCAGCATGCAGGGCGTGGTGCCACAGACCTGGATATGGGCGCGCGAACCAACCGGCTGAAGCTGGAACTGGGTGTAGAACGTGGCCACTTCCAGCACGCGGATATAGGCCATGCCCAGCATGTCGGCGATCGTCTCGATGGTCGCGCGGCTGACCCAGCCATCCTGGTCCTGGGCGCGCATGAGCAACGGAATAACAGCAGACTGCTGGCGGCCGGCCGGGTAGAGCCCGATCTTCCATTCCGCCCATTTGGCGTTCTCAGCAGTGAAAGCGAATGTTGCCGGCTGAACCGACTCATCCGCAAGGCGACGCGCAACCATTAGCGATCAACCTCTCCGAACACGATATCGAGCGAGCCGAGGATGGCCGAGACGTCGGCCAGCATGTGGCCGCGGCACAGGAAATCCATGGCCGACAAATGCGCGAAACCCGGCGCACGAATCTTGCAGCGATAAGGCCTGTTGGTGCCGTCGCTGACGAGATAGACGCCGAACTCGCCCTTGGGCGCTTCCACGGCGGCATAGACTTCGCCTGCCGGGACCTTATAGCCTTCGGTATAGAGCTTGAAGTGATGGATCAGGGCTTCCATCGACTTCTTCATCTCGCCGCGCTTGGGCGGAACGACCTTGCCATCAAGCGACGACACCGGGCCCTTGCCATCAGCGGCATTCAGCTTGTCCACGCATTGCTTCATGATGCGGGTCGACTGGCGCATCTCTTCCATGCGGATGAGATAGCGGTCGTAGCAATCGCCGTTCTTGCCGATCGGAACGTCGAAATCCATCTCGGCATAGCATTCATAAGGCTGGCTCTTGCGCAAATCCCAGGCAGCGCCCGAACCCCGCACCATCACGCCCGAAAAGCCCATATTCCAGGCATCTTCCAGGTCAACCACGCCTATATCGACATTGCGTTGCTTGAAGATGCGGTTTTCGGTCAGCAGCTTGTCGATATCGTCAAGCGCCTTGGGGAAGGTCGTGCAGAATGTGTCGATATCATCGATCAGCGCCTGCGGCAGGTCCTGATGGACGCCGCCGGGGCGGAAATAGGCCGCGTGCATGCGCGCGCCCGAGGCACGTTCATAGAACACCATCAGCTTTTCGCGCTGCTCGAAGCCCCAGAGCGGCGGCGTCAGGGCCCCCACGTCCATCGCCTGCGTGGTCACGTTCATCAGGTGGGCCAAGAGGCGCCCGATTTCCGAATAGAGCACGCGGATAAGCTGGCCGCGGCGCGGCACTTCGAGGCCAAGCAGCTTTTCGACGGCCAGGGCAAAGGCATGCTCCTGGTTCATCGGCGCCACATAGTCGAGGCGATCGAAGTAAGGCACGGCCTGCAGATAGGTCTTGGACTCGATCAGCTTCTCGGTGCCGCGATGCAAGAGGCCGATATGCGGATCGACGCGCTCGACGACTTCGCCATCGAGCTCCAGGATCAGGCGCAGCACCCCGTGCGCCGAAGGATGCACGGGACCAAAGTTGATCGTGAAATTGCGAACTTCAGCTTCGACGGTCATTGCTTGGCCTTCTCGTCGCCGGGCAGCACATAATCGGTGCCCTCCCAGGGCGACAAATAGTCGAACGAACGATATTCCTGCATCAGCTTGACTGGCTCATAGACGACGCGCTTGCGCTCTTCGTCATAGCGCACTTCCACGAAGCCAGTGGTCGGGAAGTCCTTGCGCAGCGGATGGCCGTCAAAGCCATAGTCGGTCAGGATGCGGCGCAGGTCGCCGTGACCCGAGAATAGCATGCCATAGAGGTCGTAGGCCTCGCGCTCGAACCATTCGGCGCCGCGGAAGACCCCGGTAATGCTCGGCACCGGCGTCACGTCATCAGCCGAAACCTTGACCCGGATACGCTGGTTCAGATGCGGGCTCATGAAGTGATAGACGACATCGAACCGCTCGGCGCGCGCCGGGTAGTCGGCCCCGCACACATCGACAAAGCTGATGAACCGGCACCGCGGATCGTCGCGCAGAAAAGTGGCCACTGCCACGATTGCGTCTCTTTCGGCCGTCAGGGTCAGTTCGCCGAAGGCAACTTCCTGCGACAGGATCGCCGGGCCAAGGGCGCGCGCAATATGCTCGCCAAGGTCCACAAGCGGATCGACCTGGATTGCTTCATCCATTCTGGGTGATCCTAGCGTTCGATGGTGCCGGTGCGGCGGATTTTCTTTTGCAGCAACAGGATGCCGTAAAGAAGCGCTTCGGCCGTGGGCGGGCAGCCCGGGACGTACACGTCCACCGGCAAAACGCGATCGCACCCCCGCACGACCGAATAGGAATAGTGATAGTAGCCACCGCCATTGGCGCAGCTACCCATTGAGATGACG
The DNA here is from genome assembly GCA_966192215.1 of uncultured Devosia sp. Lineage (GTDB taxonomy): Bacteria > Pseudomonadota > Alphaproteobacteria > Rhizobiales > Devosiaceae > Devosia. The sequence goes on along the minus strand of CBIGSA010000136.1, from coordinate 4,559 downwards.
TAGCGCGGCTCGGGCATCTGGTCATAGACCTTCCGCAGAGCCGGGGCCATCTTGTTGGTCAGCGTACCGGCTACGATCAGCACGTCCGACTGTCGCGGCGAAGCGCGTGGCGCCGTGCCGAAGCGCTCGATGTCGTAGCGCGGCATCGACATCTGCATCATCTCGACGGCACAGCAGGCCAGGCCCGTCTGCATCCACATCAGCGAACCGGTACGAGCCCAGTTGACCAGCTGCGATACCGTCGAAACAAGGAATCCCTTGTCAGCCAGTTCGTCGGTGACATCGGTGAAGAAGGGGTCGTTGGCGCCCGCGGCCTTGCCCGTACGCGGATCGACCAGGCCGGTAGGACGCGGCGCGACCAGCGTACCGGTTGATTCACTCAATCCCATTCCAGGGCCCCTTTCCGCCATTCGTAGATAAAGCCAACGGTCAGGACGCCGAGGAAGATCATCATCGACCAGAAGCCGAACCAGCCGACTTCGCGGAACGCTACGGCCCACGGGAACAGGAACGCTACTTCGAGGTCGAAGATGATGAAGAGAATCGAGACGAGGTAGAATCGCACATCGAACTTCATGCGCGCATCATCGAAGGCATCGAAGCCGGCCTCGAATGCCGAGACCTTTTCCGGGTCGGGATTTTTGACCGCGACGATGAAGGGCGCAATCAGCAGTGAAAGGCCGATAAGGCCCGCCACGCCAAGGAATATGACAATCGGCAAATAATTGCTGAGCAGGTCAGTCATGCGGCAGCCTGTTTCTAGTCCGGCCGGGCGACCGGTGCGAGGGTTGCGCAAGCAATTGGGGCAAGCGAACCAACGCAAAACGTTGATGGCTTGGGCTTAGACCTTTGGCTATTCGGTTTCAAGGGAAAGAAAATATGAGAAGAACAATCATGTATGCTCAGCAGCGCAACCCGCAATAATGCGTCAGCGGAGGCATTCGCCAGGCAACGCCATGCTCGCAACGGCGCGCGTTTTGGAACGCGGTCGGGAAATGCATTGGGCGCCAAAACGCCGCAGCCAGCCGCCAGAAAAGCAAAACGGCGAACCGGGTTAGCGGTTCGCCGAATTGGGTTTGCAAGACGCTAGGTCAGGAGGGCGGTGAACCGCCCTGCCCGATTGCAAAACTTAGAAGTGGTAGAACACACCAACGGTGGCCTTGGCACCTTCGAAGAAGGAGTCAGCAGCACCGTCGAAGTCACCCTGGCCAACGAGTTCACCGCGAACGGTGACCGAGTCGGTCACGGCCAGTTCAACGCCAGCGCCGAGCTGGTAGACGCCTTCGCTGAAGCCGGTACGGTTGTTGGTGCCGAGACCGCCGATAGCATAGACGAGGACCGAGTCGGTCACGACCGCACCAGCACGCAGGTTGGCGAAGAATTCGCCGGTGCTGAAGGAGTTGTTCCAGATGTAGTCGCCGGTGACTTCAGCGCCGATCAGGAAGGGATCGACGGGGATGAAGTTCACGCCGACGGCAGCGCCGAGAACGCCCGAGGTCGTGTTGAGCGGGTAGTTGGCATAGTCGGTGGTGGAGCTGGTGAACTGACCGCCAGCGCGAACGCCGACATACAGACCTTCCCAGTCGAAACCGGCAGCTTCATAGATCGGCTGCGGGGTGGTCGGGATGATCAGGTCAGCGGCCTGAGCACCACCGGCGAGCAGCGCGGCAGCAGCCACACCGAGAGAAAGCGAACGTACAAACATATCTTGCACTCCCATAGAGTTAACCGTAGTCGACGACTAGATGCCTCAGCCTAACGCGCGTGACAAGCCTCTGGTCGCTCAAAAACGGCAATGCGGATAACGCCAGATGACCATTTCAGGGCAGGTGTTGCGCCATTGCCGCGCAATTGGCCCAATTTGAGACAAATTTGATCTATCCGGAGCACCAAATACGGCGACGGGATGCCGCATCTGGGCACGACTGAGTCTCTCCGTCAAGGATGTGCCACAAAACAGATTCGGCCCCGCCAAGGCGGGGCCGATCGCTGAAGTGGCCGAATCTGGTGCGGCTAGAAGTGGAAGTTGGCGCCGACCGTGAACTGATCCTTGGCATTGCCGCCACCATTGAGCGGGAAGCCATGCAGGTATTGGGCTTCGACCGTGATACTGTCGGTAACCGCCAGTTCCACGCCGCCGCCCAGCAGCAGATCCTGTTCATCCGGCGGTCCCAGGTCGATGCCGTAGCCGCCGGCGGCATAGACGAGAACGTCGTCGCTGACGACGAGACCGGCCCGGCCGAGAATTTGGCCATAGCTGGTGTCACCGACGGCTCCGCCCGTCAGGCCGTGGACGGCGACTTCGGCGCCAAGAAGATAGAAGTCGAATTGTGCGTTCACGCCAGCCTGGACACCAAGCCCATATTGCGTGCCGCTGGTGGAACCGTTCTGGGCGCCACCATAAACGCCGGCATAAAAGCCGGTCCAGTCGAAGCCGGGCTCCTCGTAAATCGGCATCTCGGCCGGCGTACTGGTTGGGACCGTAATGAGGTCCGCCGCGAATGCGGTGCCCATCGGGATGGTCGTGGCGAGCGCCGCAAGCGCCATTTTCCTGAACAGGCTCATGCCGTTCTCCTTCTACTGGACCGCTGACTCGGTGAACGCGGCGCGGGGATGCCGGTTCCGTCCTCGGTCATGGGGGCTCGCCCAGGTTCGGGTGAGCCGACAGCACAAGGTCATGCTTGGGTTTGGGGGCGAAAAACCGTCCCTCAGGCGGCGAGAATAGGGCAGCATCAATCCGTTGCCGATCGGTCACAGCGTGCCCACAAGCACTGGATCGTCCCGATAGCTGTCGGGAAACAGCGTCTTGAGCGCTGCGATCTTGGGCAGGTCATGGAACACGATATAGGGCCATGTCGGGTTGAGCGTCAGAAAATCCTGATGATACTGCTCAGCCGGATAGAAGGCCTCGAACGGCTCGATCGTGGTGACGATCGGCCCCTCGAACAGGCCGGTCTCGTCGAGCTGGGCGATATAGGCCCGGGCCATCTCGGCCTGCTCGTCGCTCACGGGAAAGATGGTGGAGCGGTACTGGGTGCCGTGATCGGGCCCCTGATAGTTGAGCTGGGTCGGATTATGGGCGACGGAGAAGTAGATCTGCAGCAGGTCGCCGTAGCTCACCACAGAAGGGTCGTACGTGATTTCGACAGTCTCGGCATGGCCCGTCGTGCCGCTGCCGGTCTGCTCATAGGTGGCCGTCTCGGCCGCGCCACCCGAATAGCCCGAAACGGCGCGGGTGACTCCTTTTACGTGCTGGAACACACCCTGCACGCCCCAGAAGCAGCCGCCGGCGAAAATAGCGGTGGCCGACGTGCCTGACTCGGTCAGGTCGGTGGCCGGCGGCGGAATTTCCACCGGCGCTTCCTGCGCGATGGGCTGGCTCCATTGAACCAGGCTCAACGCAGGCAAGGCAAGCAGAGCGGCGAGGACAAACCGGCGACCGGTGGCGACAAGACTGGACATTACGGAACCTCTGTCAGGACAGTTGCCCATCAGTTCGCTCTATATGCGCCTGAGGTTACAGCAAATCAGCGGCTTCACGGCGAAATGAAGCCCGGGTGTCAGACACTCCCGCCGAAATGCTGGACGTGACCACCGGCATAGCTGGGCCAGCCGCAGTCGCCGGTCCGGGCATAGTCAAGCAGCGACTTAGACATCCGTGCTGCCAGTAAACCAGCATTGGCGTCGCCCTCAGCGAGCGGCACGCGGGTCAGGTCACCGAAGACAAAGGGTTCGTCGAAGCCATGGGCGGCACCGAGTCGACCATTTTCGAAACCTGGTACCCAGGCGAACTCATAGGCAAAGCCGGTGCCGCCAGCGGCAACATGGCTTTGCAATGTCTTTAGCGCTGGCTCCCGATAGATGGCGCGGGACAGGAATATCTCTTCATATTGCGTGAAGCTCAGCCCCGGTTGCTCGGCCTCCAACGCTGCAAGGCTTGCCTCGGCGGCAGCCGCATCGAAGCGGGCAATGGAGGCCAGCAGAGCGGCGCGAGTCTCGACTTCCGGCATCATGCCGAACGCGTACCACATGCGCGCTTCGTCACGCGCCCAGCCGGTGACGATTCCATGATTGCTGAAACGCCCCGAAGTCAACCCTTCGAGCGGATGACGCTGCAGGCTGGTGCCATCGAGCACAATGCCGAAGGTTCGCCCGCCCGGCGCATTGCGCTCCCCCAGATGGACGGCCAGCACCTTGTCTTGCGCCGCCAGAATCGTTTCCACCGGTAAGGCCCGCAAGGCGGCTTCATCGCCCGGCGTCACACCGGTGCGCTTCAGGAAATCGTCCGCCAGCGCCGTGGCCGTCTCCGGCGCAATGATCCGGCTGGCCGGACCGCTCATCAGCCAGACGCGGCGATAGAGCTCGGCAATGCCGTCGACGCCGAATAGAGCAGCAATGGTGAAAGAGCCTGACGACATGCCGGCCAGGGTGACATTATCGGGATCGCCCCCGAAGGCGGCTATATTGTCATGGACCCAGTGCAGGGCGGCGATGAAATCGAACATGCCGCGATTGGTGGCGACATAATCGGGCCCGAAGGCCTCGGCCAGGTGCAGGAA
>CBIGSA010000135.1:0-9130 GCA_966192215.1 uncultured Devosia sp. | reverse complement strand
AGATGTCGCGGTGGTCGAAGGCCGCCACCAGCCGTGTCTGCGGCGACAGCAGCATACCATTGCCGAACACGTCCCCGCTCATGTCGCCCACGCCGACGGCGGTGAACGGCGTCTTCTGGATATCGCGGTCCATCTCGCGGAAATGGCGCTTTACGGCTTCCCAGCCGCCCCGCGCCGTAATGCCCATCTTCTTGTGATCATAGCCGGCCGAGCCGCCCGAGGCGAAGGCGTCGCCCAGCCAGAAGCCGCGCGATATGGCGATCCCGTTGGCCGTGTCCGAAAAGCTCGCCGTGCCCTTGTCCGCGGCCACGACCAGGTACGGGTCATCCCCATCCCGACGCACCACGTTGCGGGGTGGTACCACCTCGCCATTGACCAGGTTGTCGGTCACATCGAGCAGCGCCCCGATGAAGATCGTATAGGCCGCCGTGCCTTCCGCCTGGAACGCCTCGCGCGCCATGCCCGGCACCAGCCTTTTGGGCGCAAAGCCACCCTTGGCGCCCACAGGCACGATCACCGCATTCTTCACCTGCTGCGCCTTGACCAGCCCCAGCACTTCGGTGCGGAAATCCTCCGGCCGGTCCGACCAGCGGATGCCGCCACGCGCAATGGCGCCAAAGCGCAGATGCACACCTTCCACGCGCGGCGAATAGACCGAAATTTCCCGATAGGGCCGGGGTGCGGCCATGCCGTCCATTTTGGCGCTGTCGAACTTGATCGCCAGCGCAGGCATCCGCCCGCCATTCTCGTCCCGCTGGAACGCATTGGTCCGTACCGAGGATTCCACCAGATTCTGGAACCGGCGCACGATCGTGTCCTCGTCCAGCGAAGCCATCGCATCCAGCGCCGCCGCGATCCGCCCGCGCGCCGCCTCGGCCGCCACCTCTCGGTCGGGCTCATCAGGGTCATGCAGCGCATTGAACAGCGCCACCAGCGCCGAAGCTGCCTCGGCCTGCTTCACCAGCACGGCCGCGATATAGCGCTGCGAGTACGAAATCCCCACTTGCCGCAGATAGCGCGACAGCGCCCGCAGCAAGGCTGCGTCGGTCCAGCTCAATTCGGTACGGCTCACCAGCGTATTGAGCTGGTCGCTCTCCGCCAGCCCGTCCCACACCGCCAGCAGACCCGCTTCCACGGCGTCGCCCCGCGCGGCCGTATCGAACGCCCCGCCATCGGCCGGTTCGAGCACCATGTCGTGCAGATACCGCTCCACCCCGTCGCGTGGCACCACCGTATAGGTCCGCTCGTCGATCACCCGGAACCCGAAGGCTTCCAGCATCGGCACGCGGTCGCTCAGTGGAATGGCGCTTTCCCGGTGGTAGAATTTGAGCCCCAGCGAGCCATCGGCCCCCTTGCGCTCGCGCAGCCGGATGGCCACGCCCGCGCCATCGCCCAGCCCGCGCAGCACGGCAATATCCTCATGCGCGTCAGCGGCCGAATTGCGCGACTGATAGGCCGCCGAAAACGCCCCGCGATAATCGCTGATCGTCGCAGGGTCCTCCGCCGTCGCCAGCAGCATGTCGCCGAAATTGCTGGTCAATGCATCGACACGCGCTTCCAGCTCGCTCCGGCTGGGCTGCGGTGTTGGCCCCGCCACCCGGCCGATAATCACATGCAGCCGCACCAGTTCCCCTTCAGGGAAATGCGGATAATAGGCCGAAACCCGTCCGTCATAGGCCTGCGCCAGGTACCGCGTGATGCGCGCCCGCGCTTCCCCGTCATAGCGGTCGCGCGGTACATAGACGAGGATGGAAACGAAATTGTCGAACCGGTCGATGCGCGGCAGCACCCGCACGCGCGGCCGGTCATAGAGCCCGGCAATCGCCCCGGCGAATTCGAACAATTGCTCGGTATCGATCTGGAACAACTCGTCCCGCGGATAGGAATCGAGCGCGCTCAGCAGCGTCCGTCCGTCATGGCCCAGCGGGTCGACGCCCGATTTGCGCATCACCTCGGCGATCTTGCGGCGGATGATCGGCACTTCGGTATGCGGCGTCGCCTGCGCCTGTGCGGTGAACAGCCCCACGATGCGCAATTCGCCCGTGGCCCTGCCATCCTCGCCGAACAGCTTGATGCCGACATAGTCCATATGCGCGCGCCGATGCACCCGAGCCCGCACATTGGCCTTGGTCACCAGCAGCGGCTCGTCCGACGTCATGAAGGCACTGTGCTGCGGCGTCGTCTCCACGAAATTGGGCCCACTGCGGAGCACCCGCATGTCGGGGTCGCGCAATATGCCCAGCCCGCTGCCATCAACCGGCTCCAGCCCGTCGCTGCCAAGCCGGTATTCGCGCATGCCCAGGAAGGTGAAATTGTGCTCGATCAGCCAGTCGAGGAAGCGCAGCGGCTCGTCCTTGCCGGCCGCCGGGCTTCGCTCCAGCGCACCGATCGCTCCGCGTAAGCGATCCAGCATGGGCTGCCAATCCCGCACCGCTCGCGTCACCTCTGCCATGGTGGCTTCGATTTCCGCCGTCAGCGCCGCCACATCGGCCACCGGGTCACTGTGGATATGCAGCACGCTCAATGCCTGCCCGGCATCGCCCACCACGCCATTCTCCACCCGCACCACCGGGTGGGTGAACAGCCGCACCGTGCCGCCCGCCGCGCGCAGGGCCGCCAATGCGCTGTCGACGATGAAAGGCATGTCCGGCGAGATGATATCGAGCATCAGCGGGTCGCCCGCTTTCTGCGGTGGCGTTGCCGTCAGCCGGCTGCTGTCGCCGGAATAGGCGAGCAGATGGGCATAAGACTGCCGCAGCGCGGCCTCGAATTGCTGCGGCGGCTGGCGCCCCAGGTCCTCGCTGTCCATGGCCAGGATGGCCGCCTTGAGGAACCGGGCAAAGCCGGCATCCTCCGCTGCCAGTGCCGCGGCCCGGTCCAGCAGCGCCGGACGCATCGATTGTCCCATATCCATTCAAAACGACTCCCAACTCGCGCGGCCACTCTAGCAGCCTGCCTGCTCCTGTCTGCCATTCCTTCGAACAATAGCGTCACGCCGCTATGGCCCCATGACAGCGTGCCGGAAGTTAGCCTTTCGGTCATGTTTGGGAATGAATTTGCGTGGCCGCTGCCGGCTGGTGGGTTGCTGCGGTCATTTTCTTGGTTTCACCACGAATGCAGCAAAATGTTTTCTCGGCGCCCACACGGGCGCGAGTGATCGCCTTGCGATACACTACTTATCTGGTAGTCTTTTGGTCATTCGATCTCATGGAGACAGAGATGAAGAACGCACCGAAGATAATCGCCTTTGCCGCCCTGGTCGCGTCCTTGGCGCTGGGCTTTGCGGTTACAGCCCATGGTCAGGATCGTACGCTGATCAATGTCAGCTACGACCCCACCCGCGAGCTCTATGTGCAGTTCAACGAGGCTTTCGTTGCCCACTGGCAGGAGACCACCGGCGAGAGTGTCGCCGTGCAGGTGACCCATGGCGGATCCGGGGCACAGGCCCGCACCGTCATCGACGGCCTCGAAGCCGATGTGGTGACCCTGGCGCTGGAATCCGACATCAACGCCATTTCCGATGCCAATCCCGAACTGACCCCGGCCGATTGGCGCGGCACCTTCGAAAACAACAACGCGCCCTATACCTCGACCATCGTCTTCCTCGTCCGCAAGGGCAATCCCAAGGGCCTGACCGATTGGGGCGACCTGATCAAGGACGGTGTCGAGGTCATCACGCCCAATCCCAAGACCTCGGGCGGCGCCCGCTGGAACCTGCTGGCGGCCTGGGCATGGGCCAAGGCGCAGCCCGGCGGCTCCGACGAAAGCGCCCAGGCATTCGTCACCGAGCTCTACAAGCACGTTCCCGTGCTCGATACCGGCGCCCGCGGTTCCACCACCACCTTCGTCCAGCGCGGCATCGGTGATGTCCTTCTCGCCTGGGAAAACGAGGCCTATCTGGCGCTCGAAGAACTCGGCCCCGATGCCTTCGACATCGTGACGCCCTCGATCTCCATTCTGGCCGAGCCCCCGGTCGCCCTGGTCATCGGCAATGCCGAAAGGAAGGGCAATACCGATCTGGCTCGGGCCTATCTCGAATATCTCTATTCCGCCGAAGGGCAGGCGATCGCCGCTGCGAACTACTACCGCCCCTTCAAGCCGGAACTGGCCAATCCTGATGACGTCGCCCGCTTTGGCGAGGTCAACCTCGTGACCATCGAGGATTTCGGCGGCTGGCGCGAAGCCCAACCCCACTATTTCGGCGACGGCGGCATCTTCGACCAGATCTACAGCGGCGCCCCGCAATAACTTCGACCCGTCCCGCAGGGCAAATCGCTCCGGGCGGAGCGATTTGAGGCGAGAAGGCCATGAGGGCTGTGCCCGGATGGCACCTGCAAGACGAAACGCCGGCCCACGGGCCGGCGTTTTTCTTCTCACCTCGGCCCTTGGGGGGGGGCGGCAGGTGGCGCCGGGTGAGGGCCTTCGAGCCCTCAATGCACCGTGGTCGGCGGCAGCGGCGCAATCTCCTCTCCGTCATCCCCCACCTTCGGCCCGGCCCAGAACACCAGATACAGCAGCTCTTCTCCGTCAGCGTCGGTGATCTCGATCGAGCGCGGGATCCGCGTGTCCCCGCCCTTGCTCGCCGCCTGCTCGACAATGGCCTTGGCCAGCGCCGCCGCATTGTGCTCAGCGGCCTCCAGGTCCGGCAGTTCGCTGCCGTCAGTGTCGCGGATCAGTTCGTCATCGGTGCGGTAGTGAAAATAGAACCGGGGCATAAGGGCCTCCCTCGACGGAGGAAACGCCACTCCGGGCGTCAGGTTGCCGGCGCGGCGCAATCGATTGCAGCTTGCCAGTTTTGGCCGGGTCAGTCGAGCCCGCCCAGCCCGTGATAGTCGTGACGCTGCCACAGCAGGGGCGAGCGGCTGCTCGTTGTTTCCGCTTCGATCACCGCGCCGGCAAACAGCACATGGGTTCCCGTTTCGATCGAACCGATCACGTCGCAATCGACGACGGTCACCGCCCCCAGCAGCATCGGGTGCCCCGATGGCCACTGGCTCCATTGCCCGGCATTGAACCGTTCCTCCGGCGGCAACCGTCCGGCAAAGGCATCGGCCACATCGGCCTGGTCATCGGCCAATAGCGCCAGCGAAAAGCCACCGGTCTTGGCGATCAGGTCGGCCAGCCGGCTCATGATGTCGATGGAAATGAGCAGGGTCGGCGGGTTCATCGACAGCGACAGCATCGAGGTCACCGTCCGTCCGATCCGCTCATCGCCGCGCTGTGCCGTCACCACGCTGACGCTGGTCGCCATGCCGGCCATGGCGCCGCGGAACTCGGCATTGCCCACCACCGGTTGCCGGGGCGGGCGCAGGCGCATGGCATCGGGCAGGTCGAAATCGGCCATAACTATATTCACGATCCTTCTCGCCTTACGCTTGTTTTAGCCAGCAGGTTCCGCTCACGAAAGCGGAAACCTCTGTTGACGGACCTATGCCACCCACGATGTCACCCCGGCCTTGAGCCGGGGTCCAGCTTGAGATTTCGAAGCGGCCGCACAAGGTGGTCGGCGTAGGCACCTCAGGATGGATCCGGCTCAAGGCCGGGATGACCCAGGTTTGCCTGGACGCCTCAGCCCAGATTGGCTTCCGCGAATTCATAATTTGCCAGCTTGTCGAGGAAGTTGCTCACATAGTCAGGCCGCCGGTTGCGGAAATCGACATAGTAGCTGTGCTCCCACACATCGAGCCCCAGAAGCGCCTTGCCCTCGCCGGTAGCGAGTGGGTTCGAACCGTTCGGCGTCTTGGTCACCTTCAGCTTGCCGTCTGTACCCAGCACAAGCCAGGCCCAGCCTGAGCCGAACTGCGTCGTCGCGGCGGTCTTGAACTGCTCCTTGAAAGTCGCCACCGAGCCGAAATCGTCCACGATCTTGGCTTCCAGCTTGCCGGGCAGGGCGCCGCCCTTGGGCGACAGCGCATTCCAGAAATGGATGTGGTTCCAGTGCTGGCCGGCATTGTTGAATACCGGTGCCAGCTCCGCCTTGCCATTGGCAAAGGCGATGATTTCTTCCAGCGACTTGTTGGCCAGGTCCGCATTCTTCTCCACGAACCCGTTGAGCGCGGTCACATAGGCCTGGTGATGCTTGTCATGATGCAGCTCCAGCGTTTCCTGGCTCATGCCGCGTTCGGCCAGGGCAGAGTGGGCATAGGGCAGGGCGGGAAGTTCAAAGGCCATTTTCGGTTCCTTTCGGGCGGTGCGACAACACCGGCGCTTGCATTTGGCGGCGCTGGTGCTTATTCCAAGTCGTGACTTTGAAAACCTCCGGCCTTGATATGTCAAGCCAGAACTTGGAAAATGTGACCTCCGCTCCTGAAAGCGCCACTTGGTCGCCGCGCAGCCCCGCCGAGCGGGTGTTGATGGCGCTCAAGATGCACGGCGCCATGTCCGCCGCCGCCTTGGGCGGCAGGCTCGGCACGACCGGCGAAGCCGCGCGCCAGCAGCTGGCCCGCCTGGCTGAGGAAGGCCTGGTCGTGGCCACCAGCGAAGCGCGTGGGGTAGGACGCCCCACCCAGAGCTGGAGCCTCACCCCGGCGGCGCAATCCCGCTTCCCCGACACCCACGCCGCGCTCACGGTGCAATTGCTCGGCATTATCAAGGGCTCGCTGGGCGATGAGGCCCTCGACAAGCTGATTTCCATCCGCGAAGCCGAAACCCGTGCCGCCTATGAGGCCGATCTGGCCAACCGCGCCAGCCTGCGCGACAAGGTTGCCGCTTTGGCCGACCTGCGCTCGGCCGAAGGCTATATGGCCGATTGGCGCGAAGAGCCCGATGGCTCCCTCGTCCTCATCGAAAATCATTGCCCCATCTGCGCTGCAGCCACGGCCTGCCAGGGCTTCTGCCGCGCCGAGCTCGATGTCTTCCGTTCCGTTCTCGGCCCCACGGCCGAAGTGGTGCGCAACGAGCATATCGTGGCCGGCGGCCGCCGCTGCAGCTACGCCATCCGCGAGATCGAGCCATGAGCGACAATCCTCGCCCGCCCGTTGGCACGCGGCACCAGCGCGTCGGCTGGGAAAACCCCGAGGGGCTCGACGAAGCCATGATCCGCGCCGTGGTCGACAGCTTCTATGCCGATGTTCGCCGCGATCCGCTGATCGGCCCCATCTTCAATCGCATCATCGCACCCGAAGCCTGGCCGCATCATCTCGATCTCATCGCCGACTTCTGGAGCTCCATGCTGCTGGGCACCGGCCGCTATGGTGGCCGCCCCATGCCCAAGCACATGGCCATCCCGGAGCTGGCCGATCCCCATTTCATGCGCTGGCTGGCCTTGTTCCGCCGCACCGTGGAAACCATCTGCCCGCCCGACATTGCCGCGCTCTTCGTCGAACGCTCCGAGCGCATCGGCAATTCCTTCCGCATGAACATCGCTATGCGCCGTGGCCAGGACATCACCGCCATGGCCCCCCTGGAACGCGAAACGCCATTGTGGTCGCCCCCGCGCTGATTTTGCTCTCCCCACCCACCGGCCGTCACCTTCGGGTCAAGCCGGAGGGCGCCGATTTCCCCGGCTACCTCCCCCGGTTTCTCCCCACACCCTCCCGACAGAATTATTTTCCGCCCGTCGTCTGCCAAACGCGACTGGCTCGCTTTGATAAAACCCGACCATTCTACTAGGGTCAGTCGCGCCGAACCGGGTTGAGAGGTCGACATGAACTGCGCCACGACAGCCATATCAAGGGCCGCCGCTTGAGCACCGCCGTCTCGACTGCACGACGCCGGGCCTGGAGTTTCCGCCAACCCAGTGTCATCCCAGGCTTCGGGCTGATGCTCGGCTTCACGCTGACCTATTTTTCGCTCGTCATCCTGATCCCGCTGCTCGCCCTGGCCGTCCGCTCGGCCGGGTTGGGCCCGGAAGGTTTCTGGAAAGCCGCCACCGATCCGCGCGTGCTGGGTTCGCTCCGCGTCAGCTTCGTCACCGCCCTCATCGCCGCCGGTGTCAACGTCATTTTCGGCACGCTGATTGCCTGGGTGCTGGTGCGCTATCGCTTTCCGGGCCGCCGAATCTTCGATGCCATCATCGATCTGCCCTTTGCCCTGCCTACCGCCGTCGCCGGCATCGCCCTCACCGCCATCTATGCCCCCAATGGCACGATCGGCACGCTCTTTGCGCCCTTGGGCTGGCGCATCGCCTACACCCCGGCGGGCATCGTCATCGCCATGATCTTCATCGGCCTGCCCTTCGTCGTCCGCACCATCCAGCCCATCCTCGAAGAGGTGAGCCACGAAGTCGAGGAAGCCAGCGCCACCCTTGGTGCGAGCCGCCTGCAGACCATCGCCCGCGTCATCCTGCCCAGCCTCGTGCCCGCCATTCTCACCGGTTTCGCCTTGGCCTTCGCCCGTGCCGTGGGGGAATATGGATCGATCATCTTCATCGCCGGCAATATCCCCTTCGTGTCCGAAATTGCTCCGCTGCTGATCTATATCCGCCTGCAGGAATTCAACTATGTCGGCGCCACCGTCATCGCGACGGTCATGCTGCTGATATCCTTCGTCATGTTGCTGCTCATCAACCTCATCCAGGCCTGGAGCCGCCGGAGGTATGGCTATGGCAACTAGACTCACTGCCCGCCGCGAGCGCCGCGTCTCGCCCACCAGTGAAAGCCGTCCGGTCCAGCTCCTGCTGATCGGCCTGGCGCTGCTCTTCATGGCGGTGGTTCTGGTCCTGCCGCTCTATGCCGTCTTCCACGAGGCCTTCAGCAAGGGCGTCGGCGCCTTCTTCGCCGCCCTTGGTGAAAAGGATGCGCAGGCCGCCATCCGCCTCACCTTGCTGGTCGCGGCCATCGCCGTACCGCTCAACGTGGTCTTCGGCCTCGCCGCCTCATGGGCCATCGCCAAGTTCGAATTCAAGGGCAAGGCCTTCCTCATCACCCTGATCGATCTGCCTTTCTCGGTGTCGCCGGTGATTTCGGGCCTGGTCTATGTGCTGCTCTTTGGCGCCGGCAGCATTCTAGGCCCCTGGCTCAAGGCCATGGGCATCGAAGTGCTCTTCGCGTTGCCCGGCATCGTGCTGGCCACCATTTTTGTCACCTTCCCCTTCGTCGCCCGCGAGCTGATCCCCCTGATGCAGGTTCAGGGTCCTGGGGACGAGGAGGCCGCGCTCTCGCTCGGCGCCAATGGCTGGCAGACCTTCTGG
>CBIGSA010000134.1:0-9138 GCA_966192215.1 uncultured Devosia sp. | reverse complement strand
GAATTGACGATGTTGTTGAGCTGGACCGTCATCGGCAGGTTCTGCGTACCCGCAAAGACCACACCGAACAGGAAGTCGTTCCAGATGCCGGTGACCTGCAGGATGAGCGCCACCACGAAAATCGGCAGCGACATGGGCAGCATGATCTCGAAGAAGATGCGCCAGAACCCTGCCCCATCGACGCGGGCAGCCTTGAACAGTTCCTGCGGCAGCGAGGCGAAATAGTTGCGGAACAACAGGGTCAGGATCGGCATGCCGAAGATGGTATGCACGATGATAACTGCCTGCAGCGTGCCGAAGATGCCCAGCTCGCGAGTGATCATCACCAGCGGATAGAGGAACACCTGGTAGGGGATGAACGAACCGAAGATCAGGATGGCGAAGAAGAGCTCGGAGCCCTTGAAGCGCCAGTTCACCAGCGCATAGCCATTCACGGCGGCGATGAAGATCGAAACGATGGTGCTCGGGATGGTGATCTTTACCGAATTCCAGAAGCCGGGCGACAAGCCCTCGCAGGTCAAGCCCGTGCAGGCGGACGTCCAGGCCTTGACCCAGGCATCGAAATTGATCTGGCTGGGGAAGGCAAAGATGTTGCCGAAGCGGATTTCGGGCATCGTCTTAAACGATGTCACCACCATCACATAGAGCGGAAACAGGAAGTAGAGGGTGAAGAAGACCAGCACCGAATAGATGATGATCTTGGTCGGGGTAAAGAACGGCTTGGGCCGAGGGCCACGCGGTTCGACGGCGACGGTGCCGCCCGTTTCCGGCGCGGAGCCGGCCATGGTTGCGGTCTGGCTCATGAGCGTCGTCCCTTTCCGCCAAATTCGAGGTAAGCCCAGGGGACCATGATGATGAGCACGGTCAGCAGCATCATGCTGGCCGCAGCAAGGCCCTGCCCGATGTTACCGCCCGAGAACATGTAGTTGTAAACGTATTTGGCCGGCACTTCGGAGGAAATGCCCGGGCCGCCATTGGTCAGCGCCACGACGAGGTCGTAGAGGCGGACGATGCCGGAGCCGATAAGCACCACGGCAGTGACGAGCACGCCGCGCATCATCGGCAGGACGACGGAAACATAGGTGCGCCAGGTGGGAATGCCGTCGACGCGAGCAGCTTTCCAGATTTCATCATCGACGCCGCGCAGGCCGGCCAGCATGAGAACCATGCAGAAACCGACGCCCTGCCAGAGGCCGGCGATCAGCAGCGCGAAGAGAACCATGCGCGGATTAGCGATCCAGTCGAAGGTGAAGCCTTCCCAGCCCAGATTGCGCAGGGTGCCCTGCAGGCCCAGCGTGGGGTTCATGATCCACTGCCAGACCAGCCCCGTCACGATGAAGCTGAGGGCGAAGGGATAGAGCATGATGGTGCGGAAGGCGCTTTCGAAGCGGATCTTCTGGTCCATCAGCACGGCGAGCAGGAAGCCCAGCACCAGGGTGCAGACCAGCGACATGGCGCCGTAGGAGATCAGGTTGGTAACCGATACATTCCAGCGCGAAGTGGAGAAAAGCCGCTCGTACTGGTCGAAGCCGACAAACTTGCCGGTGGGCAGGAGCTTCGAGTTGGTGAAAGAATAATAGATGGTCCAGAGCGTGCAGCCGACGAAGACGACCAGCACTGTGGCGACCATTGGAAGGGCCGCAATCTTGGCGGGCAGGTTATGTAGGAAGGTTTTTCGAAGGAAGCCGCGCTGACCGGATATTCCGGCGCTCTCTACCCTCTGAACGGCTGTGTCCGCCATTGCGTCTCTCCATAAGAAAGTGGTCGACCTTGTCGATCAAGGCCGACCACCGCTTTTCAACGATGAGACCTCAGTCCCATCCGGGCCGCCGGAGTATTACTCCGCCGACTCGATGATCGAAGCGTAGCGCTCAATGTAGTCGTCGACAGTGATGCTGTCGTCGTCAAGGAACTCGGTGTTGAGATCCTGGAGCTGCTGCTGGGTGTCGCTGGAGAGCGCGAAGTCACCGGAGGGCAGCAGACCGTTGTCGAGCAGCTTCAGAGCCTTGCTCATGCAGGCATTGGCACCCGACAGGTCGATGTCGGTGCGGATCGGCATGGAGCCCTTCTTCAGGTTGAAGGCGAGCTGGGCTTCCGGCGAGATCAGGATCTTGGCCAGATCGGTCTGGGCCTGGATCACGGCCGGGTCGGTGCCTTCGGGCAGAACCGGGAAGTAGAACGAGTCGCCACCGCCGGTCAGCTGGTCGCCGAAGCCGAGAGCAGGGATACATTCATAGTCTTCGCCGGGAACGCCGCCAGCCACCTGCAGGTCGCCCTGCAGCCAGTCGCCGTGGATGTTGCCGGCAGCCGTGCCCTCGAGGAGCTGGTTGCCAACGTCACCGAAGGACGGGACCATGGTTTCAGGCGAGATCACGCTGCGCAGGTGGTCGAGAGCCTCGGCAACCTTGCGGAACTCTTCGCCACGAACGGCGTCGACGCTCTTGTCGCGGTTGATCGCCAGGACCAGGTCCGAACCACCCAGACCAGCCATCAGGACGCCCGGAATGCCCGAGAAGGGCCAGCCGGTGGCCAGGCCGAACGGCAGGATGTTGGCTTCCTGCAGAGCAGGCCAGGAGGCAACATACTCGTCCCAGTTGGTCGGGACGGGCTGGCCAATGGTTTCATAGGCCTTGGTGGAGAGCCACAGCCAATCCCACGAGTGGATGTTGACCGGGAAGCAGTAGATCTTGCCGTCATAGGTGCACGGCTCGAGCAGGGACTGGTCGACGTAGAAGTCGAGGCCGCCCATTTCTTCCACGATCGGCGTCAGGTCGCGGATCAGGCCGGCCTGGATCAGCTCTTCGGCGTCACGGCCGGTATTCATCTGGGTCGCACCCATCGGGTCACCGCCGATGATGCGGCTGATGATGACGGGGTTGGCGCCAGTGCCCGAACCGGCCAGGGCGCTATCCACCCAGTGGTTGCCGGTCTGCTCTTCGAACACGCGAGCAAATTCGGCGACGGCGGCAGCTTCACCAGCCGAGGTCCACCAGTGCGTCACTTCGAGGTCAGCAGCCATGACAGCAGTCGACCCGAGCAAAGCGGTCGCCATAGTGGCAACCACTGCAAACTTCTTCATAAGAATGTCCTCCCAACGATCACTTGGAGCGAAGCGCTCCCGCGAAGCTGCCAGCCGCAAGGTTGCCTTCTAGCGAAGCATCCCGTGCTGGCGGCGTGTAATCGATTGCATCGTTCGGCTCCCGAAATCTCTGCAATCGATTGCATGAGTTTCGTACACGCCTTGCGCACCTGTCAAGATCGATTTAGACAGTTTGGGTTACTGACAGCGAGAGGGGGCGCTGCCAGGCATGAATCTGGTAAAAAAAACGCCGACAATTCAAGATGTTGCGCGTTTTGCCGAGGTGTCCACCGCTACCGTCAGCCGCGCCCTTTCGAGCCCCGAAAGGGTGAGCGAGCAGACCCGTGCCCGCATTTCGGAAGCCGTTCGCGTCACCGGCTACACACCCAACCAATCAGCGCGTTCCCTACGACAACGAACGGCCCGAACCATCCTCGTCGCCCTGCCCGATATCGGCAATCCGTTCTTCTCGGTCATCCTCGATGCCGTGGAGCGGGAAGCCGCTTCTCGGGGCTATGGCGTGCTAGTTGCCAACCGCTTCCCCGGCAACAGTTCGGGGGTGCGGATGCGGGATTATTTCATGTCTAACCGGGTGGACGGCCTGCTGCTGTTCGATGGCTCGGTGGACCTCGACCAGTTGATGATCCTGACCGGGGACCCGGCCCCGGTGCCGCTGATCGTGGCCTGCGAGGAAATTCCCAATGCGCCATTCCATACGGTCAAGACCGACAACAGCTATGCCGCCGAACAGGCGACCCGGCACCTGATCGAGCTCGGCCACAGCCGAATCGGCCACATCAGGGGGCCCCGCAGCAATGTGTTGACCGGCGAGCGCGAGCTGGGCTTTACCCGCGCCATGCAGGCGGCCGGGCTCGACATCCGCACCGACTGGCTGTTGCCAGGTGCCTTCGACATGGAGGCCGGCCAGATCGCGGCGGAGCTTTTCATGCAGCTCTGCGAGCGGCCCACGGCGATGTTCGCCGCCAATGACGAAAGCGCCATCGGCTTCATTTCCGGCCTGCGCCAGCACGGGCTGGAGTGTCCGGACGACATATCGGTCGTCGGGTTCGACGACCTAACGCTGGCGGCGCATGTCTGGCCGCCGCTCACGACGATGCGGCAGCCACGTGCCGCGCTGGGGCGGATCGCGGCGGGCGCGCTTATCGATCTGATTGAGGGTGAACGTCGCAGCCGGGTGCCGATGCATATGGTGCTGAGTTCTGAACTGATTGTGCGCGGAACCACGACCCGTCCCCCTGCCCTCGCCGCACCGGTGACCCTGGCTGTGCAATAGCGGTTCACAAGGGCGTTCCCTTTGCACGAAAATGCGCTAAATGGGGGCCCTGTGCTGGTCCCGTAGCTCAGCTGGATAGAGCAGCAGCCTTCTAAGCTGTTGGTCGGAGGTTCGAGTCCTCCCGGGATCGCCAGTTTCCTTAAAAATGCTCTGAAGCGATACAGGCCCGGCTAACCCAGTCGCGCGGCAGGCGGCAGCGATTTAACGCTTCGGCAAGGGCGGGGTCGGTAGCTGACCGTATGCGTGATCTGTCCAAATCGCCCGCCAGCCCCTCCGCCCTGCTGCTTGAGCGCAGGATTGCCCCGCGGCGGAACACCTATATCGAAGCTCGCATCACTTTCGGCAAAGCCAGTCTGAATTGCATCATTCGTAACGTGTCGGATACCGGCGCCAAACTGGAAGTGGCCAAGGTGGCCGGAATTCCTGACGTTTTCCTGCTGCATGCGCCGGGCCATCGGCCGCAGACGTGCCGCGTGGTCTGGCGGGCGCTGAAGGAACTGGGCGTGGAATACCGGCCCTAGCCTAGAAGTCGAAACCCATCTGCGAGGCGGGCTGTGCCGGCGCCGGTCTTGGCGCGGGCGACGCAGCTTTGACTGCCGGCTCTGGAGCGATCGCGACAGCAGCGGGCTTCGCGGGCTTTTTCGGCTTGGGCCGGAGCACAGCTTTGGCCCTGGGTTCCGCTACCGGCCTTGCCACGGACGTCAGTCCGGCCAGCCAATCCTCCACGGGCTTGAGGCGACTGGCGTGGAGCGCGTAGCGGTTTTCGCGCCCGACCTTTTTCTCGCTGATGAGCCTGGCCTGCCGGAGCACGCGGAGGTGCCGTGAAATAGCCGGACGGCTGATGTCGAAATGGCCCGCAAGCACATGCACAGGCTGGGCGCCCCGATGCAGGATTTCGATGATGCGGCAACGCGTTGGGTCGGCCAGGGCGACAAGGACGGCAAGAGGCGGCATGGGTGTTCCGAAGTAGATCATCCGATGCAGTAGTAACGGTCGTGTTACTCGTCAAGCACGGGCCTTGCTGGGCAAGGGGTTATTCACCAGATGCGTTGAGGCAGGCTTTACGATGCCGCAGGATGACCCCGTTGCGGCAATATTCTGGTCACTTCCCTGCGCGAGACTTGGGGCAAGGAGGAGAGACCGTGCAGAAACCAGCAGCGAAATATTCGTGGTGGAGCCGTGAACAGCGGCCCTTCACGCTTGCCGAACTGGTGGCGGACGGGATCGTGCATGTGCTCGGGCTGATCGTCGCCATCGCGGCCGGCTCGATCCTGCTGGCCTTCGCAATCCTTGAAACGGCGCCTGAAGTTGCGCCGGCACTGGTGGTCTATGTCGGCTCGCTGGTGGCGGTGCTGGGTGTGTCGCTGGCCTATAATCTGTGGCCGGTCTCACCCATCAAGCGGGTACTGGCGCGGTTTGACCAGGCGGCCATTTTCCTTTTCATCGCCGGCTCGTACACGCCCTTCCTCGCCGTGATCGGCGGCACGACCGCCGGGGTGTTGATGACCACCTTCGTGTGGGGCGCCTCGCTGATTGGGGTGGCGCTGAAGCTGATCGTGCCGGAGCGCTTCGGGCGACTCGCTATCGTGCTTTATCTGGCCATCGGCTGGAGCGGTGTGCTGGTGTTCCAGAATCTGGGCCAGACGCTGCCGGCCACCACGCTCTGGCTGCTGCTGGCCGGCGGCATTACCTACTCACTGGGGATCGTGTTCCACCTGTGGGAAAGACTGAAGTTCCAGAATGCGCTGTGGCACGTCTTCGTGGTGGTGGGGGCGAGCCTGCATCTCTGGGCCGTGATCGACTGCATGGTCGTACACCGGCTGTAGCGCTAGTTTACCGGCGCCCCGACCCGATCGTGTTCCATCGTGTCGCCGGGCTTGAGCCCGATCTCGACCGAGCGGCCGCCGGGGATTTCCAGCACGAACTGCACCGGCCCTTCGGAGGGAATCCCCGTCACGTCGTGGGGGCGGGCATTGACGTGAATATTCTTCACCACCCCATCAGCGCCAACAAAGATCATGTCGAGTGGAATGAACGTGTTGCGCATCCAGAAGGAAACCGGGCGCTCTTCCTTGAAGTCGAACAGCATGCCGGCATCATCGGCCAGTTCCTGCACGAACATCAGGCCCTTGGCCCGGCTTTCTGGCGTATCGACCACTTCGACATTGAAGCTGTGATCGCCGGTCGATGAATGCAGCACCAGCTTGCCTTCGTCGCTGCAGGCGGCCAATGGCAGGGACACAGCAGCGATGGCCGCAAGCACCGCGGCGCGGCGGAGCACCGGGGCAAGGCCTTGGGCAAGCATCATCATGTCGGGATTCCTAGTGGGAGGACGGCGCGTCGCCCCAACCATCGGGCCGGATTTCGGCGACCATAAGGCCCTTTGGACCATTGCCGTAGCGCACCAGCACATATTGGCCCGGCCGCAATTCGGTGATGCCGAAGCGGCGCAGGGTTTCCATATGCACGAAGACGTCGGGCGTGCCCTCGCCGGCCGAGAGGAAGCCGAAGCCGCGAATGCGATTGAACCATTTCACCTCGAGACGAACCATGCCGGAGGTGGGCTCGACCACGACATGGGTACGCGGCGCCGGCATCTGGGCCGGGTGGCGGGCGGTCGATTCGTCCATGGAAATGATACGGAAGGCCTGCAGACCCCCAGGGCGATTGAGCGCCTCGACGACGATGCGCGCGCCCTCATAAGCGGTCTGATAGCCGTCGCGACGCAGGCAGGTCACATGCAGCAGCACATCGGGCATGCCATTGTCGGGGACGATAAAGCCGAAGCCCTTGCCGGCATCGAACCACTTGATGGCGCCGGAAACCTCGATCGTGGCGTCGTGCCCTGCCTCGCGGGACAGTGCAGAATTGCGGCTGGCCGACCCCGTCTCTCCGGACAGGTCCGTGCCCTCTTCGCCTTCGCCAGTGAACTTGGCCCCCATTGCTCCCCAAAGCCCTTTTTACTCGCCTCGCCGCCGCGAGGTACGCCACAAGACAGAAGGACACTCTGTCCGATTCAAAGCCAATTGTTAAGACTCTGTTTGGAATTGCAGCGGTTGCGGCGCGGGCGGGCGCTTGCTAGGCCATCCGGCAAACGATTTCGCCAAAGGAGATAGCAGTATGAAATACCTGCACACGATGGTCCGCGTGACCAATGTCGAAGACAGTTTGCGCTTTTATTGCGAGGGGTTAGGTCTCGAAGAGGTGCGGCGGAGCGAGAATGAGAAGGGTCGCTATACGCTGATTTTCCTGCGGGCGCCCGGCGATACGGGCGGCGAGGTGGAACTGACCTATAACTGGGACCCGGAAGAGTATACGGGCGGGCGGAATTTCGGGCACCTGGCCTATCGCACGGATGATATCTACAAGCTCTGCCAGCATCTTAGCGATATGGGCGTGGTTATCAACCGGCCGCCGCGCGACGGGCATATGGCCTTCGTGCGCTCGCCGGACGGTATTTCGGTAGAGCTGATCCAAGACGGATCACTCCCGCCGCAGGAGCCGTGGCTGTCCATGCCGAATACCGGCAAATGGTGAAGATCGGCTAGCGGACTGTTAGCATCGACGAACGAGATCGGTGAAATTCGTTAACCGTCCTGCTTAGCTGGCGGTTAGCGAAACCAATCGTATTTTAGCGACTTCACAGAGTGGACCATTGCCTGTTGCGCAAGCGCAACAGGGGTCTTTCGGAAGCCGCCATGCCGACCAAAACCCGTTCCATCGCCGCAATCGTGGTCACCGCGCTGGTGCTAGCAGCTTGTGCCCCCATGGCGATGTTTGCCAGCTCGAGCGGCGCGGGATATGCCGGCAAGCGCAGCGACTGGGGCACGTTCGTCTCCAGCCGCGAGGTCAACGCGCTCTGCCTCTCGCCCAAGCTGCGCTTCCTGATCTGGGAATTCGAAGGCCATTTCGGCAAGAAGGTCATCATGAGCTCGGGCTACCGGGACGGCCAGCATAATGCCGCGGCGGGCGGCGCGGACAATTCCTACCACACCAAATGCATGGCGGCCGATTTCTACATTCCGGGCGTCGACAAGGGCCAGCTCATCGCCTACGCCATGAATACGAGCAGCGTGGGCGGGCTGGGCTGCTATCCGGGCAAGAGCTTCATCCATGTGGACGTGCGCGACCGGCCGCGCGGCTACAATCGCCCGGTGACTTTCTCGGGCTGTTAAAAAAATCCGGATTGCGCGCACAAGGGGTTGCGCATCACAAAGGTCCCAACTATACGGTCCACCAGCGCTTAGGCGCCCTTCGTCTATCGGTTAGGACGGCACCCTTTCACGGTGCAGAGAGGGGTTCGACTCCCCTAGGGCGTACCATTCCCCCTTGCTGGCGGGACCGCTGACAGCTAGCATCGAGTTCCTTGCTCCGCGCCCATCGTCTAGCGGTCAGGACACCGCCCTCTCACGGCGGGAACAGGGGTTCGATTCCCCTTGGGCGTACCATACTCTCCCCCTCATGGCTGACTGGCCTATTCTTCGGAACGGCTCGTGGATTCGCGGTCGCGCTCATAATGTTTGAGCGCGAATGGCGGGAGCCAGGATTCGCGGCGGATGGTCCAAAGTTCGTAGCTGGGCACGAACTGGTCGGGTGCATCGAGGGAACCGAGGTTGATCTCGATTTCGTCGTCGCTGCGGGAGAAGACGGACGAGCCGCAGGCGGGGCAGAAATGCCGGCCGGCATAGGCGTGCGTTTCGCCGATGACGATGACCGATGTCCCGGGGAAGATAGCCGAGGCATGGAACAGCGCGCCGTGGTGCTT
>CBIGSA010000133.1:0-9149 GCA_966192215.1 uncultured Devosia sp. | reverse complement strand
AAAGATCACCACGATGGCCACCAGGATCAACACGATGGCGAATTCGAAATTGTAGCGGATGAGGTCGAGCAGAACGGCAAACATGGCTTACTCCGCACGGACGCGAGGATCGAGCAGGGGATGGAGCAGGTCGACGATGAAGATCGCCCCCGCCACCGCGGTGATCGAGACGGTCGAAACCGCCAGCACCAGCGAATAGTCGCCATAGTTCACCGCGTCGATCAGCAGCGACCCCAGGCCCGGATAGTTGAATACCTGTTCGGTAATCACCGTGCCCGAGAACACGCCGCCAATGGCCATGGCCAGCGCCGTCAGCTGCGGTACGACTGCATTGCGGATCACATAGCTGCCGGCAATGGTCGAGCGGTCGACGCCTGCCAGCTCGGCATAAGTCACATAGTCGTCGTTGATGACATTGCTGACCAGGGCGCGCATGCCCAGGAACCAGCCTCCGAACCCGACCAGTACCAGCGATAGGGCCGGCAGGATCGAATGCTGGAGGATCGAGCCTGCATATTGCCAGCTCCAGCCCGGCCGCACGTCCATGGCAAAGCCGCCGGATACCGGCAGGATAGGCCAGAAATAGCCGAAGATGATGAGCAGGATGAAGGCCACGATATAATAGGGGATCGGCTGGATGCCCATGGACAGCAGGCCGAAAGCCTTGAGGAACCGGTTGTCGGGGTTGTAGCCGGCCAGAGCGCCCAGCAGGTTGCCGATCACGAAGGTGATCAGCGTAGAGGTCACCAGCAGACCCAGCGTCCAGGGCATGGCCCGCCCGACAAGATCCATGGCTGGGGTCGGAAACGCGAGCAGCGAGGGTCCGAGATCGCCACGCACCAGCCGCGCCCAGAAGTTGAAGTATTGCTGCAGGATCGGCTGGTTGGTGCCGTACATCTCCGTCAGTGCCACGCGTGTGGCCTCGATGGCTTCGGGCGACAGGTTCGATCGAGCCGACAGGCGTCCAAGTACCTGTTCCACCGGGTCGATGGGCGAAAGATGCGTCACAAGGAATGTCGCCGATATGGCGCAGAAGATAACTGCCAGCAGTTGCAGCAGTCTTTTGCCGATGAACCAGAGATAGGCCTGCATCAGGACTCCTTGAACTTGCCGGGCCGTGCCGCCGCAGCCAGGCTGCGGGCATGGGGATCCGTGCCTTCCCGTTGCGTCCGCGCTGGCGTCCAGCGCTTACGGAACGGGAAGGGGCGCGCCGGAGGGCGCGCCCCTCCTTGAGACCGGGCGTAAGCCCGATCCCTGGGAGGACGTTGGTTACACCGCGCCTTCGACCGGCGAGATCTGGGTGAAGATGTATCGGCCGTTGGACCAGTTGGTCACAGGGTTGGCATAGGGGTTCTCGGCATTCGGCCAGCCGGTCCAGAACCGGTTCGACTGCACCGAGAACACGTTGTAGGACATGATCGGAATGTTCGGCATCTCCTCGAGATGCAGCTTCACGAATTCATGGCCATATTCGATGCCCACCGGGTCGTTGAAGTCGCTGCCGCGGATCTTTTCGATCAGCGCGTCGAGACGCGGATCTTCCCAGCGCATCCAGTTGCGATCCGGCTGGGATTCGCCCAGCGGCCGGATGTATTCCGAATGATAGCTGTCGAGGAAGAAGCTGAGGTCGGGGTGACCGCCCCAGGTTTCCACGGCCCAGGAGATGTTCACGTCGTAGTTGCCGACGCGCTGGCGGTCCCAGGTGTCCGAGGCCGCTTCCATCTCCGCACCGATGCCGTTCTGCGCCCAGGTCTGGGCGATGATCGCGCCGAGGCGGTTCACCACGCCATCGGTCGGTACCATCACCGAGAAGCTGAAGGGCTGCCCATCAGGCATCATCCATTGGTTGCCGTTCTTGGTGAAGCCGGCATCGGTCAGCAGGGCTTCCGCCGTGGCGATATCCTGCTTCCACCACCCGTAGCCGAACGCGTTGCGGATGGCGGTCTCGTCGGTCGGCGCATCGGGGAACTGGCCGCGCACCATGTCGGCGATCTGCATGCCGATAGTCGGATCGTATGGCTTGACGGTATTGCCGCCCGCCGTGATCTCGTAATTGGTCAGGAATTCCTGCAGCGGTGCATGGTAGTCGCGTGGATGCGTACCGGTGGGCGGCACCGAGATGGCCGACAGGGTCGCCGCGCCGCGATAGGACGCCATCGACATGGCGCGGGCATCGAGCATGAGCGCGAGGGCCCAGCGGACGCGCTTGTCGGTGAATAGCGGCTTCTGCAGGTTGAAGATCGCCATGACCAGCGTCGGATCGGGGTGGGCATAGGGGAAGCCCGGGAACCAGCCCTGTACCTGCGGATCGTCCTTGATGATCGAGAAGGTCGCTTCCGGCGACAGGTCATGCACCATGTCGAGATTGCCGTTGCGCATTTCGATCAGGCGGTTATCCGGGCTGATATTGTTGCGGTAGATGATGAATTTCGGCTTGGGCTCTGCAATCATGCCCAGCGCGGTACGCTGCCAGTCCTCGCGGCGCTGCCAGATATACCAGGTGCCGTTGGGATCGTAGGAGTGGAGCGTATAGGGCCCGATGCTGACCGGCGGATCGTTCGGGAAGCTCAGGATATCCTCGACGCCTTCGAATTGGGCCTTGGACATGATCCAGGCGCCGCCCCAGCGGATCGAGAACAGCGTGTGGAAACGCGAATTGGGGCCGTTGAGGGTGAACTTGACCGTATAGGGGTCCACCGCTTCGACCGAGGCAACCTGCGCATTATAGGCGCCGTTCTGGGCCAGGCCCGGGGTTGCCTTGTGCTTTTCCACCGTGAACACCACGTCGTCCGCGGTGAACTCGTTGCCGTCGCTCCAGTAGATGCCCTGCTTCAGCTTCACGGTCATTTCCGTGAAGTCCTCATTGTACTGCCACAGATCGTCGGCCAGGGAATTGTAGATGGCGTTCTCGCTGGCGCCTTCGATGCCGGCATCGGGATCGATGAACCAGAATGTGTCTGTGGTCAGGTTATGCAGGCCGTTGGAGAGCCCCGCGCCCGAACCGATTACCCAGTTGTTGAACCAGGCCGGATTGCGGATCACGCCTTCGGGGTTGTGAATGATCAGCGTCTCGTTCCGCGGAAATGCCGCCAGGTCGGGTGCGGTGCCGGCGGCCTCCTGGGCAAAGGCCAGGCCCTTTGCTGAAATCAACAGGGCGCCCGCCGCGGTGCCCAACATGAAACTGCGTCTATCCATCTCATCCTCCCTTGCCGGCACGCCTCCCGCGTGCCGATCCGTGACACCCTCTGGCGCCATCATAAATCATACTTAACTGGACCGATTGGGTTGTCAACGTGCTTCATGATGTAAATCTGATAACATGATACACAATGCAAAAGGCGCGCCGTTTCCGGTGCGCCTTCGTTTGCAGGGCAGTGTTCATGAACGGGCGCGAAGCAGGCTTGCTCCGGGCATTCACCAGGGAAAGGCCAGGAAATCGACCGGCATGCCGGTGGCTCGCCTAAACCTTCACCCGCAGCATCTGATACGAATAGGGCGGCAGCGTCACATTGAGTACGCCGTTCTCCGCCTTCGCGCCGGTCCCCTTGCGCGGCGCCACCTCCGTCTGGTTGCGCGCCGTATTCACGGCCTCCAGATTATTGTGCGTCATCACCTGGTGGTCGATCACCTGGCCGGCGTTGAACCCCTGCAGGCTCAGCGACACATCGATCGCCTCGCTGGCATGCCGGTTGACCAGGAAGAAGCTCAGCACGCCCTCTTCCTCGTTATGCACGCCCGACACGTCCACATAGGGTGTATTGTCCTGGTGCACACTGTCATAACCCGGCGAATTGACGATGAGATTCAGCGCCGTACCGCGCCCATGGATCGAGGCGAAATAATAGGGGTAATAGATCGTCTGCGCCCAGGCCGGCCCGCCCTTTTCCGTCATGATCGGGGCGATCACATTCACCAGTTGCGCGATACAGGCGATCTTCACCACATCCGAGCGGCGGATGAAGGTGTTGAGGATCAGCCCCACCATCAGCACGTCTTCGAAATTGTAGATGTCTTCCAGGAGCCCCGGCGCATGCGGCCAGCCGCTGCCGCCATCGAGGATAGCCCGATCCTGCTTGTTGGAGTGGTACCAGACATTCCATTCGTCGAACGAGATATGGACGTCGCGCTTGCTCTTCCGCTTCGCCTTCACCTGCACGATGGTCGAGGCCACCGTCTCGATATAGCGATCCAGTTTATGGTTCAGCGCCAGGTAGTTGGCCGTGTTCTTGTCGCGATTGGCAAAGTACATGTGCAGGCTGATATGATCGATGTGATCATAGGTATGCTCCAGCACGATGCGTTCCCAGTCCGGGAAAGTGGGCATGTCCGAATGCGACGAGCCGCACACGATCAGCTCCAGCTTGCTGTCGAACATCCGCATGGCCCGCGCGGTATTGGCGGCGAGCTTGCCATATTCCGCCGCATCCTTGTGGCCGACCTGCCAGGGCCCGTCCATCTCGTTGCCCAGGCACCACATGCGCACATTCCAGGGGTCCTTACGGCCGTTCTTGATGCGCAGGTCGCTCCAGTAGCTGCCGCCAGGATGGTTCACGTATTCGAGGAAGTTCCGCGCCTCGTCGACGCCGCGCGATCCCAGATTGACCGCCAGCATCATTTCCGTGCCGACCGTCGCGCACCAGTCGGCGAATTCATGCACACCCACCGCATTGCTCTCGGACGTATGCCAGGCCAGGTCCAGCCGGGTAGGGCGCTGTTCGCGCGGTCCGATGCCGTCTTCCCAGTTATAGGCCGAAACGAAATTGCCGCCTGGGTAGCGCACCACGGGCACGTTGAGGTCCTTGACCAGCTTGGCCACGTCCCCGCGCATCCCGTCCTTGTCGGCACTCGGATGGCCAGGCTCGTAAATGCCTTCATAAATGGCCCGCCCCAGATGCTCGAGAAAGGCCCCATAGACCCGATCGTCGATCTTGCTGACCGTGAAATCCTTATGCGCGACGACCGAAGCCTTCACCTTATCCTCCAATCCCGATTTTCTGATTTATATCAGTTGCTCGGTTGTAAACGAGGCCGGCGCGATCACGCAAGAGCAGGAGAGTAATAAATATGATTTTTTGTGCAGGATCGGCTGGAAGCCTATCGGTTCCTGCCCACGCTGCCTGTTGAGCGCCGATCGGTCCGAAGGACCGTAGCAGCGCCTGGGGGTAGTTCTGCCGACCACCAAAGCTCTCTTCGAAGCAATCCCTACCGCTCCGTCTGCAACCGCATCACGATATCCTGGTCGTAATTCCCGAAGCCGCGACCGAAGATATTGATGCCTCCCGGATGCTTGGCCTCTGCCTTGACCCCGATCCGCAGCCGGATCGAATGGTGGTTGGCCAGATCCAGGTCTACCAGCGATACCGGAGAAATCTTCATCCCGTCGACATAGGTACCATCGGCAGTCACCCGCCAGCTCTTGAGCTTGCCATATTGGCTGCCCTTGAGCTTCCACCAGTCCGGCGTATAGACGCCACGCTTGTCCCCGAAATCCCCCGGGCTCATCCAGGTGCCGATTTCGGTGCCATTGACCGAAAGGGTGATGTCGCTTGGCCAGTCCGCCGATGTGCCCGGCACTTCCGAGCTCAGCTCCATGGAAAATTCCATGGCCTCGATCTTGTTCTGGCTCAGCTTGGCATTGTTGGGAAACTGGTATTCCACATAGCCCCGCGTGAACCAGATCAGCCCGGCCTTCATCCGGTCCGGGTCGAGAAATGTATCGGGCACGTCGAGCAGCCCGATAATCCCGTCCGTCGAGCACAGCCCGCACGGCGCCGAGACTTCGCAGCTCGTATAGAGCCCCAGCGGCATCGCCACCTCGATCGCGTTGGACTTGAGCGGCCTGATGTCCTCCTTGAACATCACGAGCACTTCATCAAACGTCGAATGGCAGATCTTCTGGTTGCCCTTGCGTGCCTTCTGCGTCTCGGTGCGGATCAACCCGGCCCCTTCCAGGATCTGGATATTGGTCGAGACCGTCGATTGCGGCAGGTCGAGCTTCTCGGCAATATCATTGCCGTTCATCGGCCCTTGCATATGCAGCAGCTTGAGGATCTTCACCCGGATCGGCGATGCCAGCCCCTTGAGGACCTCGATGCCCTCTTCAGGGTCGACGACGAGAAAATTGCGGCTCATGGCAAAGGCGTTCCGGGGCAGAATGTGTCGACATCATGTCTATCAACATTTCTGATGCAATCAACCGTCAGGTCCCGAACCGCCCCACTGGCACGCCGGGAACCTCTACCCGCAGCCGCACTACACCGTCCCGCCCGTCACCCGCCTTGGAGTCTAGGCTGGTCACATAGATCGTCCGCATGTCGTCATCCCCGAAGCAGGGCATTGTCGGCGTGGCGATCGGCAGTTCGATCCAGTCGAGCAATTCTCCCTCGTCCGAAAAGCGGTTGAGCCGCCCCGCTGATGGCCCCGCCGACCAGTAATTCCCCGCCATGTCGCAGGCCCCGCCATCGGGTCGCCCCGCCGCCTCGTCATGCTGCCGCAGCCGCCGCCTGTTGCTGACCGCGCCCGTCGCCGCATCGAAATCCCAGCAATCGAGCCAGATATCGCCGCGCGAGTCCGAATGATACATTCGGTCCCCCGCCGCATTCCACGCCAACCCGTTGGAAATGGCGATGCCCTCGGCCACCACGCGCACATCGCCGTTCGGCGCCACGCGATAGAGCCGCGCCGCGGGCGTACCATCGCCGCTGCCATCCATGCTGCCCACCCAAAAGGCGCCATCGGGTCCCACCTTGCCGTCATTGAGCCGCATGCCGACCTTGGCATGCTCGACGCGCGCGATCGTCTCGCGCTGTCCGGTTTCCGGATCGAACAGCACCACGGTATCGCGCAGCGCCACCACCAGCCTTCCATTCTGCGCCAGCCCCAGGCTGGGCACTGGTTCGCCGAACTGCCAGCTCTGCCGCGCTCCGCTGTCGACGTCCATTGCGTGGATCACCCCCGCCGGAATATCGCACCACAGCAGCCGTCCATGCGCCCCGTCCCAGATCGGGCTTTCCCCCACGCCGAACCGTTCCCGTACGAGAAAGCTCGGCTCGCCGGCTTTACCGCCCTGTGTCATGTGCCAGGCTCCACTCGCGGTAGCGCCGGCGCCCACCCTCCAGATGGTGCCGCATGGCTGCCCGTGCCTCGTCCGGCCGGCGGTCGCTGATGGCGTCGAAAATGCGCCGATGCTCGCTCTGGATCGTCTCGAGAAAGTCCGACTTGTCCTTCTCGTCGGTAAAGCTGGCGCCCAGCGCTCGGCGTGGAATGAGTCTTTCGCCCATTTCGTCCACGAACAGGCGGAACCGTGAATTGTTTGTCGCGTCGGCTATGGCCCGGTGGAAGCTGCGATCGGCGTCGGTGGCCAGCGAATTGTCTTCCAGATGCCGCGCAAACTGGCTCATCGCCTGTTCCATGCGCAGCAGGTTGGTTTCCGTGCGGCGCTCGGCCGCCAGCCCTGCAGCTTCGATTTCCACGCTCATGCGAAATTCCATGAAGTCCAGCACCTCGCCGATATCCTGCGGCGCTTCCATGAACATCGAGCTGCCGCCGATAAGCTTGGGTGGTTCGCTGACATAGACGCCACTGCCGCGCAGCGAGCGTAGCCGCCCTTCGGCCTTCAAACTTGCTATGGCTTCGCGCACCACCGTGCGGCTCACCGAAAACTGCTCGCACAAACGGTCCGACGGGGGCAGCTTGTCGCCGGGCTGCAGACCATCCTCAGCAATCATGCGGATCAGCCCGTTCTTCACCCGGTCTGTCAGTCGCAATGCTTCGATTTCCGCCATCTGTTTTGCCGTTTCTGGATTCACGCGTCCGCATCGTCGATGCTAACAGTCTGTTACCCGATCCTCACCACGTGTGAACAGGCAAATCTGGCCGAACCTGTCATCCTGCGATGGCCGCCAGGCACGGTATTTTTCGCCCTTTTCCATCGCTTGCGGCATGCATCCCTTGTAGCATGCTCAAATCTATCATACAACTTTTGAGAAATCATAAAACGTGAGGCAAGTCATGTATATCGGCACTCAGCTCAGTGGTGACAAGCTGGAGCAGGTGGGCGACCGCTATCTGCGGCAACTGGCCCAGTTGGGCATTGTCCATGTCTGTGTCGATCCGGCCGGCAGTCCTTATGACTGGACGCGTGACACCCTTGCCCGCCATATCGATCGCATCCACGCCGCCGGTCTCGTGCTCGACATGGTCCAGCTCCCGCTCT
The DNA here is from genome assembly GCA_966192215.1 of uncultured Devosia sp. GTDB lineage: Bacteria > Pseudomonadota > Alphaproteobacteria > Rhizobiales > Devosiaceae > Devosia. Next base: position 934 of record CBIGSA010000133.1, on the reverse strand, counting down.
CGTCCGCCGGCATCGATAAAGTCCGCTCGCCCGGCATCGTCCTGGGGCAGGAGCCCGATCGCGAGCGGGAACTGGAGGGCATCTGCCGCCTCATCGAAATGCTGGGCAATCTGGGCATCAAGGCCGCCAAATACAATTTCAACATCCTGGGCATTCCCCGCACGCCCTCCGAGCGCGGCCGTGGCGGCGCCGTGCTCTCCACCTATCGGGCCGATCAGGTCACCGATGCGGATAGGTTGACGCGGGCAGGGCAGGTGAGTGCCGACCAGATGTGGGAGCGCATCACCTATTTCCTCGAGCGCGTCGTGCCCGTTGCCGAGGCGAGCAAGGTGCGCCTGGCCTGCCACCCGCATGACCCGCTGACCCCGCCGGGTTACAAGGGTGTGGAGGAGCGCGTCCTCGGCAGTGCCGAAGGCCTCAAGAAATTCGTCTCCATCGCCGAAAGCCCTTATCACGGGCTCAATTTCTGCCAGGGCACCATTGCCGAAAGCCTGGAAAATCCGCGCGAGGAGATTGGTGACATCATCCGCTGGTTCGGAGAGCGCAAGAAAATCTTCAACGTCCATTTCCGCAACATCAAGGGCGGGCGGTACTCCTTCACCGAGGAGTTCCCCGATGCCGGCGACATGGACATGCCCGCCGCCCTGCGACTTTACAAGGAAGCTGGCGTCGATTGCATGATCATGCCCGACCATGTCCCCGACATCGACGGCGAGTCCCCCTTCGAAACCGCCTTCGCCTTCACCTTCGGCTACATCATCGCCCTCTTCCAGGCCAACGGCTGGGACCCTTACGGGCGCTAGCCGATCTGTGACCGCCGCACGATCTCTCCCGCCCCCGATGTCATCCCGGCCTTGAGCCGGGATCCATCCTGAGGTCGCGCCACAGCCGCAAGGTGGATCGTTCGTCCGCCGAGCGCATGGTCCAGCATCTC